>CAJFUK010000029.1 GCA_904420125.1 Candidatus Falkowella caecavicola | reverse complement strand
CTGGAAAGAGCAGTGGACAACATGGTTTAACGCCCAGACGGAAGAAATCCAGCAATCTTATCTGGAATGGGAAAAACAGTGGGATGACTGGTATGCTTCTCAGACGGCGGATATGCAGGAGACAAACACCTATTGGAAACAGTTGTGGGCGTCCTGGTTTAACGAGTACACGAATGACAATACATCTGAAATGGCTGCGTGGAGAGAAAACGCTCAGGCATTGTTTGATGAGTGGTTCCAGCAGTTGAAGGATACTCTTTCGGAAGATGTGGAAGCGAACCTGGCAAACCAGATATTGGAGTTGCAGGAAAGGACGAAGATTCTGGAAGAAATTGTAGATGGAATTCGGACGGAATTTACCGTGTACAACAAGCTTTATGACAACGGATACGAGAATTACGACAATCTTCTCGATTCATCAGAAGGAACTATCATTGACAGTAACGTGGACCCGATTGTGGCGCGTGCATATTCCAGCTCCTTGATTCTGGATAGCAACGGTCAGCCTATCGACGGCCGCGTTATTTTTTGTATTAAGTAAAAGGAGGATATATCGAGATGAAAATTACCGATTATGAAAAGGTCCAGACACTGGATTCGAGCAATATGGTCTTAATTGACGGTAACAATGGGACCAAAACAATTCTGGTGGCGGATTTCATTAAGTCATTGATTGGGCTTATCAGCTCTCAGGATTTTATTTCCGGTGTCAATCTGTCGGAACTTACGCAGATTAACGCGCTGACAGCGGATGACAAACTGCTGATTGGAACGGCTGAAGGAAACAAGGCTATTGGTGCGGATGACGCGCTTTTTGCTATGCTGGATGCTTTCATTCCGAAAGAACAGCGCCGGATGATTTACAGGGGGAAAAATCTGGGTGCCGTTGTTACAGAAGAGCAGAAAGCCAACATCAAGAATGGAACTTTCAAAGGCTTCTTCCTGGGCGATTACTGGACAATCGGCAGCTATACATGGAGAATCGTAGATTTCGATTACTGGTATAACTGTGGCGACACAGCATTTACCACTCCGCATCTGGTTATCATGCCGGATAAGCCGCTTTATAATGCTCAGATGAATGAGACCAATATTACAACTGGCGGCTATACTGGCTCTCTGATGTACACGGAGAATTTGGATCAGGCAAAAACATTGGCAGCAAGCGCCTTCGGTGATTTGATTCTTACTCACCGCGAATACCTAACAAATGCCGTTACCGACGGACACGCTTCATCAGGAGCTTGGTTCGATTCTACGCTTGATCTCCCGAATGAGATTATGATGTATGGATGCCATGTATATGCGGCGATGAACAACGGGACGGTAATCCCGACGAATTACACTATCGGAAAGACACAGCTTGCTCTGTTCACAGTAGTTCCGAAGCTGATTTCCAATCGTGCAACATTCTGGCTCAGAGATGTCGTTTCTTCGGCTAATTTCGCTTATGTGCACAACTATGGCAATCCGACCTTCTACGACGCTTCGTACTCTCATGGAGTTCGTCCGGTCTTCGCTATTGGTTAGTCTGAATCCAGGGGCCTTGTGCCCCCGTGAAAAACCGTACGCAGGTGACAACAATTTGTGTTATAAAGAGAAAAACTCTAAAGAAAGGTGAGAATCAAAATGGATAATAAAGTTTATAAAATCACCCTCGGAAACGGACATGTCATCGACCAGTTGAAGCTGAATGGCAACAACTTCATTTCGTCTACCGAAATCGAAAAGTCTGTATTTAGCGGGAACCTTTCCAAAGTTATTATCAATGATGGCGAGCAGGATGAAATCCATAAAAATATGGACCTCATTATACTGGTTTGCTCTCCGGGATGTTTCTGATCAGGAAATCACACAGAAGGCATTTATGTCTGCGGCAGCCATGATGGCTGTAAAAACTCTGTCCGACGAGGAAGCTCTTACCGTGGTTTCTATCTTCCCCGAATGGTCTGCGGATTCTGTAAGTTATAAGAAAGACGATCGTGTTCGGTATGGCGACACGCTTTACAAGTGTTTACAGGATCATATTTCACAGTCGGCCTGGGCTCCGGAAGATGCCGTTTCCTTGTGGGTTAGAACAGATGATCCAGCCATTGAATGGCCCGAATGGGTACAGCCAACAGGTGCACATGATTCCTATTCCAAAGGAGCAAAGGTGACTCACAACGGGAAGAAATGGATTTCCGACATTGACGCAAATGTATGGGAACCCGGTACCCCGAGCAGCAATTGGACGGAGTACATTGAAGAATGAGTGTCCTTGTGAGTGACCGGACCGAATCCAAATTTGAAGCGATTACATATTCTATTGAATTACATGATATGTTAATCGACCTTATGCAGCGTAGTTTCGGAGTGAAAGATTTGGATCAGCTTGTTCGAGTAAGATATGCTCACGGAAAGGATGCGACAGAAGATTTTTCACGGTATAGATATTTGATGCTGAATTACAAAAATCGCATTGACCAGTTGGCTTCCATGTTGACGAGCAATGTGCGGGCAGCAAATTCTATCTATCCGACTACGCTGCATGAATATGAGAAAAGAAGAGATTATCAGAATACAGCCATAGTAAACTGCGAGCAACTTTTGAAAGAGTTGCAACGAATCGTTGAGATATTCGAAGTGGACGTTAATCTCTACAGTCGCTATGTTAAAGCTATCGACCGAGAAATCGGATTGATAAAGAAGTGGCGTCAACGAGATAACCGAATCAAGTCACAGTTAAGAGGGTAATGTCTAATTATGCGTCGTTTCTTCGGCTAATTTCGCTAATGTGAACAACAATGGCAATACGAACTACAACAACGCTTCGAACTCTAATGGAGTTCGTCCGGATTCTCTGCCTAACCAACAGAGAAGGAGACATTGTCCTTTCCGAATGGATAAATAGCAAAGCCGGACGCAATTTACTACGGTAAGTATTGCTATCACGGTGAATGATTTATGGACTATGAGGAGATTATCTGTGACGCCAACAACTTGTATAGGGCTTACAAGGTTTCTGTCAAAACCAGCAAATGGAAGGAGACTACCCAGAAATTCATGATGAATTTTCTTCGGTACATCTTCTCCATTCAAGATGACCTGATGAATCGGACCCTTCAAAATGGACCTACGCAGGAATTCACGCTGTTTGAGAGAGGCCGAGTAAGACCTATTACAAGTATTCAAATTCGGGATCGCATTATTCGGCATGTCTTATGCGATGAAGTTTTGCTTCCAGAAGTGAAGAAGCATATTATCTACGACAATTGCGCCTCGATTAAAGGAAGAGGTATCTCCCATCAACGGGACAGGTTCGAAGTTCATCTCCGTAAATACTATCGGTTGTATGGAAATGAAGGGTGGATATTGTTCGGTGACTTTTCCAAGTTTTACGACAATATTATTCATGAGATTGCTAAACGGGAACTCTTAAAGCTGTTTAATGACGATGAATTTATTGACTGGCTGTTGACACAGATTTTTGATGGATTCAAAATCGATGTTTCTTATATGACGGATGAAGAATACGCCAGATGTATGTCCGATACTTTCAACAAGCTGGAGTATAGGAAAATTCCGGAATCCACACTGACAGGCGAAAAGTGGATGGAGAAGTCGGTAAACATTGGCGACCAGCTATCTCAGGTAATTGGGATTTATTATCCGTACCGGATTGACAATTACGTCAAGTATGTACGGAGTCAGAAGTTCTATGGAAGATACATGGATGACTGGTACATCATGAATCCGAGTAAAGAGGAATTGTTGGATTTGCTCGATAATATTCATCGGATTGCAGAAGGGTATGGAATCCATATCAATAAGAAGAAAACTCGTATTGTGAAGATTTCCAGCACTTATAAATTTCTGCAAATCAAATATAGCTTAACGGATTCCGGAAAGATAATCAAACGAATCAATTCAAAGCGGGTTACTACGATGCGAAGAAAGCTCAAGAAGCTCGCTGTCAAGGTGAAGAATGAGGAGATTTCGTATGAAAATGTAGAGAACATGTTTCGAGGCTGGATGGGAGGCTTCTATAAGCTTTTATCCAGGGAGCAAAGGAAAAACTTAATAGGTCTCTATGAAGATTTGTTTGAAAAATCGATTACGATTGTCAACAAAAAGATCGTTGTAACCGACAAAATCAAATAAATATTGGAGGATGCTAAAATGGAGCCATGGTTTCAAATGGTAGCAACAATTGTTTGCGCCGTCATAGCTTCTTCTGGGTTTTGGGCGTATATCCAGAAACGAGGCGAAAAGAAAGATGTAAAAACTCAAATGCTCATCGGATTAGCGCATGACCGGATTGTGTATCTTGGAATGTGTTATATCGAACGAGGATGGATCACTCAAGACGAGTATGAAAACCTCAATGATTACCTTTATAAACCTTATGAAAAAATGGGTGGGAATGGTTCGGCACAGAAAATCATGCTGGAAGTCAATAAACTTCCCATCCACAAATCGACATATGTTGAAGAAAATTAGTAGGAGGAAAAATCATGATGGAACAGATTATGAATTATGTGCAGCCGGAACTGATCGTCGTGGCGATTGTCCTGTACTTCTGTGGTATGGGTCTGAAACAGACGCAGACAATTAAGGACAAGTATATTCCGCTGATTCTCGGTGCTTCTGGCATCGTCCTTTGTGGGATTTGGGTTCTGGCAACGTGTCCACTGGGGAACGGTCAGGAGATTGCAATGGCTATATTTACGGCAATCGTTCAGGGAATTTTAATGGCGGGCCTCAGTACCTATGTGAATCAAATTATTAAACAGGCAAATAAAGACGAGTAACTGGAGCGGGCAACCGTTCTTTTTTTTTATGTCTCAAAAAGAGAGGATGAGAGAATATGGCTATTAACAAAGTAATCTACGGTGGAGAGACATTGATCGATTTGACCGGCGATACCGTAACTGCTGATAAGATTCTTTCCGGCTTTACCGCCCATGACAAGGGGGGGGAGTCAATCACAGGTACTTGTGAATACGATGTAGATTCTTCCGATGCGACGGCTGCTGTTGCTGAAATCCTTCAGGGAAAGACCGCGTACGTACGAGGTCAGAAACTGACGGGAACCATGAAGAATAACGGAGCGGTGACTGGAACGATTTCTGCTAAGGATGAAGAGTACACCATTCCGCAGGGACACCATGACGGTTCTGGTAAAGTTGGTATTGCGGCATCAGAAAAAGAGAAACTTATTCCAGACAACATTCGGGAAGGTATTACCTTGCTGGGTGTAGAAGGCGCCATGTCTGGTACAGAAGATGCCAAACCCCAGGCAAAGACAGTAACACCTTCGACGGAATCGCAAACAATCCTTCCGGATTCTGATGACGGATACAATTATTTGTCTCAGGTTACGGTTAAAGCAATCCCATACAATGAGAGTGAAAATCCCGCTGGAGGTACTACGGTAACTATCGGGTAGGAGGGAGGCTTAAATGGCTACAAGTAAAGTCGTTTACAGCGGCAGAACCCTCATAGACCTGACTGGGGATACTGTAACCGAAGAAACTTTGCTAAGAGGATACACAGCTCACAAAGCAAATGGGACGAAAATCGTAGGGACAGCGTTTGCTAATTATCCGGATCGATATTCGTTTCTTGACCCCATCCAGGATTCAACCGGAGAAAACATCCTTGATAATTTGAATAACGTACTACAGGGCGAAACGGTGTATAAAAAGGTGTAGAAATGTCGTTTACTTCTTGAGCATTCCTACACCTTTGCCGTTTAAGTACCGTAAACACTGGATTTTTTGTTTCTACAATAATATTTTCACTATTGGAATTAGAAAATTGTCAAATTTGAAACAGGAGGGATAACCGGTGAAACTTTGCATTGTATCTGCTCCATGCAAAGTTTGAGGACACTGCATGGAGGAATCATTCAAGTCCTCGGGCTTTGCATTTTGATTTACTAAAAATCAAAGGAGCAAAGTCAATTATGAAAATAAAACAACTTATACCGTATCTGTTGCTTTGGGGTACGCAGGCTCTTTCTGCGCTTGGCAGCGGAATGACAAGCTATGCGTTGGTATTATGGCTCTATCTTCGCAGTGGCTCTGCACTCGGAACTGCGCTTTTATCGGTCTGTTCGTATGCGCCTTATGTGATCATGAGCATATTTGCAGGTGCTTTGAGCGACCAGTGGAACAAAAAGTGCACCATGCTCGTCTGCGATCTTCTTGCGGCGCTGAGCACCGTTATTGTTTTTCTTCTTATCAAAGCCGATGCTCTGAATGCGTGGCACCTGTATATTTTGAACGCCCTGAACGGACTGATGAATACCATTCAGCAGCCTGCAAGCGAGGTGGCGACGACACTGCTGATCCCCAAAAACTATTATCAGAAAACCAGCGGACTGCGTTCATTCTCTCAGTCACTCAACTCGATCCTGACGCCTATTCTGGCTACCGCTTTGTTTGCATTTGCCGGGATAGACGCCGTGATTGCCATTGATTTGATCACCTTTGCATTCGCCTTTCTGACACTGTTGTTGTTGATACAGATCCCTGAAAACAACGGATCAAAGCAGGAATCGGAAAAACTGCTGACAGCAGCCCGACAGGGGATGGCATGGCTCAGAGATAATCCATTGATATTGACCTTGATTTTGTATTTGGGGTGTATCAATTTGGTAGCATCTGTATACGATGCAGCGCTTCCTGCGATGATATTATCTAAACAAAACGGCGGGGAAACGGTTTTGGGAATCGTCAACACATGTGTCGGTGTCGCAACGCTGGTGGGTAGTGTGCTTGTTACACTTCTCCCCGCACCGAAAAATCGGGTCAAGGTCATTTCCTTCGCTTTGCTTTTTTCAATGAGCAGTGAGAATTTCCTTCTGGCTTTTGGAAAAACACCGTTGATTTGGTGCATCGGGGCTGTTTTAGGCTGGTTATTCATACCGCTTATGAATGCAAATTTAGATGTGATCTTTCGAAGCAGTATACCCCTCAATATGCAGGGACGTGTTTACTCCTGCCGCAACACACTGCAATTTTTTACTATACCCATAGGTTTTTTGATGGGCGGTCTGTTTGTGGATAAAGTTTTTGAACCGCTAATGGCTGCACAGACGGCGAACAGCCTATTGGTATCCCTTTTCGGAGAAAACAAGGGTGCAGGCGCAGCCATGCTGTTTTTTATTATCGGTATTGTCGGGGTTTTGGTATGCTTGATCTTTAACTTAAGGCTACAAAAATATCAATGGTGCGAGAATACTCTTTCAAGATGAGTTGCGCTAAAAAATCAGCGCTGCCAAAACACGATATAGGGGTAATCGTTTAATACTTCAGAAGATGAAATCCCTCTCGCATAAACCGCTGGTTTATGCGAGAGGTGTATTTCGCTCTCAAACAGCAACTGCTTTTATCGGCTGAAAAAGCAGTTGTGTAATTTTGAGAGGCAATTCCCTTGTTTCGGCTCGTAAGGGCAAAAACAAGGAAAAACAATGGGGAAGGATGTTGGATGGAATATAAAAAACTTTTGATTTCAAATAATACAGCGATTTCAGCAATTTATTTTGCTTTATTACAATGCGGATATGACTTCTATGCTGTCGAACATGATGCGCCTACGGTAAACAAGCTGTGTAGCTTTATCATGTCGGATCGTCGTGAATATGGCTTTTTTTCGGAAGTCAGGCAGAATACTTGTGAGGTTTATCCGTATTGGCCAAGAGCGGCCATGTTAGAAACAGCCACATTTTATATGGATTTACCTCGAGCATGTTTTGTGGATTTTGACACATATAAAAGTAATATTCTATCTGCTAAGAACATATCTGACATAGAAAGAAATGAGACATTTTGGAATTGGATTTTGCAATTTCCGACAGCCCTAAAAGATGTCTTTCAAAGTAACTGTTTTAGCCGCTATTTGGAATGGGAAAACGCCTGGATAGAAGATCAGAACAAAAAATATCAAAATGAGTTAAGAAGAATTGAGGATATTCTTGTGCTTTGTAAGGAAAAATTTAATTCTCCTTTTCAAAGCATACAAGTTGTTCTTAATCCGATAAAGTGTGCGTATTCTGCGGATTATCACTGGAAAGATCAAACGTTTATATTTTGTTCGGGTGCGCTCAGTGAAGAATCCGTCATACATGAGTTTATTCATCACTCAGTACACCCGGTTGTTGAGAACAGAAAAGATGAAATTTTGCACTGTAATTTTGTAAATCCCGATCTGGATGACTCGTATTATCTGAGTGGCAGCCAAACAGGAAAATTGAATGCCTTTGAAGAATATATGGTGCGTAAACTGACGGATAGGATTTTGAACGGAGCTGTTCCCGAAAATTTAGATGCGTTTTTTGATCATGAAAAAATGAATTTACGCACGTCGATCGTTTGACAGGCTGCCAATTGGTTCTTTGTAAGAAGCGAAATAACCGAAGTACAGCCGCAGGTTTGTGTGAAGGGTGTATTTCACTTTTAAGAACTAAGCGCTTATTACTCGGCCGAAAAAGCAGGTTGCTGCCTGACGAAATTTTCTTATTTCGGCCCATATGGGCAAAAACAAGGGAAAATATATCAGGTTAGAGCATCCATCAGGAGGAATTTTTTTAAAAATACGGAGCTTTTAGCTGGCAACTGAGATAAATTGGAATTTGGAGGGATCCATTCATGAAACAGGGAAGAATTGTTGTCATCACTGGAGCACCGGGGACGGGGAAAAGTACAACGTCAGCAATCGTTGCTCAAGAATCTGATATGGAAAAATCTGTGCATATGTATACCGATGATTTTTACCATTATCTGAGCAAGGGAGCAATACCACCTTATTTACCGGAATCAAATGAGCAAAACCTGATTGTGATAGAGGCTTTTTTGGAAGCGGCAAAGCGTTATGCCCGTGGTGGATATGATGTGATTGTAGACGGAATCATCGGCCCGTGGTTTTTGGAACCGTGGCTAAATATGGTTCAAGAGGGTTATGAAGTACACTACATCATTTTGAGAGCCAATAAAGAAGAAACTATGAAAAGAGCGATTCACCGCTCAAAATTAGATCGAGAAACGAATATTGCCTTAGTTGAAACCATGTGGCAACAATTTCGTGATCTTGGAACATATGAAACAAATATGATAGACACAACAAACTTTTCCATTCAAGATACAGTTTCGGCAATAAAAGAGAAAATTGCAAGTAAAACGGCATTGATTCGAGGATAGTATTTTTCAAAGGATATACAAATCCTCATTTGCAGTTTGATGACAATTCCATGCGAACAGATTGATAACACCAGCAGAAACGGGCCATAGAAGTATGGCCGTTAGAAACAAATAAATATAGAACCAAATGGCCTATACAAGATTGTATAGAACGCAATTTGATTTTGCGAAAATGAATATGACCGGCCGGCCTGGCGGTCGGATCGGTTTTAGAGGGGAGATACAGGAATGCAGGAAACATTCTTGCCATCTGAATTATTTGAGATCCATATGGAAGCCGGTGTCAAAAAGGCGGCGCTTCCGGTATACAAGCTGGTTTTTTCCGGAATTTTAGCCGGTTTTTTTATTGCGATCGGCGGAGCGGCCAGCAGCGCTGCCGTTTATCAGATGGCAGACCCGGGGCTGGCCAAATGGATTGCCGGAATGATTTTCCCGGTCGGGTTAATCCTTGTCGTACTGGCCGGCGGAGAACTTTTTACCGGAGACTGTCTGATGGTTTCCTGTGTTATCCGCAGGAAGATCAGTGTTCTTTCGATGGTTAGAGTTTTGGGCATCGTATGGTTTTCCAACTTTTTAGGCGCTGTGATGGTCAGTGTATTGGTTTATTACAGCGGTATGCTGGACGCAACATCCGGTGCGCTGGATGCATATTTTATTCAGACAGCATATCAGAAGGTGCAGATTGGGCTGCCAAAAGCGATCTGTTCGGGGATTCTCTGTAACATACTGGTGTGTTTTGCCGTGCTGGCGGCGGCGGCGGCTCGATCAGTGACAGGAAAAATCTGGGCGATCTTTTTCCCAATTATGTCATTTGTAATCTGCGGATTTGAACATTGTGTGGCCAATATGTTTTCTATTTCGGTCGGCCTGTTGGCTGGAGGAAATACAGTCTATGCTGCTAAGGCCGAAGAACTATATGGTATTTCGTCCGCGATGCTGGAAGCAATCCATCCGGTCGATGGGCTGCTGCAAAACCTGTTGTTTGTGACAATCGGAAATATTCTTGGCGGTATGGTGTTTGTTGCCTGTCCGCTTTATATCATTCATCAAAGGAAAAAACGCGGATCGGACGCTGGCTAAGGCAGGCGCGGGCCGTATTTTGCAAGGCGGATAGCGGTCGGAACTTTCGACCGGCAGGCACAGATGCCTCCCGAATATGTCGGGGCATCTGTGCTTTTTTATGCGCCAATGAGAAAATTTGTTCACAAAAAGATAAAAATTGTTTACAAAAAATCTGTACCAACCGCATTGACAGCCCTAGTAGATTTTGTTAAAATTATTAAGCGTATTAAATATTAATATACTTAATAATTAAGATGCTTAGCTATTTAGCAGGAGGGATGATTGTGTCCAACGCAGACCAGACAGCGCATGCGGTCGCCATGGAATTTTTTTTGGCCATGGACCGGGTGCGGAAGAGCTGGGAGAAATTTACACCTTGCCAATCTTTGAGCAAATCCCAGTTCGGCGTTTTAATGGCTTTACAGCACCTGACCAGAGAAACTGCCTGTACGGGAGGCGTGAAGATCACCGATCTGGCCAGAGAACTGCACCATTCTTTGCCGGCGGTCAGCCAGAAGATCAACATGCTGGAAGAGGCCGGCCTGGTTCGGCGCGACTCTAAAAACGGAGACCGGCGGGTCATTTATCTACAGCTGACAGAACAGGGGCAGAGCCTGGTGCATCAGGCGGCCGAACGGTTTGATCACCGAACGGCGGAGACACTCAATCTGCTTGGGACAGAGAAAACCCGGCAGCTTCTGTTGCTTCTGCAGGATCTGGCAGACGCCATTGATGCGATCAATACCTTATCAGTTGACCAGGAGGGATAAGTCTGTGAAAAAATTAACCCCATATTTAAAGCCTTTTGCGGGGCTTTTGGCGGCGGCGTTTGTTCTGCTGTTTTGTCAGGCTGTACTGGACTTGAATCTGCCGAATTTAATGAGCGATATTGTCAATGTCGGTATTCAGCAGGGAGGCATTGAGGAAAGTGCGCCCAAGGCGGTTCGTGCGGACATATTCGCGCTTTTACAACGTTTTATGACGCAGGAGGACCGGACGTTTGTCCAGTCATATTATCAGAACGCGGATGAGCTGACGGGTACGGCCGCGGAAGATTTGCTGAAGGATTACCCGCTGGCGGACGGACAGGATGTTCTGGTCCGAAAAGAAGCCGCCGATGATGAACTCGAGAGATTGGATACGGTGATGGCACGCAGCATGTATGCGATGGTGCAGTTTATTTCTCAGTCCATACCGCAGGAAGGCGCTGTTTCGGATCAGGAGGATGCGGCGGAAGGCTTTACGCCGGAAATGCTCGAGCAGGTATCCGGAATGCTGGCTGCGGTACCTGATGCATCGCTGGAACCTGCCATTGCGGCGGCGGCAGTGGCTATGGACAGCATCACCGAACAGACTGCGGCCGTATTTGTCAAAAGCTTTTATCAGCAGTTGGGAGCAGACACCGGCGCTATTCAGACGCGGTATATTCTGCGTACCGGAGGGAAAATGCTGCTGATGGCTGCGGCGCTGATGATCTGTGCGATCGGCGTTGGATTCTGCGCCAGCCGTGCGGGTGCCGGGATGGCCAGAAACTTACGGCGGGATATTTTTCGGAAGGTATCCGATTTTACCAACACGGAATTTGACCGTTTTTCAACAGCCAGTCTGATCACCCGGAGTACCAATGACGTTATGCAGGTGCAGATGCTGATCACCATGGGGCTGCGGATGGTCTGTTATGCGCCGATCATGGGTATCGGCGGCACGATCATGGCGTTACAGAAGTCGGTGAGTATGTCCTGGATTATTGCACTGGCGGTTGTGATTTTGCTGGGTGTGATGCTGGTGATGCTCAATGTTGCCATGCCCCGTTTTAAAAAGATGCAGGCGCTTGTGGACCGGCTCAACCTTGTCAGCCGGGAAAATTTATCCGGTATGATGGTCATCCGCGCTTTCTCCAACCAGGCGTTTGAAGAAAAACGGTTTGATCAGGCCAATCGGGATCTGACCAGCAATACCCTCTTTGCCAACCGGGTGATGGTCATGCTCATGCCGATCATGACACTCATCATGAACGGAGTCAGCCTCCTGATTATCTGGGTCGGCGGCCACCAAATTGAAGCGGCCACCATGCAGGTTGGTGATATGATGGCATTTATCCAGTACGCGATGCAGATTATCATGAGTTTTCTCATGATCAGCATGATGTTTGTGATGATTCCAAGAGCCAGCGTATCCGCGCAGAGAATTGCGGAGGTACTGGAAAGCTCCTGTGCCATCCATGATCCGGAACAACCCCAGCATTTTGACGGCAACCGGGCAAAGGGCGTCGTTGCATTTCATGATGTGAGTTTCTCTTATGATGGTGCGGATGAAAATGTGCTGCAAAATATCAGTTTTACAGCATATCCCGGCCAGACAACGGCGTTTATCGGCAGTACCGGTAGCGGAAAGTCCACCCTTGTCAACCTTCTGCCGCGCTTTTATGACGTGACCCAGGGCAGTATTACCATTGACGGGATCGATATCCGCAACCTGCCCCAAAAAGAACTGCGGGATAATATTGGATATGTGCCCCAGAAAGGGATCCTGTTGAGCGGAGATATCCGTTCCAACCTGCAGTACGGGAATGCTTCTGCGGACGACGCAGATCTGGAGGCTGCCTGTAATACGGCACAGGCCAGCGAGTTTATCAGCCGTTTGCCGGAGGGTTATGATACGTCGATTGCGCAGGGAGGCGGCAACGTATCGGGCGGTCAGAGACAACGGCTTTCGATTGCCCGCGCGTTGGTCAAAAAAGCCCCGATTTATATTTTTGATGACAGCTTTTCTGCGCTGGACTTTAAAACAGACGCCAAACTGCGTGCAGCCCTGAAACAGGATACGGCAGAATCAACGGTTTTGCTGGTGGCCCAGCGTGTGTCCACCATCATGCATGCCGAACAGATTATTGTTCTGGATGAGGGGAAAATTGCCGGAATCGGCACGCATGAACAATTGTTAAAAAACTGTGCGGCTTATCGGGAAATTGCTGAAAGCCAGCTTTCAAAGGAGGAGTTAGGATGAGCAGACCAGCAGCACACGGACCGATGGGCGGTCCCGGCCATCGGGGAGGTCCTCCTGGGATGATGGCCGGCGAAAAGGCCAAGGATTTTAAAGGATCCATGGGAAAACTGGCCCGCTATTTGGGTCGCTTTTTTCCCGCCATTATAGCCGGACTGCTTTTTGCAGCCGCTTCCACGGTCTTCAATATTATCGGTCCTAAAATTTTGGCAGAGGCGACCAATACCCTGTTTGCCGGGGTGATGGCTTCCCTGACAGGTACCGGGGGCATCGACTTTGCTTCCATTGCACAGACCCTGCTCTTTTTACTGGGCGTCTATCTGCTCAGCGCTTTACTGTCCGGTATACAGGGATTTATTATGACCGGTGTTTCCACCAAAATCAGTTATTCGATGCGGCGGGATTTGAGCCAGAAAATCAACCGGTTACCGCTTTCCTATTACGACCGGGTACAGTCGGGCGACGTGCTGAGCCGGATCACCAATGATGTGGATACAGTCACCCAGACCCTCAATCAGAGCCTTTCTCAAATTGTGACCAGTATTACCAGCATGGTGGGAATCCTGATTATGATGTTTTCCATCAGTCCCGTAATGACGCTGGTTGCCCTGTGCATCCTTCCGTTGAGCATGGTGGTCGTTGGACTGGTTGTTCGGAAAAGCCAGCCCTTTTTCCGCAAACAGCAGGAATTTCTGGGAGCTGCCAACGGACATGTGGAAGAAATGTATGGTGCGCATACAATCGTGAAAGCCTTTAACCAGGAATCAAAAAGTATTGAGGACTATGAAGCGATTAATCAGGCCCTGTATCACTCCGCATGGAAAAGTCAGTTCTTCTCCGGATTGATGATGCCGCTGATGAACTTTATCGGCAATCTGGGTTATGTCGCAATCTGTATTCTGGGTGGTTTTCTGACCCTCAACGGGACGATTCAGGTGGGTGATATACAGGCGTTTATTCAATATGTACGGCAGTTTACGCAGCCGATTACGCAGATCGCTAACATTTCCAATGTGCTGCAGCAGACCGCAGCGGCGGCAGAACGGGTTTTTGCTTTTCTGGAAGAGCCCGAGGAGGTCCCGGATACCGAACAGCCTGTAGCTACGGATGGAATCCAGGGCGAGGTATACTTTGCACACGTGAAATTTGGCTATATCCCGGAAAAAACCATCATCCATGACTTCTCTGCTATGATCAAGCCAGGGCAAAAGGTAGCGATTGTCGGTCCGACCGGCGCAGGAAAAACCACGATGGTTAAGCTGCTGATGCGATTCTATGACGTGACGGAAGGCGCTGTCCTGATTGATGGCTATGATATCAGGCAGTTTGCGCGGAATGATCTGCGGAATATGTTTGGCATGGTGTTGCAGGATACCTGGCTGTATAATGATACGATTCTGGAAAACATACGGTATGGGCGGCTGGATGCAACGGATGAAGAAGTCATCCAGGCGGCGAAGGCAGCACAGGTCGACCATTTTGTACGAACCCTGCCGGATGCTTACGGCACCCTGCTCAACGAAGAGGTTACCAATATCAGTCAGGGACAGAAGCAGCTGCTGACGATTGCGCGGACCATTCTCTCTGATCCCAAGATCCTGATTTTGGATGAAGCAACGTCCAGTGTAGACACCCGGACGGAAATCGCCATTCAAAAGGCGATGGATCATCTGATGGAAGGACGTACCAGCTTTATTATCGCGCACCGGTTGTCCACAATCCGGGATGCGGATATGATTCTGGTCATGCGGGACGGAGACATCGTAGAAACCGGCACCCATACAGAGTTGTTGGGAAAAGGTGGATTTTATGCGGAACTTTATAACAGCCAGTTTGAAAATGCCGGATAAAATCAGCAGAAGTTAAAAAATTAAGACGCCGGAAAGGAGCGGATCCTTACGCTTGCTTTTTGGCGTCACCACCCAGATCAAAGTAAGGCAAAGCCCCGATATCTCTTATCGGGGCTTTGCCTTACAGACCGTTGTCAGCAAAAAACTATGCCATATGGGATCCGGCGTTGCTTTTATTTTTATTTCAGGCTTTTGATAAATACGTCTGCCAGCAGATCGTTTTTATTGTCCGGCAAGCTGTATGCTGCATTCATATACAATCCGAAAGTGTCCTCATGATATGTATGGTAAGTAAAATGGATGGTATATTTTTTGCATATATCAAGCATATCTGCAACATAACGCTCGCCGCCTCGATTGTTTTCAAAAGAGTGGATGTCTGCGCCAAACTCACCCAGATACACAGGCACATTATGATCAATCCCGAATTGAACGTATTCTTTAAGAATAGATTCAAGGTATTCATAGCCAAGCGTCATTGCATTCTCAGCCAGGGAGAAATCTATTCTTGCTTCGGCCTTGACGCTCTTAGAAGCCTTTACCTTAGCGGTCAAAACATACTCGAAGCCGTCCTCAAGAGCAAATTTACAGCCGGACATATTAGCGTCGGAAGTCGTGCCGGTAATCGCATAGCATCCGCTTCCGTTATATCCTCCGTTGTCGGAATAGCTGCTGCCGCCGTTTCCGTCTGCTGCCCAGAAGTAGAAATCTCCCATTTTTCCGGCATCATCAAAATCAAGCTCTTTAACGGTTTTGACTAATTCGCCGTCTTTGTATGCCTCAACCTTGACATCATCAAAGAATACGGTTTCGTCGCCTGTGTTTTGTGCCCGCAGCGTGATGCTTCCGATATTATACTGCCCGGTTTTGGAAACTGCTGTACTTTTATATTCCACCCAGCCGTCATCAAGCTCGGCGGTTGCGCTTGAACCTGAGCATCCTACCCAATCATCCAAGATATTTAACGCCATCCATTCGTCAGAGGGATAGCTCGGCGTTATTCCTTCTGTACCTGCCCAGCGCAAATTTTGGTGAGTAAACGAATAGGGATCATAGCAATGAAACTCATATGCTGTATTATTGTCATCAAGCAAAAATAAAGTTTCAGCAGGCTGCATGTTCCAATTGCCGGCTAATGTGTTCATGTCCTGTAATGCGCATACTCTTTCGGCAAATATAATATGGTTTTGGTCATACTGACGTATTTCATCTGTGATTCTCTGCATTAAGTCGCGACACTGATTGACAGATTCTTCAACAGTTGCAAGCTGCGGCACAATAGGCTCGTTAATCAATCCATAGCCAATTACCGTGGGTTCATCGGCATAGCGTCTGGCAAATTCGCCCCACAAAGCGATGAGTCTTTCCTGATTTTCAGGGTCTGTCCACAGTGCGGTGCCGTTGGCCTGAGATTGGTAGCCTCCCTGGGGCCAGTGCATATTCAAAATGATACCGATATTATTCTTTTTAGCCCATTTGATATTTTCGTCAATCCAATCAAATCCGCTTTCTTTGTATTCGTAAGGCGCAGAGTCATCCTCAAACAATTGGTAGTTCATATAATAACGAACGCAGTTAAATCCCATTTCGGCAATATCTTTGTAGGAGCTCTCATCATGGTCCGTCAATACGGGTTCATCAGGGCCGGCCCAGACGTTATTGCCAAAAGCGATCCCTTTTAACAGACAGTAGTTGCCGTCTCCGTCAACAATATGATTACCTTCTACATGAACGAATTGCATATCTTTTCCTCCTGTACATCCTGAAATTATTGGCAACACAAACGTAATCACAATGAAGTATAGAGCAATCTTTTTCATCTGATAACCTCCGTATAAATCTGATGATATGCAGGTGGATATTATGATTCGTAGTATTCATCTGCCGCTTCCCAAAAAGCCTCGGTATTTTCTCAAGGGATTATGAGAGGAATATCACAACCAAACGCATGGCTTCGATATATCTTCCGGTATATCTTTCTACCACATCGGAAATCTGAAGCGCCTCTGCATCTTCTTTTGTTTTTACAAGATCGCCTATCATTTTGTTAGCACGTTGTTCCTGCTCACCTGCGCTGCGGCGGACGCGCACTGAGCATCCCCCTGCCAAAAGACGGGGATATGTTTTTATCAATCGTGGGTGAGCTTGCTGACTTCCCTGATGAGATAATCTGCTTCTTCCTGAGTAGACACACCTGTGTTAATGAACAATCCTTTAGAACTGAGATTTTCCATGACGGGTTTTATCTGGTCGGGGTTTATAAGCATGATAAGGTTTTTACCCGCAGCCTGAATCTTTTTCAACTCGGGAATGTAATCGGTACAGGGCCTTTGACCTGCTACTTGAGTCCACTGAATAGCCTTAAGCCCGGGAATTGAAAGAAGGTCATCAAGATGTCTGATCTGCTCAACGCCGTCAAAGTGATAAATGGGATATTCAAGGAATTCGGACTGCGCTCTGAGTTCAGGCATAATAAACTGCTTAAACATGGGATTGGAAATCATAACCGACATATCGCACTGCATCTGTGCGTGCAAACCGGGTGCCCATGTACCCATCCAGTCAACGCAGCTGCCGCCATCGTTGACATCTTTGACTATGTTATAAACATCATGCATTACCCGTTCGTAAGACGCCTCGATCTTTTCGAGAGCCGTCTGAATGACCGCAGGATCTTCAAGCATCATAGGCATCATCTCTTCGGCACCCATAAGGTGGGAAAGAGCGTCTGCGTTCCCTGTACTGTCGGGCATCGAAACCATGTAGTCTCCCTGACTGTCCTCGGCAAAAGCCTTAGCCAGCTCGATCGTTTTCTGGAAGAGAAAGCTGTTTTCGTCAAATTCCAAAGAATCCACATCGGTGAGTGTGGGGAAGAACCAGACAGAGTCGCCGAAATAGTATTTCGCCCCTTTAAAGAAGCCTGCGTGTCCTCCTGCACCTAAGTCTAAAAATATGCAGGGGAAGGCTTCTCCTCCGTAGTAGGTGTTTTCCATCAAAAGACGGTTGCGTTGGATGATGCGTTCGGGGTCAGTCCAATGAAGAAATCTGTCCTCATCCTTACCCGGAACAAGACGGATAGGCGAAAATTTTTGATGGTCAAATGCCTTTACGCTGAAACAGCAGCGGTCCACTATCTCTCCGTTCCAGTAAGCCTCAAAGCGCTTTCTTGACATTTCCCAATCAGATTTGTAGCGCATAAATAACTCTCCTTTTATGTGGGTGTAGGGGGATTCTCCTGTTTCTGATATTTCCCTATTGCATTTTATATATCGTGTGCTATCATTATTATAAGATGATCTGCTATACATGCAGTAGGATAAAACAGACAAGTAATAGGAGAAAACCGACATGCAGCCAACTTTGAAGCATTACCTCAGCAGCAATGAAGGGGATTTGGATAGTTTAGGCCTGAATGTGAAGCGTGCCATTATTGATGAGGATTTTCCTTTACATACTCATGATTTCAGCGAAACTTTTATTATTGTTTCCGGAACGGTGACACATGTGCTGGGTGAGTGGGAGTATCCCGTCAAGCGAGGAGATGTTTATGCGATCAAAGGAAATATTCCCCATGGTTTTAAGAATGTAAAAGCTTTGGATATTATCAACCTCATGTATAAGCCTTCATTCTTTTCCCGATCCGTTCCGGAGATACGCTCTTTGCCCGGTTTTGTTCCCTTCTTTCTTCTTGAGCCGGAGATAAGAAAACGGGGGGAATCCACCTGCGCCCTTGCACTTGGAGATCAATCTCTGCAATATGTAACAATGATGGCAGACATGATTATGCAGGAGCAGGAAAAAGCAGAGCAAAGCTCTCAATCCGTCATAAAAATGACATTCGGCGCTCTTGCCGGCTATCTTGCCTCTCAGTATGATGTCCGTATGGAGGTTCACGGGTCGATTTCATCACTGACTCATGCGGTTGCGTATATGGAGCAAAACTTAAGTTCGTCCATACAGCTTGCTGATATTGCTCAAAGCGTTTATCTGTCACCTCGTCAATTAGAAAGATTGTTTGAAACCCATTATGGTACAAGTCCTATGAAGTATCTGCGGGATATGCGGCTAAAGCACGCACTGTCACTGCTGACAGGAACGGACTGCTCTGTTTCTGATGCAGCCCATGAAAGCGGTTTTGACGATGTATCATACTTTATCCGTGTTTTTCGCCAAGCCTACGGTTTCACACCCAATATGGTAAACAAAGTGTATGTAAAGGGAACAGCCGAAAAATAATATATACCGCATTTTTCATGCTTCGCAACGGAAACTGGCGTATAATTACTGGCAGAGATTTACCGGGTTGGAAAACATGTTAATGATGAACATGAAACAATGGCTCGCAGTGTTCAATCAAACCATAGAAAGCAGGCGCTGCCCGTTCTTTCATTTCCGGAGTCAGTCTGAGGGATACAGGCGTTTCAGAGCTGATCTCAAATGCCAAGATTCAGGTATAGGGAAGTGCGGGGGCGGCAGAGAGTGATATAAAAAGTCACCTTTCCGTTACAATAGAGGAGTCCAATCCACTGCTGTAACGGAAAGGTGACTTTTTTTGACGAAGAAAGCCGATGATTGGGCTCATAAAAATGGACGCGCTGATATTATACCGTCTTGTCGATCATCATCGAAATAAAACAGGTTCGTGGATTTACCAAAAAAGCGAAGTCATCTTCCTTATCGTGTAATGTGTGATTGAGGTCACTATAGTATTTGCACCAAAGCATAGACCAAACATAATTTATAATCAATACAAAGCAGATTTGCGGGATATTATAAAACAGTTATGTTCTCATAAGGGGATGGAGAGGATCAACGAGCATCTCAGGCCCGATCATGTCCACATGTCCGTACGCATTCGGCTGAAAATGAACGCTTTGAATTTTTGAGATATGTACAAGGGGAGCGGCGATGATGATGTTCGACAGACATGCAGATGTAGAGTATAAATGGGGAATCTTTATTTTTGGCCAGAGGGACACTATATGAATACGGCAGGATAAAATGAAGCTATAATAGAAAAGTACATCAGATCAGAAAAAAGGCATTATGCGGGGGAATTAAGCGTAAAAGAGTATGAGGATTTTTTAAGGGTAGAGGTTTAAGCAGTACAAACGCCCTTTAGGGGCCGGTGGGTCAAAAAGCATAGTGACTGGAAACAAAGTGAGGCCAGTGCCTTAAGGCACTGGCCTGGCAACAAAGGGTTATAACTGCTTCGCCGCCACCTGTAAAATGGTGGCGGCGACAATCGTTTTTATCAGACGGTTTTTCAAGATGATTATACGATTTTCGCAGGCTATTGAGGGAGACCTATATGTCCTGCCATTTCTTTTCCAGTCCGTTTCCGGACATAATCTGAACGGCAACAGTCAGACCAGGGGCGTCCGGTGTCCACTTTGCAGTGAAAGAGCTGTCAGGCAGAACCATCCTGGTTTTCTTACCCCTCTTTGGTCGAATAAAAGCGGATCGAGAGCAACCAGGAAGAGATCAGTAAAACAACACCGATTCCCAGAATGAGGGGGACGATCCAAAGCTGCAGGGAAGGGAATAAACCTGGCAGACCATCATTGACAGATCCGATGGCACCCAGTACAGCCAACAGCGCGCATAAAAAAATCATGACACCATAAAAAACAAGCCTTCCTTTTTCAACGCCATATTTAAATATGGCCGGTAGCATGAAACTCGGGCAGATAACCCCAACCACGGGTAACAAGACCAGCAGTACGATCAGAAATTCCAGATCAAAAGTTCCCTGAATCAACATATGAACCGTCTGTGTGATCCCGCTCAGCAGAATAGCAAGGCCCAAAAAGATCAATGTAATGATATATTTGACCGAAACAATTTCTTTTTTGGAATAGGGGAAGGTCCCGACATACACACTCCATTTGCTCTTTTCATCATAGGAAATCAAATTGACCGGAATTACGCTGGCCATAATGATCGGATAGGCCAAAAAGAACCAGCTGTTTCCCCAAACTGAAGCCAGCGCGAAAACAATCGCAATGAAAAAATAGGCCCGGCAATATTTGACTGTCATATAAAGATCTTTTAAAAGTAACCCCTTCATTATTATCTGGCCTCCTTTACCATCAGGACAAACAACTGCTCAATATCAAGCGGGCTGACATTCCATGATGAGGGAACCGCGTTCCGCGCGACAATAGCTTCGACACCATATGGCGACTGCTTTTTTCCCTTCACCGCTCCAGCATTCAATGTTTTTAACTGTTCTGCGGTGCAATGAATGACGCCGTATTCTTCTAACAACCGATCCTTTTCTTCGCACAGCAGCAATTTTCCCTGGTGCAGAAAAGCAATATAATCGCATATTTTTTCCAGGTCGCTGACGATATGAGAAGAAATCAGAATCGAATGACTTTCATCCCGCGTGAATTCGCTAAACAAGTCGAGTACTTCGTCCCGTACCACTGGATCCAGCCCGCTGGTGGCTTCGTCCAGAATCAGCAGCTTTGGATTATGGGACATGGCTACAGCAATGCCAAGTTTCATCCGCATGCCCCGGGAAAACTCTTTGAACGGCTTATCGACCGGCAGCGATAGATTTTTAAGATATTTTCGATAGGTCCGGTCATCCCAGCTGCGATAGGTATAGCGCATGATATTTGAAATCTGTTTAGCTGTCAGGCATTCCGGAAATCCGACATCATCCAGAACCACACCGATATCCTCTTTGAGCTCCCGGCTGTTTTCCTGATGATCCTTTCCCCAGATTCTGATACTTCCGCTATCCTTGTTCACCATGTCCAGAATCAGCTTGATGGTCGTACTTTTTCCAGCACCATTTTCTCCGATCAGCCCCATAATACAGCCGCTCGGCAATGTTAGATTGAATTGGTCCAGCGAAAAGTCTACATAGGATTTGCATAAATTTTTGATTTCCAGTGCGTTCATCCTCAAACCTCCATTAAATTCTCAAACATTTCGATCAGTTGTTCTTTGCTGAGATTGCAGGAAACCGATAACTGTAGGATCTTTTCCATATAGTCTTCGATCTTTTTTAAGTTTTCTTCCCGCAGAAGCTCTAAATTTTTCGGTGCGACAAAACAGCCTTTGGCGGCGACTGTATAAATAAACCCTTCTTTTTCCAGCTCATCATAAGCGCGTTTGGTCGTCACTACGCTGATCCGCAGGTCTTTGGCCAAATTGCGGATGGAGGGCAGCGCTTCATCTTCCTGCAGTGTGCCATTGATAATCTGTGTTTTCATTTGTGAATAAATTTGATCATAAATCGGGGTGCCGCTTCGGTTATCGATGAAGATGTTCACAACAGGACCTGCCTTTCTGTTTTCTGTATATATACAGTATATACAGTTAGTACAGGTTTGTCAAGAGGGAAAAGCACGGCAGATATATTTGCTTGGTAACAGCCTTTTGGGTATGTATTTAAAACTTTATGGGATTTGGTCTCATATTTCGCCTGCTGCGGAATATGAGGATATAAAAAGCGGCTGTGTTTCATATAAGGTTTCTCTGCCTGAACTTCAAATACAGAGCCCCGTTTTTTGGGCGTATCTATATCAGCCTGCCAGGACGTTCCTCCTTTCCACTGATAAGGACAGGTTTGCAGCGTTTAGCAGACAATAATCCGTCGCCCGCTGAACACAGCGCAGCAGGGAGGAAACATCGTGTTTGAAAAGATAAAGGTAAGATCAATATTGCGGATGAGGGCCGCAATGTACGGGAATAGATCGACTACGGAATGGATATTTATAAAAATTTTTATTTAAACTACTGGAATCGTGTTGACACGTTAAAACTATTGTGATAGTATGGATGCATAAACTATTGCAATAGTTTGAAGAAAGGATTTGATGATATGGCAATCAAGCTCTTCGATTCAGAGTTAAAAGTCATGGATGTGTTATGGAAAGAAGGAGATAAAACCGCAAAGCAGATTTCCGACATTCTCAAGGAGGAAATTGGCTGGAACATGAATACCACCTACACCGTCATTAAGAAATGCATCGTAAAAGGAGCCATTGAGCGCAGAGAGCCTAACTTCATGTGCCATGCCTTGATTGCGAAAGAGGCCGTGCAGGAGGCAGAGGCGGCAGAGTTAATGGGTAAGCTCTTTGACGGCTCGCCTGATAAGCTGTTCGCCGCACTATTGGGACACCAGAAGCTGTCCAAGGAACAAATTGAAAATCTGCGCCGGATGGTGGCTGATTTGGAATAGGGGGAAATACATGAGCCTTTTTCAAATGAGTATAATCGGAGGAGCACTCGTTTGTTTCATCGTAGTTGTCCGGGTTCTGGCGATCCATCGCTTGCCCAAATGGACATTTTTCGTCTTATGGATCATCGCCGCTTTGCGCCTGCTTCTGCCACTGTCCATCCCGCTGCCATTCAATATCCATATGGGTGTTGGCTCGTTGATGGATACGGTTCAAGGGTTGTCCGCTGGAAATACTGGTTCCCCCTCGATGGGAGAGAATCTGCCGCCGTACGATACAGGCACCACTGCACCAAGCCCGACAGCAGAACATATCCCCGTCTTTACGGTGCTTTGGCTGGCTGGTGTCCTACTGTTGGTTCTCTACTTCTCCATTTCCTATTTACGGAGTATGCGGAAGTTCAGAATGTCTATCCCCGACAACACGCCGTATATCCAAAATTGGTTGACTGTACACCAAATTTCCAGGCCCCTTGAGATCCGAAGCTCGGATTTGATTTTTTCTCCGCTGACTTACGGCATCTTGCGCCCGGTGATCCTGCTGCCCAAAAAATTTGACCGAACGGATGAAGCGGCGCTCCAGTGTGTGCTGACCCATGAGTATGTTCACATTCGACGTTTCGATGCCATCACAAAGATGCTCTTTGCTGCTGTGCTCTGCATCCATTGGTTTAACCCGTTCATCTGGGTAATGTATGTTCTTGCCAACCAGGACATGGAGTTGTCGTGTGATGCCTGGGTTGTCCGCATGATGGGAGAAAACAGCCGTTCCACCTATGCATTGGCGCTTATTAATGCAGGGGAAACGAGGAACGGTATATCCGCTTTATGCAGTCCTTTTAGTAAACATGCTATTACAGAAAGGATCGAAAACATTATGAAGTATAAAAAACCAGCCCTCTGGGTGATTGTCGTGTCGGTTGCGGTCTGTGCGGTTGTTGCAGTTTGTTCCCTAACGAGTCTAAAGGCAACGAATGAATATACTTCGCAGAATCTGACCTTTCCGGTGAGCGATGCGGAAAAGACTGATTATAACAAGGCTATCTTTGAAATCGTCCCGTTTTCTATTCGCTTTGAACTCCCAACTGGATGGTCTATCGGAGAGTATGATCCGCAGGCCGGAACTTATCTGTATAGCGGGATTTTGTCGCGCGTCGGCATCTACGATCAGAATGGTCAATTCGTTGGCGCTGTCGGCTATAATACCTTTGAAACGGACGAAGAAACCGCTGGAGAGCTCATGGCAATCTATAACCAGATTGCACTGGGAAACGATTATCAGTTTAATGTGAAGAACACCTATACCGTTGTGACTGATTCCAGCATGGGCCAAACTGCCACAGTAGATGTCTACTACTCCCCGGTCTTTGACGAAACCTTCGGCACCGAAAAGATAAATTACGGGATCCTTTCATACGACCGTGAGAAATCGGTCTATGTCGCGTTCGAGTTTGACAGCGCTTCCGTTTCCGATGAAGTCATTACAAATATTGCAGACAGCGTTGATTTTTATTAAAATACCATTTCGTTCCGCCCAACGGAGAAAGAAAAAACCGTTGCCGGGAGGTTTGATTTTGTGCGCGCGCTCTACATATCCCAGCTGCGGTCTTGCATGGCTATGCAAGACCGCAGTTTTCCTTTTGAAAGATTGAATGACGGGGGCGTTCAAGTCTCCTTTTTCAGGATATGGCAATATCCGAGAGATATCGCCGTATCCTGTTTCTGTTTCCATTTCCCTGGCTTGTCAAACAGGCTCGTCCCCCAGCCAGGATCAGTCTGGTAGCACGCATGGAATTTGATAGTATATCCATCACAATACAGAATCGTAAGCCCGGGCAGTTTTGTGCTATGCGGACGCATTTGTTTTACCCTGGCCCTGCTTCCGGTCACAATGGTCAGAGATTGCATAACACAAAACGTAGTATATGTTTTCATAAAAAATGCGGAGTATAATGAAAAGATCCACAGATCCTTTCATTATACTCCGCACGGTGCGGATGTTTATCACGCTGCGAATGCATTGTCTATCTGTTTGTTGGCTACAGAAATCCAAACCCCGTAAGATCGGTTTTTTGTCCCGCTTTTTGTCATCTGTCCAAAGATATTGGTTCGCCGCATTTGCCCATCAGATACAGGCAAATGCAGCTAACTACCATGTTCAATCTCAATCATTAGATCACCCTGTATATTCAGAACCTGGCAGCCATGATCGAAAATCAATCAAAGCCTGTTTCAGCCGTTTTCAAATCATATCGGGCGTGGCATGCAATCCAATAAACGTAACATCCCAAACCTTCATCTGTGAAGTTTCCCGATTCAAACAATTTTTTATGGATTGGATCGGACAAAACCCGCTTATGAGTATTGATCATTTTTTATTGATTATATAGACGGAAGCCCTCCTATAAGCCTTTATAAGTGTTTATAGGAAATGCTTGAAAGTGTCTTAAATCAAGGATTTTTCACATATTTCTGTTTGTTGCTTGATATCTCCATATCAGGTTGTTTTGTCAAGTTGGACACCGTTTTAGCGCCACAAACAGGATAATACCCGCAAACGCAGGGAGATGTCACTACGCCCATAGGAGAATATTGGAAACGCCTTGTTTTTACGCTATTATGTTATGCGGTAAAGGCTCAATCAGTTTTGCAAACAAAGGCTTTGCAAGCAAAAAAACTAATAGAACAAGAAAAAATGGGTGCAGAAAGTTCCGCTGCGGGCATAGAAAGGGGAAACCCTTTCCCAAAAAGTCGCTCGTTTCTATCTGCGACAGTAAAAGTGGTTTTTACTTGTTGGAAATATTCCAAACCCTCAATCAAACTGGAAGTCAGCATCTAAAACTCGTACCTTTTTCCGTGCGAAAACAATAGTCCATCTGTTAATTCCACACGTAAAATGATAGTGTTTTCATCATCGAAATCATTATGTCCGTTATCAATCCATTCTGCAAAGGCATTTTTCAGTTTTTCGGCAATCCTGCAATTTTCCTTTTTCCCAAAATATCCTAAATTAACACCATTTCCATGTGCTGTAAACCAATCACCTGCGATTGCGACAGTATGATTATTTTCTATATGCTTCATTTTATTTGAAAGTGCATATACAATACTATAAAATGCGCCATTCTCATAATAAGCGTTCACATATCGCACATAAGGCCTTTCATTTTCTACTGTTGCCAATGCAATAACAGTGTCTTTTCCGAAGCGCTCTATCATGATTTTTTCAATTTCCTGACTGAATTTTTTCATCGGGCTGTCTCCTTTATCATTCTGTATTTGCTCACTTTCTCCATGTTTACATTATACCTCTTGCACATGAAACTTTCTACTATTTTTTCTGCTGTTGCAGGTAACAGCAGAACTTCCGGCAAGATTAGACCAGTCAGTAGTAAACGACGCGGTTTCTACCTGTATGATAACGGCGTGACCTATTTAATAGCGATAACCGGATATTCTAATATGATTCACTGAATGGTTGCAATATTTTTCTCATATCATGAAAAGAAGCTGGTTGCTTTACGGCAATCAGCTTCTTTCGGTCTTCCGCTGTCAAGCGGCCATAAAAAAATTTTTTGCAATTTTGATGTAAGGATTCGAACCCGGGTGCCCGCAGAAAAATGGCAGCACGCCGGTGGGCTGCCAGCGTGTTGATCAGTAAACAGTAGACGCAGCGCGGCTTTTTGCAGCCAAGGAAGAGTCGTGGAGCGGGTGGTGGCTGATTGTTAAAATAAAAAAATCGGAACGAGTGTCACTCATTCCGACGTGGAAGGGACGGTTAAAATCGATATTTTCTCAACGACGGAAAATGCCACCTGCAGGGCGGCTCGCCAACGCCGAGCCAAGCGGAGCGGGTCGCAGTTGGAAAGGAGAAACAAGAGAGCGGGCGGATGACGTCTTTTTTTACCTCAGACATAAAAAGACGTCGAAGCAAAGCGGACTTTGCTTCGACGTGTATCTGCTGGTCAAAATTACTGACAGTTCCAGCGCGGGACGCTCACACTAAAAATAAAAAAAGAGCCTGGAGCGAAACGCGCTCCAAGCCCAGCCTGGTGCGAGTGACGAGACTTGAACTCGTACGCCATAAGACACACGCCCCTCAAACGTGCCTGTCTGCCGATTCCAGCACACTCGCATATTGAACGTTTAATATTATATCAATATGCTGTGAAATTGTCAATATCTTTTAAAAAAATTCTGCTTGGTTTAAGCCCTTAACCGTTCTGGGTCCGGCAGAGGACCTGTGATACGCTCCATACAGATACAGCTCTGTTTGGCCGGTCTGTAAAAGATCAATATACTACGTTAAATCAGTATCCTGCTATCGATTTAATGCTTTATCTTAGTTTCTGATTAGCTTATATTTTGCTAACAAAAAGCTGGTAAATTTTTATGAAATCCTTATAAATTATTTAAATAAATATTGTGGAAATTGTTGTTTTAATGCCTGAAAAAGGATAAATACAATGGGGAGAACTTGACAATACCAGTCGAAACAACTATACTTATATTAAAATTAGTTGATTAAATATATACTTATGGTTTAAGTAAAAAAGAGGGCTTTCGGATGTACAGGGACCAAGAGACAAACGGCAAGATCCCCAACATGTCGTAGGCTTTTTTTATACAACGGTTTCAAAAAAGGAAATAAATGGATTCCTTTTTTGTTACACAAGTATAACAAAAAAGGAAGAGGACTTCGTCCTCTTCCTTCCAGAATATTGTTTGCCATTTCCTTTCGCGCCTATATCTGCCTTGCATAGATTCGGAAGATTTGTTTACAGTATTCTTATCGTCTGTTGATTTTCGGCGGCAGCCGGGAAATATAAGAATATAAGGAGGAGCATCTCATGTTCAAAAGAATTGCAGCAATCCTTTTAGCTGCATGTATGACAATTTCATTTGCATCCTGTAACAACGGAGAGGGTGGACAAGATCCGACACAGGGAAAATATGATACCCTTGTAATCGGTGTATCGCCCCTCAACGGCGTATTTTCTCCATTTTTCTATACCTCTGCTTATGACGCACAGGTGATAGATATGGTCTTCAGTCCGATTTGTGTGCTGGATGCAGATAATGTTATGATTCCGGCGGCGGGCAGTATTTCTGCCGAGCAAATCGATGGAGATAATGGACAGGTACAGACGAAATATACCGTTAAAGTGCAGGAAGGCATGAAATTCACTGACGGGGAACCGGTGACAATCGACGATGTGCTTTTTACCTATTATGTATATTTAGACCCGAATTATGATGGAATGGGTACAATGAACACCCTGCCGATTGTGGGTCTGAACGAGTACAAATATGATACACCGGATTACAGCCAGAAAATCGCAGAATTCCAGCAGCAGTCACAGAATATTACAGACGAAGAGCTGGATGCGTTTGTCGAAAAATATACCGATCTGGATATGCAGAACTATGGTGCGGCCTATATTAATGAGGCGCTTGGGCTTGGCCTGGATGAAAGTGCGGCTGATTTTGAAGAGCAGGTTCGCGCAGCTTATCTTGCGATGAACATGGAATCCAAAGAGGATTTGCGGGCAGATGCACAGGCGGATAAGTACGATCAGCTGATCGCAGGGTTTGTGACTGGCAACCTTTCTGACGGGATTGATGTGGAAAGCATCAGCGGCATTGAGCGGATTGACGATTATACCTGTACGGTTCTTGTCGATGGTATCAGCATTACCGCAGACCGTCAGCTCGCACTCCAGCCGATTTTACCGGAACACTATTACGGCCCGGATTTCCAGAAAGGCGATCTTTCCGCAGTGCATGCAAAGGATGCGGCGCCGATGGGTTCAGGTCCCTATATTTTCCAGAGCTACAACAATAATATCGTGTCTCTGACGGCCAACCCGGATTATTACAAAGGGGAACCCAAAATCAAAAACCTGAAATTCCAGGTTGTGTCTGAAGACGATAAGGTAAACGCCACTATTTTGGGCGATATTGATATTACCGATCCGTCCGCTTCCATCGAGGTGATGGAACAGCTCCATGAGGAAGGCATCGAATATTCCCTGGTAGACAATAACGGCTACGGTTATATTGCCATCAACGCGAAGAGAGTCCCGGATATCAACGTGCGCAAAGGGTTGATGCACCTGATGAACCGTGGGCCTGCCATCGAAGCATATTACGGAGAACTTGCAGAAGTCATCGAGCGTCCGATGACCACAACACTTGCTGAATACCCGGATGATGCGACAGAATATTATGGATACAGCCCGGAAAAAGCGGCGGAATATTTTGAAAAAGCCGGTTATACAAAAGATGCGTCCGGAAAACTCGTCAACAGCGACGGCGAGCAGCTTTCCATTGAGATCGGAATCGGAGAACTCTCTAACCATCCGGCTGCAGGTATTCTGACCCAGATGAAGATTGATATGGATGCATTGGGCGCAGAGTTTATTATTTCCGACATGGATCCGAATGTTCTCTTCGATAGAATGCAGAATGACGACCTGGATATGTTTGTAGCAGCCTGGGGCAACGCCAACGACTGTGACCTGACGCAGATCTTTTCCAGCTCCTCCACAGTGCCGGGCGGTTCCAACCGTGTATGGCTACAGGACGAAGAACTGGATAAACTGATCCTGCAATCCACACAGACGCTGGATTTGGAAGAACGTTCTGAAATTGTAGCGCAAGAACTGGATATCATTATGGACTGGGCTGTTTATATGCCGATTTACCAGCGGAAAAACCTGATTATTTATAATCCGGAAGTGGTCAATACAGACACTTTGCCGGAACGTGTAACCACTTACTGGACCTATGCCAGTGAGATCGAAAATCTCGAACTTCATTAAAAACCGGGGATTTGGATAAAGGATCATTCATAACCTGCACCCTGCCGGCATGAATGCGGGTTCCGTTTTCATACCGCCAGGGCGCTGGTTCGTATTTCGGGGAAAAAGAAGGTGCGGTGTGAAACAGTATATTATTCGCCGTATCCTGATCAGTATCTTCGTGCTGTTCGGCGTTTCGTTTCTTCTATATGCTATTATCCGCATGATGCCGGGGGACTTTATTTCTCAGGTGACATCCGGCAATCCGCAGATTACGGAGGAAATGAAAGAAAACCTGCGCGCGTTGTACGGTTTGGATAAGGGCATTATTGAGGGATATTTTTCCTGGGCTAAAGATGCAATTCGAGGCGATCTTGGCACCTCGTTTGTGTATAAGCAGCCGGTGACGCAGGTAATCGGAGACAGGATGTGGGTTTCCTTTGCGCTGGCCGGTACTGCTTTTGTTCTTCAGCTGCTTATTGCGATTCCACTGGGTGTGCTGGCGGCCACTAAGCAGTATTCCAAGACAGATTATACCATTGTGGCGGTGGCGCTTGCGGGAATTTCTCTGCCCAGTTTCTTTTTTGCTGCGGTCTTGAAACGTATTTTTGCCGTAGAGCTGGGATGGTTCCCGCTGCAGGGAATGGTGACTGCGCGTGCGGACCTGGAAGGTATGGCGCTGTTTTTGGATATGGCCTGGCATTTCGTTCTCCCGGTGACAGTCTTTGTTGTCACCAGTATTGGCGGACTGCTGCGCTATACCCGGACCAACATGCTGGAGGTGCTCAATGCCGATTATGTGCGGACAGCCCGTGCCAAAGGCGTCAGCGAGGGTAAGGTCATCGGCCGTCATGCTTTTCGGAATACGCTCATCCCGATTGTCACGATGGTGGGAGGCAGCCTTCCGTCGTTATTTGCCGGCGCAATTATTACAGAAGGTATTTTTTCCATTGACGGACTCGGACAAACCGCGCTCAATGCGATCCACAACGGGGATATCCCATTCCTAATGGGTTACAATATGTTTATTGCAATTCTGACGCTGCTGGGCACCTTGATTGCAGATATTCTGTACGCCGTGGTGGATCCGCGGGTGCGCTACAACTAGGGAGGGAAGGATATGGCGCAAGACATACAAAATACGAACGCAGCCGAACAGGATGCATTCGAGCAAAGTCAGGTCATTCTGACCCCTACCCAGCTGGTACTGAAACGCTTTTTTCGGAATAAACTGGCGATTGTTGGGTTGGTCATCCTGCTGGTCATGGCTCTTTTCTGCTTTATCGGTCCGTTTTTGACCAGCTATGGAGAATATGAGATTTTTTATAAGCATAAAGAGACCGGTGCGGAAGTCATGAGCAGCACCTATTCAACCCTGTCCGCAGAAGAACGCGCCATGTATGAGATGAATCTAAAGGCGCCGATTTCAAAAAATCACATTCTGGGGACCGACGGGGATGGACGAGATGTATTCACCCGACTGATGTACGGCGGCAGAATCTCTCTGCAGGTCGGTTTCTGCGTTGTGATTATCGAGTTGATCCTCGGTGTCACGATGGGGGGAATCGCGGGTTATTACGGCGGTAAGGTAGATATGATCATTATGCGTCTGGTCGAGATCTTTTACTGCATTCCGTTCTTGCCTCTGATGCTGATCGTTTCTTCGGTCACTTCCGCGATGAAGGTGGCTCCGGAGCAAAAAATCTACTTGTTGATGCTGATTATGGGCGTGCTTAACTGGGCTGGCGTTGCCCGTTTGGTGCGCGGACAGATCTTATCTTTGCGGGAAATGGATTATATGCAGGCTGCAGAATCAATGGGAATCAGCGTTTTCCGCAAAATCTTTAAGCATCTGATCCCCAATGTCGTGCCGATTATCATTGTCATGGCAACCATGGATCTTGGCAGCGTGATTCTGACCGAATCCACGCTCAGCTATCTGGGAATCGGACTTTCGTTCCCCTATGCATCCTGGGGAAATATGATTAATGCCGTCAACAGCAGCGTGATTATGAAAAACTTCCTGAATATCTGGATCCCGCCAGGGATTTGTATCCTGCTGACGGTGATGGCCTTTAACTTTGTTGGCGATGGCCTGCGGGACGCTTTTGATCCCCGGATGAAAAGGTAGGTGAAACACTTTGTCTGAAAATACAGCGAATACAAAAAATACGAAAAAGGAACGCTTAAAACAGATCAAGCGTTTTAATGCCAAAGTGTACCGGCAATATACAAAGGATAAAAAGAGAAAAATTCCTGTTTCCGACTATATCACAGAGATGCGCGATGCGGACAATCTGCTGGAGTTCGACAACCTGCAGGCTTATTTTTATACGGATGCGGGTACGGTCAAGGCAGTAGATGGTGTCAGCTTCGATATTCCAAAAGGAAAGACGGTTGGCGTAGTCGGCGAGTCCGGCTGCGGCAAATCTGTGACCAGCCTTTCGGTTATGCGGCTTTTGCAGGGACCGCAGGGGCAAATCGCCGGCGGACAGATCCGATATAACCAGGAGAGCATGCAACGAGCGGTCGATCTAACCAAAATGCCGATGGATGCCATGCAGAAGATTCGTGGCAAAGAGATTGCGATGATCTTTCAGGAGCCGATGACCAGCCTCAATCCGGTTTTCACCATCGGAGATCAGCTGAGCGAGTCGATTAAACTCCACTTTCCCAAAATGAGCAAACAGGAGGTCAAGGCCCGCTGTATTGAAATGATGAAGTTGGTCGGTATTGCCCGTGCGGAAGGAATTTTTGACAATTACCCGCACGAGTTGTCCGGCGGTATGCGGCAGCGGATTGTCATTGCCATGGCGCTTTCCTGCGATCCCCGCCTGATCATTGCAGACGAACCGACGACTGCGTTGGACGTGACGATTCAGGCACAGATCCTCGACCTGCTCCGGGAATTGAAAGATAAGATCAATGCTTCTATTATGCTGATTACGCATGATTTGGGTGTAGTGGCCGAAATGGCAGATTATGTTGTCATTATGTATGCCGGCAAGGTAGTAGAGCAAGGAACGGCAAAAGAGATTTTTCATGATCCACGGCATCCCTATACCATTGGACTTTTGAAATCCAGACCGGTCTTAAACGAAGATGTGGGCCGGCTCTATTCGATTCCCGGCACGGTACCCAATCCGATTGAAATGCCTTCTTACTGTTATTTTAAAAACCGGTGTGAAAAATGTATGGAATGTTGCAGCGGTGAATACCCTGCAACGATTGATGTCACCCCTACGCATAAGGTAAACTGCTGGTTATATGCTCAACCGTCTGCCGGCAGTGAAGCAGGGAGGTAATGCGATGACGGACAATATTTTGGAAGTACAGAATCTGGTAAAGCATTACCCGATTAAGGCAGGCGTTTTTCAGCATGTGGTCGGGCATGTTCGTGCGGTGGATGGGGTAAGCTTTTCCATTCGAAAAGGGCAGACCTTTGGTCTGGTGGGGGAATCCGGCTGCGGAAAGACAACTGTTGGGCGGACACTGCTCCGTTTGACTGAGCCGACCGGCGGACAGGCTTTCCTGGACGGACAGGATATTTTTTCGATGAATCGGTCTCAGCTGCGCGCGATTCGCCCGAAACTTCAGATGATTTTTCAGGATCCCTATTCTTCGCTGAACCCCCGTATGCCGGTTGGCGAGCTGATTGGTGAGGCGGTACGGCAGCATCATATTGTTCCCAAAGATCAGTATCAGAATTATATTCTCCAGATTATGGACGCCTGCGGGCTGAGAAGATATTATATTGACCGTTACCCTCATGAATTTTCGGGAGGCCAGCGGCAGAGGATCTGTATTGCGCGCGCGCTGGCGCTGGGTCCTGATCTGATTATTGCGGACGAACCGGTTTCTGCGCTGGATGTTTCGATCCAGGCGCAGATCATTAATCTGCTGCAGGATTTGCAGGCAGAGCGGAAACTCACGTATTTATTCATCTCCCATGATCTTTCTGTCGTTGAATATATTTCAGACGAAGTTGGGGTGATGTATCTGGGCAGTCTGGTGGAAAAGGCGCCGACAGCCGATTTATATCAACATCCGATGCATCCGTATACCAGAGCACTGCTCAGCGCTGTACCAATTCCCGATCCGGATATCCGGATGAATCGGACAGTGCTGGAAGGGGACCTTCCTTCTCCCGCGAACCCGCCTAAGGGCTGCAAGTTCCATACCCGCTGTCCGAACTGTATGGAAATCTGCAAAGAGAAGGCGCCGGATTTTCTGGATTATGGCAACGGGCACTGGACAGCCTGCCATTTATACAGTCAGGCAGGGGAGAACCGGGCTGACACAACCGATCATTCGGAAACGGACGATCCATCTGAAAATAATCTTTCTTAGTGCAAATGGCTGTCCGGCAATCTGGACAGCCATTTGCCTGATTCATGGGGTGTTCTTAGAACCACCTGTTGGGCTTGTCCGGATGCTGGATCCGGCGGAACGGGAGAATTGATACAAAATGTAATATATAAATGAAATATACAATTCGTATTTTAACTCTCGATAAATCGGAAACGCAGAAACCCGGTGTCAGAAGACGCCATCCCGCATGTGCCGGATATAGAGACAGAAAGGCGGCGGAGACTGCCGCATGAAGGACCGGCAGGGAATAGGACAGGAAAACCATTGACTGGGATAACCGGAGGAGAATGTATGGCCAGAAAAAAACAAAAATTTGTAGATGATGGGCGAGTGATTGCCAACATGGATCTGGAAGGCGCTCCCTGGAATGGGGGCCGGGGCTTATTGCTGCCACACCTTCCAAAGAAAAAAGCCGCGCCTCCCAACCGGGAGACGGAGCAGGAATCTGTTCCTGTGATGGAAAAAGAGGAAATTCAACTGACCAAAGAAGAGCGTGCTGCCATGATGCGGGGGGTTTTGGCAGCTGTTCTGCTCGTGATCGCCGTGTTCGGCGGCATCTTTTTTTTATTTTTTCTGCTGGCGCAGACCTTTTATTTTCAGTAATCCCGAAAACAGGCCCGCCCTGGGGGATATCCAGCGACAGAATACGGGAGATTTTTCTGGACACCGTTCCGGAAATATGATATAATAAATAAAATATGCTGTTTGATATCCTAAAAAAGCCGGCAGGGGGGGACATAGATATGGGTATAGAGAAGATCAATGAAGAAATCGTAGCAGCTGTTTGGATAATGGCCCTGGTTTTGACGGTAATTTGTCAGGTTGTGATCTATATCATACGTTCATTGGCATTGATGCGGATGGCTTCCAGACGGGGACTTCCGAAGCCATGGCTTGCATGGATACCTGTCGGTTCCGAATACATGCTGGGGTGTATTTATGATGATATTCGATCCCAGAGGGGTGTGGGCGGTTTTGCGCTGCGTACGCCGCTGGCTACGGTAAGCGCGATGTCATGGATTGTCAATATTGCCAGCTGGGCGGGGTGGATGCGGATTATCAATGAGATCATATCCATGGTATCCTCTTCTTCAGGGACCTTCAGTCTGGAAGATTTTATATATTATTTTTCTTCCATGACCAGCGTCTCCCTGCAGATACTCCTTTGGCTTGCACAGCTGGTGTCTCTGGTTTTACAGGCGCTTCAGCTTATTGTGCTGTATACGGTTTCTCAGGAGTATCTGCCTTCCAATGCGGTTATTTATGTTGCACTGAGCATATTCATGCCGTTTTTAATTCCGTTTTTTCTATTTTTCATGCGGAATAAAGAACCTTATCGACCGCATAGACCCACAGACTCGCAAAATCCGTATCAGTAGCAAAAAGATGCAACAACATGGAGAAAGGATGTGAACTTCGATGGCGGGAGAGAAAATTCTGGTCATTGATGACGATAAAAATATATGCGAATTGTTGCGGTTGTATCTGGAAAAAGAAGGTTATACAGTCATTCTTTCTTATGACGGAGAAGACGCCATTATTCAATTCAATACTTTGAAACCGGATCTTTTGCTGCTGGACGTGATGCTGCCAGGCCTGGATGGCTGGCAGGTCTGCCGTGAAATCCGTAAAAAACACAACACGCCGATTATTATGCTGACAGCTAAAGGAGAAACCTTTGACAAGGTTCTCGGGTTGGAATTGGGGGCGGACGATTATGTCGTCAAACCTTTTGACGCCAAGGAAGTGGTTGCCCGCGTGAAGGCGGTTCTGCGCCGGTTGGGGCCGGCTAATCAGTCGACAGAGATTAAAGAAGTCACATATGACAAGCTCGTGGTCAATATGACGCGTTATGAACTGAAAGTAGATAACAAAATCATTGACACACCCCCAAAAGAGTTGGAGCTGCTGTTTCATCTGGCTTCCAACCCAAACCGGGTGTATACCCGTGATCAGCTGTTGGATGAAGTGTGGGGGTTTGAATATTACGGCGACTCCCGCACGATTGATGTACATGTCAAACGTCTGCGCGAAAAATTAGAGGGTGTTTCTCCGCAATGGTCTCTGAAAACAGTTTGGGGCGTCGGGTATAAATTTGAAGTCAATGAATAAAAGGCGGCGAATCATCGGTGAATACAAAGCAAGAGCAGAAAAGACACAAAGGATTTCAAAAGTATCGGGGACTGTTTTACCGGTATTTCTTTATCTGTGTGTTTTTGATGCTCTTTTTTGTTGGCGTACTTTTTGTCAGTTTTACCGGCACTTCGGTGATGCACTTTCAGTCTGAGCAGTATGACAGCATGAAACATGCTGTCCTCAAAGCCTCTGAGGCTGCAGCGGACAGTTTCCGTTCGGCTGACGGTCGGTTCAGTGTCGAACGTTTGGCGCCGTTTTACCGGTTAATCGCAGAGATCACTGGCGCTGACCTTTTTCTGGTGGATCCTGCCGGACAGATTGTTTTCTGCACCAATCCGAATATCACGGCGCATGTCCTGCCCCAGGCCCTTTTGCAAGAAACAGGGGAAACAATTTATACTGGTACCGGTACGCTGGAAGGGGTTTATACTGACCAGTGCTATATATCCGGTATTGTGGTCCAGGATACACAGAAGACAGTGATCGGATATGCTTATGCTGCTTCCCCCATGGTGGAATTCCAGGAGTTCAGGGGACAACTGATGCCGTTGTTTATGACGGTTTCCCTTATTTTTATTGCGCTGGCTTTTGTCATCATTTACGCAACGGTATACCGTATGGTTCGGCCGCTGCACCAGATGGCCGATGCGGCGGGACGGTTCGGCAGGGGTGATTTCACCCAGAGACTGCCGGTGGATTCGCAGGATGAGATTGGACAGCTGGCTGAGGCGCTGAATAATATGGCGGAAGAACTGGCGTTGAGTGAACATTCCCGGCGCAGTTTCATCGCCAATGTCTCTCATGAACTGAAGACCCCAATGCAGACCATCAGCGGATTTATTGACGGCATTCTGGACGGGACGATCCCGCCGGAAAATCAGCGCTATTATCTTCGGATTGTCTCTGATGAGGTGAAACGATTAGGCCGCATGGTGCGTTCTATGCTGAATCTGGCGCGGCTTGAGGAAGGCAGTATGGAACTGTCAAAAAATAAAGTCAACATCGTTGATTTGACTGTACAGACGCTGCTGAATTTTGAAGACCGGATTGAAAAACGGCATCTGGATATCCGCGGGCTGGATCAGAAAAAAATGATGGTTCGTGTGGACGAGGATATGATGTCCCAGGTTATTTACAATCTGATTGATAATGCCATCAAATTTTCCGAAGAAGGCGGCTATATCGAATTTGTCTTCCGCTCGGATTTTAAATGGACCTATGTAACGATCCGTAACGGCGGAAAGGGCATCGCCAAAGAAGATCTGCCCCAGATTTTTGATCGTTTTTATAAATCGGACAAGTCCCGCAGTCAGGATACCACCGGTGTGGGACTTGGGCTGCATATTGTACGTTCGATTGTCCGCCTGCACGGCGGGGATATCACTGTACGGAGCAAAGAAAATCAGTATACAGAATTTGAATTTTCTATTCCTTCCGCCTGACAAAAAGAGGAACGAGAGACCCTGGTATAAAAAACGGCTTTTGGATCATGCTAAAGAAGATGTTTTTTATACAGCATGGTGGTTTTATTGTGCGTTTTATATAAAATTAGACTCGATATCTGCTGTTGTTTAAAAAAACCTAAGAAAATTGAAAAAACTAGTTGACATTAAAAGAAATATATTGTAAAATATAAAAGCTGTCTAATGAAAGAGAAAAATACGGCGATATAGCTCAGTTGGCTAGAGCATGCGGTTCATACCCGCAGTGTCGTTGGTTCAAATCCAACTATCGCTACCAGAATGGCCCGTTGGTCAAGAGGTTAAGACACCGCCCTTTCACGGCGGGAACGCGAGTTCAATTCTCGCACGGGTCACCATATAAAATCACTGGGGCAATAGTTCCGGTGGTTTTTCATTTTACGAGGTATTTTCGCCGCAATCTTTTGACAGGACAGTTGAAAAGCGCCGGCCTCCCATCCTTTGGGAGGCCGGCGTATTGCTTAACAGAGTTTTCTGGTTGGTCATAGAATTGCTTTCCCCGTCCAGGGCATCATTTAGAAGACAAGCTTTTCTTTTATGTAGGCAACCAGCTGATCCATCGGAATCCGGACCTGTTCCATCGTATCCCGGTCACGGACCGTTACGCAGCCGTCTTCTGCGGATTCAAAATCATAGGTAATGCAAAACGGCGTGCCGATTTCATCCTGCCGGCGGTAACGCTTGCCGATCGAACCGGCATCGTCATAATCCACCATAAAGTGTTTGGAGAGATCCTGGTACAACGCTACAGCCGCTTCATTCAGCTTCTTGGAAAGCGGGAGGATACATGCCTTGTAAGGCGCCAGAACCGGATGCAGGTGAAGCACTGTACGGATATCTCCTTCGGCAATCTCCTCTTCGTCATAAGCATCACACAGGAACGCCAACGCTACACGATCTGCCCCGAGGGACGGTTCGATAACATACGGTACGTAACGTTCGTTGGTCTGCGGATCAAAATAATCCAGCGTTTTGCCACTGTGTTTGATATGCTGTGTCAGGTCAAAGTCGGTACGATCCGCAATTCCCCACAATTCACCCCATCCAAACGGGAAGAGGAATTCAAAGTCCGTCGTTGCTTTAGAATAATGAGACAGCTCTTCCTGCTCATGATCCCGCAACCGCAGGTTTTCTTCTTTCATTCCCAGGCTGAGCAGCCAATTCTTGCAGAAGTCTTTCCAGTATCCGAACCATTCCAGGTCTGTACCGGGTTTACAGAAAAATTCCAGCTCCATCTGCTCGAATTCGCGGGTACGGAATGTAAAATTACCAGGTGTAATCTCGTTCCGGAAGGATTTCCCGATCTGACAGACACCAAATGGTATCTTCCGGCGGGTTGTTCTCTGAATATTAGAAAAATTGACAAAGATGCCCTGTGCGGTTTCCGGACGAAGATAGATCTCATTTTTAGCGTCTTCTGTAACGCCCTGAAACGTTTTAAACATCAGGTTGAATTTGCGGATATCCGTAAAATTGGCCTTACCGCAGTTGGGACAGGTAATCCCCTTTTCCCGAATAAAATCCATCATCTGCTGGTCGCTCCAGCCGTTGGGCGCAATCCCTGTCTGATCCTCGATCAGTTTATCCGCACGATGGCGGGTCTTGCACTCCTTACAGTCCATCAGCGGATCGGAAAAACCGCCTACATGTCCGGATGCCACCCATACCTGCGGATTCATGAGCAGGGCGCTGTCCAATCCGACGTTATAAGAACTTTCCTGAACAAATTTTTTCCACCAGGCACGTTTGACATTATTTTTGAATTCTACACCAAGCGGGCCATAATCCCATGTGTTGGCCAGACCGCCATAAATATCGCTGCCCGGATACACATATCCCCTGTTTTTGCACAGAGAGACAATCTGATCCATGGTTTTATCCTGATTGAGCATAATGCTACCTCCATACTGATATACTAAAATCTGCATTATTCTATATTTTACCGGAATTATAGCCAGAAGTCAACTGTTACAGCACGGAGTTCTGCGAAAAAAGGGTTTTACGGAAAAGGTTTCGATGAATAACATGATGTTCAGCACTGCCTGCCAAAACCATAGGCGACCGTATTCTCATATGAGAGGGCTGTAAGCGGTTCCTGTTTGCATGCTAGACCAGAACAGGGGAGTTGTTCCATTCGGTATCCTAGGGAATTCCAGTGCGGATTTTACCGCCGCAAAACAAGGGCGGCAGATCTACTTCCCCTTGTTTTGCGTGACCATGCATTCACTTTCCCTCAATCTGTCAACGACACTGTATCTGCACATATTTTGATAGCAGAGCATCGGAATGATGACTGATAATGCGATCAACACGGGGATACAGAACAGAACCGGCGTTATCGTGAAATGATAGGTGAAAAACCAGATCTGATAGGTAATGCCTGTAATTAGCCCGTAGGTAATCAGGCTGCCGATGGTAAGGGTTGTGGTTACGGTCATGATTGTATACCATAATCCCTCGCCGATCAGCATCTGCTTTAGCTGTTGCCCGGTCATGCCAATGGCCTGCAACACCGCAAGCTCCTGCCGCCTCGTCTGTATCGAGGTGATTACAGAATTGATAAAATTCAATATGCCGATCAGGCCAAGAATAAAGCTTAAAAGTGCGCCAACCGTCAGACACATATTCTGCATATTCTTAAATTCTGCCGCAAAGGTTTCACGGGACTGATAGGCCATATCTGGGTTCACATGATCGCAGTAGTTCTTCAGCCATGCGTCTATTTCGGAAATGGCAGACGGTTGGGCGTTAAATGCCATATTCAGCGCGCCTGTTTCACCTGTCTGTGCGATTAATTCAGCTGCTGGAAGCGTGATATAGATATCCAGGAAATGCCCGTGCTGGGGGCCAAGAGCATAGGGAATATCACCGATTGCCATCACCTCATATTCCCTGATATTGCCGTTGCCAAAATCAATCGGGACTTTATCCCCGATGTTGTAATACCTGCCTTCGCCGGTATTTAAATAAGAAGAGACAATCACATAATTTCCTGTTTTGAATTTTTCCAGGTCAAATGTTCCGTCTAAAAGCTCCAGCTTCTCGGCTACAAAGTCATCCACGCCGTATAAATGGGATGGTAAGGCATGCTCTTCGTTCAGTAAACGGAGCATTTCCGTTTTTCCCATCTCCGGTAAGGTTTCCCCATAGGTCTCGATAATTTTTTGTGTATTGGCCAGGCCTGTATCGCTGAGGTTATGCAAATGTTCCTGCATATATACACAGCCGTAATCGGTAATGCCGTTTAAGTTCCTGATCTCCTCCTGCGTTTCTTTGGATACCCCGTTATAAATGCTTGTGGGGGTGTTCAGATTCACGATTGAGGCATCGGTGATATAGAAATCAGATACGGCCTTATTTTCGATAAATTTATCCATATCAAAGCTATGGACTAATGTAAACGTTCCATTGAGCAAAATCATGGACAGTGACAGTGATATGACAACGCTGACTGCCTTTTTGGGCGTTCGCTTGATGTTATCCCATGCCATTGAAAAGGGTGTTACATGCTTTGTTTTTTTCGCTTTTTTTCGGCCCGTACCTGTATTCTCGGTATATCTTACCGCATCCACAGGCGACACCTTACTGACCAGGCGGCAGGGACGTATACAGCTGATCCATACCGTAATCAGCGTAAACAGTCCTCCGGCGATAAAAATCAACGGGTTTACGGAAATAACCTGTTCGTCTGCGATCGAAGTGATGGACATGACAATCGGTACAACAAAGAAGGAGACAAGATACCCTAAAACCAGTCCGACCGGGGTGCCGATCAATCCCAGCAGCAGCGCCTGCCTGCGGACCAGTTTCTTGAGTTGGCGGTTTGTAGTGCCGATCGTTTTCAGCAGCCCATAAAAGCGGATATCTTTTGAAACAGAGATGTAGAAAATATTATAAATAATCATGTATCCGGAAAACATAATCAACAAAAGGATTCCCGTCAGCAGCACAATGGTGGAAAAATCGACCTCTGATGAAGCATATGCCCAGTTAACTCCCTCATTGACCTCATGACCAAAGCCGCAGCGTTCCTTTAAGGCATTGACCTGCCCTTCAATATCCCATGCACTGTCAAACCAGAAGCTGGGATTGACAGCACCGGACATCCACCAGCTGCCCTCTTCAGCAGATACGGGTTCCTGCCATACCGGGGCAACCTCATCGCTGTATGTTCTTGATAAAAATGCCTCTGCCACCGGGCTTACAGCATCCTGTTCCCAAAAGCCGCAGAGGGTAAATGTTTCATGATACTTCACGCCATTCGCGGCGGTAAACTCCAGCGGGACCTGTACACCCAATTCATGCGGAAGTCCGAGCATATCAAGCACTTTGGTGGACGTCGCTATATCCAGCCTGTTTTTTGGAAGCGTTCCTGTAGTAGGTAAAGTGAATCCCCATTCGGCATTTTTTTCTTCCGTGTAACGGATTTCAACCGACATTTTTTTGAATTCAGGGTTTTCTCCAAAACCGATAAGAATGTTATATGAAATATCCTTAACCTTTGGATCTGCCTTGACAATCTCATATTGCTCCTGGGTTAAAAATTTGAAGCCGGCGTGCGCGCTTGTTCCCACCTGCCGCATTGTGGAAAGCTGAAAGGAATCCATAATGCTTGTCCCAATCGTGAAAAGAGTGGTAAACATGACAGCAGTCAGGATAATTGCCGCAACTGCCATAATATTTCGTACCCGATTGTTCTGAATAGAACGCCTTGACAGGCGGCTGATACACCTTCTGTTGTTGACGTTAAGCATGATGATCACCTGCAATTCTGCCGTCTTCAATGCGGATAATCCGATCTGCCATTTGTGCGATTTCCTCATTGTGGGTTATCATGACAATCGTTTGCTTGAATTGATCGCTTGTGACCTTTAAAAGCCCCAGAACATCAAGGCTTGTTTTACTGTCCAGATTTCCTGTCGGTTCGTCGGCAAGAATGATAGCGGGCTTTGTGGCAAGGGCACGGGCAATCGCAACGCGCTGCTGCTGCCCGCCGGAAAGCTGATTGGGCAGGCTGTTGATCTTTGCGGTAAGCCCCAGCGTTTCAATAATATTATCAATGTGTGATTTATCTACTTTGTTTCCGTCCAGTTCGATTGGCAGAACAATATTTTCATACACATTCAGCACCGGCACAAGATTATAGCTCTGGAATATAAATCCGATTTTCCTGCGGCGAAAGATTGTCAGGGCATCCTCCTTTAATGCAAAGATTTCTTTTCCTGCGACCTTCACGCTGCCGGAAGTTGGTCTGTCAAGTCCGCCCATCATATGCAGAAGCGTTGATTTACCGCTGCCGGATGTGCCGACAATCGCCACAAATTCTCCGTCGTTTACCGAAAAGTTGACGTCGTCCAGCGCTTTAACGGTCGTATCTCCGCTGCCGTAATATTTCTTTAAATGTTCCGTTTGTAAAATGCTCATCGCATGAACCCTCCATAAAAATTTAGTGTATATAAGCTGCCTTACATACACTATAAAAACATATAAATCTGTCTGAAAACTGTCTGAAATCTTACAGTTTTGATATATTTGCATGTTTGGGTAAAAAGACCGAAAATGTGGATCCGCGGCCGATGCTTGATTTGACCCTGATATATCCGCCTTCCTGTGAAACAATTTCACGGGCTAAATAAAGTCCGATCCCAACGCCTTTTTGGTCAGAATTTTGCGGGGACCGATAAAATCGTGTGAATATTTTTGCGCTCTCCTCTTCGGAAATGCCTATACCGTTATCGGATATATCGATACAGACAAACATCTCATAATCCTTCGCAGAAACCTTAACCCTGCCGCCGTGATCTGTATATTTGATCGCATTATCCACAATATTTAAGACTGCTTCCAGCGTCCACTTGAAATCAAAATACGCCGTATAATCGTCAATATTCTGAATCTCTAAAAGGATGTCTTTTTTATCCGCAGCTTTCCAAAGGTCAATATTTTCAATGAGCTTTTGAACGCTGTTCTTTTTCGGGTTTAGTTTTACAATGCCGTTTTCCAGGCGGGAAGTCTTTACAAGGGACGAAATGAGGAAATTTAATTTTTCAGTCTGGCTTTCAATCTGGCAGGCCAGGTTTTTAGCCTTTTCGTCCAGTCCCTGCCTCTCACTCAAGAGCTGCGAATATAACAGAATATTTGCAATCGGCGTTTTGGTCTGGTGCGATATATCGGCAATTAAAGATTGAATCGTATCTTTTTCACTCTTTATTTGCTTTAGCGATGTTGTTCCTTTGCTCAAATAACGGGACATTTTTGTTTCGATTCTTGACAGCTTTTTCTCTGTAAACGCACTTTCTGAAAAAGTCCCCTCTGTTGCCATATCAAGCATTTGATCAATTGTATCCAGTGTTTTGGCGGTATACCGGATCAACCAAAGTATGACAAGTAAAGCAGCGATGATGATCCCGATCAAAATGATATACCACATTTTTCGTTCTCCCATACATACCCGATACCGTAAATCGTTTTGATCGGAATACCAGGTATTTTTTTTCGTAACCGTTTCATGGTGACTGAAAGTGCGTTTTCCTCTACAAACTCTGCGCCATCCCACACTCTGTCCAAAAGCAAATCACGGGAAAGGGTCCGCCCTGTATTCTGTGTAAATATTTTTAATAATTTCTGCTCTGTTTTGCTTAATTCAACGGGTACATTGTCAACATAGAATTTCATGTTTTCAAAATCAAAGATATAATGAGGGGTTGTAAAAACTTCGCCGTCGCTTTTTCTGCGTCTTGAAACCGCATTCACTCTTGCCCGAAGCACGGCCAGAGAAAAGGGTTTTGTGATATAATCATCTGCGCCTGTTTCCAGTCCTGTTACAATATCAATTTCCATATCATTTGCTGTTAAAAATATGATCGGCACTTTGCTTGTTTTGCGTATTTCCCGGCAATAATCAAGGCCATTTCCGTCAGGTAAATTGATATCAAGGATGACAAGCTCAATGCTGTTGTCCAACATATTTTTTGCGCCTTGGATACAGTAAGCCTGTAAAGTAATATCGTCACTTAACGATAACGCAATCCCGTTGTTCAATATTCGGTCATCTTCAACGATCAATATTTTCATTTTTATGCTCCTTTGTTTTCTTCACTCTTGTGTCGGCGGGGTTCCCTCCATATACGGCTGTATTTCATAGCACGATTCGTGCGGATTTCTTTGCGTGGTTTTTATGTACGGCCTTTTTTGATATACTTCATTTTTCGCCGGCTTCACAAGCAGTCATATCATCCATTTCTTCACGCTCGGATCCGTATAACTGTTCACTTTATATTATATATGTTGAAACGGAGGATCTCAATTTGTTTTTTACAGCCTGGAACAATAAATTTTCCGATATGGCCATACAAAAGGGGAACTCCTTTTGTAGGCCGGTGTAAACCAGCGGATTCAGAACAGCCGTACGCCATGAAACCGCTGCATACGCTGTATAAAAGAAAATCAGCAGATTTTTTAAAAAATCTGCTGATGGCTTTCTGATCATCCGCACCCGTAATACCGGCGGCATGTGATTGGTGATAACTTCTGGATCCGCTTTGCAAGGTATCGGAGGTGCAGGCACTCATTGAGCCCGGATCTTAAAAAACACAGGGTTGGTACAATCTGGAGGATGTTTGATCCGCGTTGATCATCCAAAGACAATATGTTAATATTTTTTCTGCTCCCGGAGCATTTTGACCAGTTCTCCAAGCTTGGGAGGTTTGCCGTACATCAGGACGCCCAGACGATAAATTTTTGCACTCAGCCAGCCAATCAGGAAAATAACCGCTGTCGTGAGGACAACCGAAATCCAGATTTCCGGCAGCGTCGTATAACCCATGCAAATCCGAGAAAACATAGCCATTGGTGTAAAGAAGGGGATAAACGAGGCAATCTGCATGACAGATTCCGATGTGGTCGGCATGGAAACCAGAAATCCAACTACGAAAAGCAGCGTAATCGGCATGGAGGTGGTATTGATATCTTCTGTACGGCCGGCCAGAGAGCCCAGTGCACCGAACAGAAACGCATACATAAAAAATCCCAGGAAGTAGAACAGGAACATATAGCCAACCTGTCCGCCGGAGGATGCCAGGATCGAAAAAAGCTCTTCGTATCCGGACAGGGCGGAACGGTTCAGGAGAAATCCAGCCACCGCTACGACAAAGAAGATCGCCAGCTGGGTAAATCCAGCCATACAGGCCCCCAGCACTTTTCCAAACAGCAGGTTATTGGTTTTGGCCGAAGTAATCAGCATTTCCATCGCACGGGAAGATTTTTCTCCGGCGACCGATGTCGCAACCAACTGGCCATACATCAGAATCGTCATATAAAGGATCAGGGTCATAAAGGTAGAAAGCATATATCCACTCAGGAAAGAGGTTTCGCTGGTTTCTACAGTATTACTTTCAACCGGCGTGAGTACCGCCTCCGCCTGTTCGGCAGAAAGTCCGCCGTCCTGCATTTTTTGCAGCTTATACTCTGTATCAATGGCCTGAAAAACCAGGTTGCCGATATAATTTTCACTGGCCGCATCCATGGAAAGCTGATCCACATACAGCGTGTAATGCTGGGGCTGATCAATAATGACGGCCGCATAAATTTCATCGGATTGAATCTGCGCCCGCGCCTCTTCTTCGGTCAGGGAGGGGACTGCGGTAAACTGATACAACGAAGGCAATCCATCAAAAATCCGGCTGTCATAAAACCCGCTTTGGTCATAGACCAAGACTTTACGGGTTTTCTCTTCTCCGGATGTTCCGGTGTCCAGTCCGGAAAAAAGACCCATGATGCTGGGAAGGCTCAGACCACCCAGGATCAGGACGGAAAAAAGGACGGTCACAATAATAAACACCTTGTTTTTCAGATAGCCGGCATATTCATACCGGAGAACGGTCAGAAACTGTTTCATATGGTTTCGCCTGCCTTTTCTACAAAGATCTGTTCCAGTGTCGGCTCGATGACTTCAAATTTTTCAATCGGGAGCACACTGTCTGCGAGGGCTTTCAGGATCAAACGGCTTTGCTGCGCATCAGACAGGGTCAGCGCATACCCGCTGCGGAACGGAAGAATCTGTACAACCAGGCCCAAAACGCCTGCCTGATCCAATACCTGCCGGATGGTTTCCGGATTGGCGGAAGAGCCGTCTGTTTCCAGATAAATCCGGTTGCGGGGATAACTGTGTTTAATTTCCCGAAGATTGCCCGACAACACAATGTTTCCCTGGTTTAATATCGCAATATTTTCGCAGAATTCTTCAACATACCCCATCTGATGGCTGGAAAAAATAACGATTTTCTGGTTTTTGACCAGATCGCTGACAATCTCCTTTAAAAGCTGGGCATTGACCGGATCCAGACCGGAAAATGGTTCGTCCAAAATGACGATATCCGGATTATGCAGCAGGGTAGAGGCCAGCTGTATTTTTTGCTGGTTGCCTTTGGACAGGGTAGAGAGCGGTTTGTTGAGATACTCGGATAAGCCGACCCGTTCGACCCAGCGAATGGCAGCCTGCCTGGCATCCGCACTCCGCATCCCCCGCAGCTGCCCTAAATAGGAAAGCTGGGACAGGATGGATTTTTTCGGGTACAGTCCCCGCTCCTCCGGAAGATACCCAAAAGCAGCGCCGGAATCAGACACACGGCGGCCATCCAGAGAGACGCTGCCGCTGTCAGCCGGAAATACTCCCATGGCAATCCGGATCGTTGTCGTTTTGCCGGCGCCGTTTCGCCCCAGCAGCCCTAAAGCACAGCCGCTTTCTGCAGACAGGGAAATGTTTTTTAACACTTCTTTCTCTCCAAAACTTTTTGTGATATTCTGCAGCTCTAATTTCATGAAAAGAACCACACCTTTCTATTCTTCCTGATGGTTTGGATGAAATGGCAATTTGTATATATAAACTAATACAATTATACGAAAAAGGGCAGATGTTGTCAAGCAAAACCGAAGGATTTTTTAAGGAATGACGCAGAAAAAACAGCGGCAAAGCTGTCCTCCCACCGCTGTTTTTTTATATCATTGGCCGAACAGGCCACCCCGATGGATCACTGGAGACCGTTTTGTTCAATCAACAGGCCGAGCAGGGCGATATTGGCGGCTGCCTCAACGACCGGTACGGCACGGGGCAGCACACAGGCATCGTGTCTTCCATGAATCGTCAACTTGGCATCCGTCCGCTGTCGATAATCAATCGTGTCCTGTTCCTGTGCAATGGATGGGGTCGGTTTGACCGCTACCCGGAAACAGATCGGCATGCCGGATGAAATCCCGCCCAGAATCCCTCCGGCATGATTTGTACGGGTTTTGACCATGCCGTTTTCCATATAAAAAGGATCGTTGTTCTGAGAACCGCGTGCGCCGTTCACTCCGAATCCCGCGCCGAATTCAATCCCCTTGACCGCGGGAATTCCAAATACAATGGAGGCAATCACATTTTCGATTCCACCGAACATGGGAGAGCCGATACCGGCAGGAAATCCGATGATCCCACATTCAATAATTCCGCCTACCGAGTCCAGCTCCCTCCGCACAGCATCAATATACTGAAGCATGGCCTCGCCAGCAGCTGTATCCAGCGTTGGAAAACTTTTTCCCCGGACCGACAAAAGCGTTTCTGCATCCAGGGACACGCTGTCATAAGGAGTGTCCCGGATCTCTCCCAGAGCAGCGATATGCGCGCCGGAGACAATCCCCCGCCTGGCCAGAATCTGGCCGCATACGGCCCCTGCAAAACAGAGAGGCGCTGTCAGCCGGCCGGAAAAATGACCGCCGCCCCGCACATCGTTATACCCTTTGTATCGAAGATGGCCGGTATAATCGGCGTGTCCAGGCCGGGCCAATGCTGAAATGTTGCCATAGTCCTGGGAACGGGTATCCGTATTTTCAATCACCGCACACAACGGCGCACCTGTGGTACGGCCGTTCAGTATACCAGACAGAATGCGGGGCTGATCTTTTTCTCTTCGGGCGGTGGAAGCAGCGTTCTGCCTTGGCGCACGCCGTGCCATAAAGGCTGCCAGTTGATCCGGGTCAATTTCCTCTCCGGACGGCAGATGGTCCAATACAACACCAATTCCGTTTCCATGGGATTCTCCAAAGATAGAAAGGGATATTCCTTTACACCAAAGCGACGACATCTGCTTTACCTCCTAAACCTTTATAATCCTCCCAGAAACCCGGATAGGATTTCTGTACCGACTCGGCTCCCTGCAGGATCACGGGGCCATCCGCATATAAAGCAGCAATCCCGGCGGACATGGCAATGCGGTGATCATTGAAGCTGGATACAGTACCGCCGGAAAGCCGGGGGCCCCCGTCAATTTCCAGCCAGTCCTGCCCTGTGCGTACATGACCGCCGATCCGGTTCAGACAATCGGCAATAGCCGTGAGCCGGTCACTTTCCTTAATTTTCAGCCTGGCAGCGCCGGTCATCCTGGTTTTTCCCTGACAGGCGCAGGCAAGAACGGTCAGCACCGGCACCAGATCCGGAATATCGCTGACATCTACGGAAAATCCATGCAGCGACCCGGGAGAGACGGTGATTGTATCCCCTTGGCGTAAAACCTCCGCACCGGCCTGTTGTAAAATATCAAAGATGGCACGGTCTCCCTGCCGGGAATTTTCGGGCAGGCCTACCAGGGTAATGGGACCGGACAAGGCACCGGCGACGCCAAAAAATGCAGCTTGGGAATAGTCATTTTCAATACGATATATACAAGGGGTATAATTTTGACATTTTTCAACAATATATTGGGCCGATTCGCCGTGTTTTTCGAAAATTTGTATGCCAAATTTTCCAAGCACGTCCATAGTCATATCGGCATAGGGTTTGGACTCCAGACGGCCGCGGATCTGGATGATCCCACCCTGTTCCAGCAAAGGCAGGGCGAAGAGGAGTCCGGTGACAAACTGAGAACTGATGCCGCCGTCAATCACAAACGTGCCACTTTGCAACTGGCCGGAGATGGAAAAGGGCATGGTATTGGCATAGTCAAATGTGATTCCTTTTGCTGGAAGGGATTCCAGATATGGCATGATCGGCCGTTCCGGCAGTTTTCCCTTTCCTGCAAAACGTGCCGACACCCCTAAAGCAGCTGCCACAGGAATTAAAAAACGGAGGGTGGAACCCGATTCTCCGCAGTCTATCTCGACCGTTTGGGGAGATGACTGGATGCCGGAAACCCGTACAGCCCCCGGTTGTCCGGCCAGGATCGCATCGGAAAGAGAAAATACGGCCCCCAAGTTCTCCATGGCCCGCATGGTGGCGCGGATATCATTGGATAGAGCCAGGTTTTGAATTTCGCTGTCGCCTTTGGATAAGGCGGCGGCAATCACAGCCCGGTGCGCCAAGCTTTTGGACGGGGGAACCGTGACCGTACCCGATAGGGAAGAGGGACTGAGCGCCAGATTCATGCTGTGTATTCTCCTTTCACAAAGGACTGGAACCCATCAGTAGAGATCGGGAAGAGAAAACCATCTCCCAGTGCATGCAGCAGGACAATATGCAGGGTGTTTTTAGAGCGTTTTTTATCATTTAAGCTATAACGGATCAGATTTTCTTCCGAAATATCCGCAGTTGTCGGCAATCCGTATTTTTTCAGGCATGCCAGCAGTTTTTCAGTGGTACCCGCCTGCGTGATACCGTAGGCCTCAGAACGCGCAGTGATATACGCCATTCCGACGGCGACTGCGCTTCCATGTGAAAAGCCCTCATAATGAAAGTTTTTCTCAATGGCATGGCCAAGCGTATGGCCAAAATTTAAAAGCATCCGTTCGCCGGTATCAAATTCATCTGCTTCTACGGCCTGCCGTTTAATATCAATACAGGAAAAGATGATTTCTTCCAACTGGGGCCCCAAATCCTCTGTCAACAACCGGTTAAACAGAGACAGACTCTTGATACAGCCGTATTTGATGACCTCCGCCATGCCGTCTGCAAAAACAGTTTCCGGCAGTGTGGACAATACCGCTGGGTCGCAGAGGACAAGACGGGGCTGTTTGAAAGCGCCTACCAGGTTTTTTCCGCTTTCAATGTTGACCCCGGTTTTTCCGCCAACGGAAGAATCCACCTGCGCCAGAAGGGTGGTCGGAATCTGGACAAAATCCATACCGCGCAGAAAGGTCGCCGCGGCAAAGCCGGTCAGATCGCCGATGACCCCGCCGCCCAACGCAACCAGCAGATCCGAGCGGGTAAATTCTTTTTCTGCCAGCATGTCATACAAAGCGGAAACATTCTGAAGATTTTTAGTTTGTTCTCCGGCCGGAAAAGCGCAGGAAGAAATTGTAAAACCGCTTTCCCGCAGCGAGGCGCAGACAGCGCCCAGATACAAAGGAGACACATGAGTATCTGTAACCACCATGACCTGCCGCGCATCGGAGACGGTGCGGATCCGCTGGCCGCATTGCGCCAGCAAACCGGATTCTATCTCAATATCATAAGGATGGGAAGCTTGTACCGTCAGCTTTTTCATGATCAGGGCCAGCCCTTTCTTTTTTATTTCTTTTTTATGTTACTGCAAAAAAACGGATTCGTCAAGAAAAAAACCTGCGGCAGCCGGCGAAAACAGCCCCGTTTGACTCCGGAAAAGAGAAGGCGCCGTCCGGGGCAGGACTGTTCTAAATGCACCCGGCCCTTCATATCTATGAAACACAGGAAAGAAAGGACAGGCATAAACAGAAAGGAAGATGAAATTGCAGGATCAGGGCTTACAGACATGCAGCAGATTTTTAGGAAAAATCGGCGGACTCCTGACAGCCTTGCCGGAATCCGAGCAGAGGCAGATCCGGGAAATACGGATCCGACGGGGAAGACCGCTTGCTTTGGACATAGGGGGACAGATTTACTTTGTCTTAGAGACAGGCGGCGTCACGCCGCTTTTCCGGCAGGGTACATATCTTGTGACAGATTCGGATATGGACGGGTGTTTTCAGGCAATCTGCGGGTATTCCGCTCAAAGCCATATCGAGGATATCCGACAGGGGTTTATTACCCTTCCGGGCGGGCATCGGGCGGGGCTATGCGGCACCGCGGCCATGGATCCGGTTCATCCGGAACGGATTGTGTCGGTGCGGGATATCAGTTCCATCAACCTCCGGGTTGCCCGCCAGATCGACGGCGCAGCCGACAGCGTCCTTTCCGCTTTCTCGGACGGGCTGTGCAGCTTGCTGATTGCAGGACCGCCTGGCAGCGGAAAAACCACTATTTTAAAAGATTTGGCCCGGCGGCTGTCCGGCGGACAGCTGGGACGCTGCATCCGGGTGGCGGCGGTCGATCCGCGAGGGGAGATCGGCGCGGTATTTCATGGCGTTCCACAAAATGACCTGGGACCCTGTACGGATGTACTGGACGGATATCCCAAGGGGATCGGAATGGAACTTGCACTTCGCACGCTTTCGCCGGAAGTCATCCTCTGCGATGAGATCGGCAGCGCGGAAGAGGCGGAGGCGGTTCGTGCCTGTATGCATGGGGGCGCGGCGGTGATTGCGACCGCTCATGCGGGGAGTTTGGCAGAACTGATTGCCCGGCCGGTATTTTCCTCTTTGGTTGGTACCGGCGGTTTTCATAAAGCTGCCGTACTTGTCGGAGCGGGGCTGCCCTGCCGGATCGCTTGCCTGCAATCGGCGGGCAATCAGGGGAGGAAAGCCGTATGATGAAGATGATCGGATTGTTTTGTGTATTCTGCAGCGGCGCCGGCGCAGGAATTCTGCTCTCCCTCCGCCTGTCCGGCAGAGTGCGTTTGATTCGCAGCCTGCTCCTCCTTTTGGAAAAAGTGCGGACGCTGCTGCGGTTTTACACCCCTACAGAAGATATAATCACTGCTTTAGCCGTGGACGACCGGTTTGCCTGCTTCCCTTTTTTACAGGCATGCCAAAAACGGCTGGCGGTTGGAGAAGATTTCCCGTCTGCCTGGGCAGAGAGCCTGCATGAACACGCCGGGAGAAAAAATACGGCGATGGGGGAACCAGAAAATGAGTTTTTGCGCAGCCTCGGTCAAACACTGGGAACCGGTGATGCGGAAAGTCAGCTTTCACTTTTGTCCCTCCAGGATGCGCTGCTCCGACAGACGCTGGCTGAAGCTGAGGAAAAGCAGCAACGGATGGGACGGCTCTACCGAAGCATGGGGATCCTGACAGGCATATGGGCCGTACTTTTGCTCATCTAAAGGAAAGGACGGAAACAGACATGGATGTAGATTTTATCTTTCGAATTGCCGCAATCGGAATTATTGTCGCAGTGCTTAACCAGCTGCTGACACGTTCCGGACGGGAAGAACAGGCGATGATGACCACCCTTGCGGGGCTGATCGTAGTTTTGATGATGATCGTTTATCAGATCAGCGATTTGTTTGAAACAGTTAAGTCCCTGTTTGGACTCTGGTAACGGGGGGATCGGGATGCTGGGAGATTTACTGCCGGTGATCGGCATTGGACTGGTTGCCTCAGCATTGGCACTGCTGTTAAAGTCCTATCGGCCGGAGATGGCGCTGCTGGTTGGACTGGGGGCGGGATGCCTGATCTTTTTTCTGCTGCTTTCCAATCTGTCCCCCGCGCTTTCGACGCTGGAAAGTCTGGTGGACAGAGCCAATATCCAGGGCAGCTATACGGAAGCTGCCATCAAGTGCCTGGGAATCTGTTATGTCACCCAGTTGGGGGCGGATACCTGCAGGGACGCCGGACAAAGCGCGGTTGCAGGAAAGGTGGAGCTGGCCGGGCGGATCAGTGTGCTGGTGATCTCGCTGCCTATGTTTACAAAACTGGCGGATATGGCATTTTCATTAATTACAATATAGAACATACAGGAAAGCAGAAGAGGAACAGAAATGAAAAAGGCAGTCAAAATTTTATTCGTTGTGGTCCTTTGCCTGATCTGTTTTTTGCCGCAGGTACAGGCTGCGGAAGAAATATGGGATGAAGAAGCTCTGCTGGAAGAACAGATGCGGGCGTCCGGGGCGGACAGGCTGATGGATGAACTCCCGGATGGCGTCAGGCGGGAGCTTTCGGAAAACGGGATAGACAGCGTACAGTCCAGCGCGTTAATGGACTTTGATTTATTCGATTTTTTTCAAAATTTGCTGCGGCAGGCCAAAGAACAGGCGGCTCGCCCGCTCCGCCTGCTGGTCGCCTGCATTGGCGTTATGCTGATCTGCAGCCTTTTATCCGCGCTGCAGACAGAGGGGGAGGACAGCGGGCTGTCCCGTGTATTTCAGGCGGTGGGGATGCTCTGCGCCTGCGGCGTAATCCTGCCGCCGGTGACAAGCTGTATTCAGAACTGTGCCCGGACTTTGCAGCAGGGGAGTGATTTTCTGCTGACCTTTGTTCCTGTATTCGCAGGGACAGCGGCAGCTTCTGGAAAACCTGCTTCCGGAATGCTCTATCATACGGTATTGTTCGGCGTGATCCAGGGGATTGCACAGTTTGCTTCCGCAGTACTGGTACCGCTGCTGGGGATTTATCTGGCTTTTTGTATCACCGGGTCTGTCAGCGGCCGGCTAAATATCAGCGGTATTGCTGGCACGGTTAAAAAAACAGTTCTCTGGGCCATGGGGCTTTCGATGACCATCTTTGTCGGTGTGTTTGGGGTACAAAGCATGGTGACGGCATCCGCAGACACTGTTACCAACAAGACGGCTAAATTTTTGATCGGAAGTTTTATTCCCGTCGTTGGAGGCGCTGTCAGCGAGGCGCTCAACTCCATTCAGGGGTGCCTGGGGCTGATGCGTTCCACGGTTGGCGCCTTCGGCATTATCGTTTGTTTATTCGCTTTTCTTCCGGATATTCTGGCTGCTTTGTTTTTCATTGGCTCTCTGCACCTGGCGGCCGGCGCGGGAGATCTTTTGGGCGTGGAAAAACTGCCCGGTATGCTTCGAGCAGCCGGAGAGGTGCTCTCTATTCTCGTGGGCATGCTGGTTTGCTTTTGTCTTTTGTTCATTGTATCCATTACAATTTTACTGGTATTGGGGATGTCATTATGATGCAGGGAATCCGGGAATGGGCGTTTGCAATCTGCCTGACCCTGATCGGAACAGCGGTTTTTGGTATGCTGGTCCCGAAGGGAAAGATTGAAAAGAGCATTCAATTTACTATCAGTCTTTTGTTTATCCTTTGTCTGGTATCTCCGTTCGTCAGTGGTGAGATTGATTTGGATTTTTCCGCCGCTGTTTCCTATGCCCCGCAAGCAGACAGCAGTCAGCTCGAAGACGTTGTGACGCAGCAGGTACTGGATGTGACAGCCGCCCGGCTCGGCGCGGAAACCGAACGCCTGCTGACCGAGGCCGGACATTCTTTTGAAAAAGTTGCAGTAAATATGACTATTGATCAGGATAACCGCATATTTATTAGTGATATCAGGGTTGTACTTCCTTCCGGGGTCGATACCGGAGCGGTTTCAGCACTGATAGAAAAGAATATGGGAGTGCTCCCGCAGATTACATACAGCGGAGCCCAGGAATCACAAACAGGACAGGATGGATGAAGATGCTGGAAAAATGGAAGGGATTGTGGAAGAAGGACAAACGAATGACGCTCCTGTTTGCAGCAGGCATGCTGGGAATTTTTCTGATCTTTATTTCGGGATGGGGCGCGGATCAAAAGGAAACCAAAACCAGTGGATCCAGCCTTCCTTCCGCACAGTCAGATACGTATGCCCAGGAATATGCCTCTAATCTGGAAAAACAGCTGGAGGAAATTCTGAGCGGAGCAGAGGGAATCGGGAAAGTGCAGGTGATGATTACGCTGGAGAGCGATACGGAATATGTCTATGCTAATACAAAACGGACCGATGTGGACCAGACCAAGGATTTTAATGGAACCAATACAGAAAAGATTTCTGAACGGGCCAGCCGGGAAGAAAGCACGGTCTTGATAGATGGTCCCGACGGGAAACAGGCCCTGCTGGTGACAAGGCGGGAGCCTACGATACAAGGTGTTATTATTCTATGCGAAGGGGGGACGCGCGCATCAATTAAAGAACAGGTGACGGAAGCAGCGATGACGGCATTGGGAATCTCCGCACTGCAGGTCTGTGTTCTGCCTGCAAACACTTCCGGAACAATGACAGGACACAGCAATTAATTCAATAAAAGCAGAGGGGCGCAGAAAAATGAAAATGAACATGATTATTGGTAAAAAACAGATTGTACTGGCATCCCTGGTAATGATTCTGGGCGTTGCGATTTATTTAAACTGGCAGTTCGCTCAGACTGGGGAGGACTTGCTGACAACCAATTATCTGGAACAGCTGCAACAGGAGGAGGGAAAAAATTACGGGGACGCACAGCTTGTAGCGGCGGAAACAGACGATTATTTTGCTTCTGCACGGCTCAACCGTCAAAAGAGCCGTGAGGAGGCTACCCAAACCTTAAAAAGTATTTTTGAGTCGGTAGACCTGTCTGCAACGGATGCACAAACCGCCGCCGCAGAGGCACTGGAACTGACACAGCTGGTCGAGAGCGAGAGCAAGATCGAAAATCTGGTCAAAGCCCAGGGATTTGCAGACTGTCTGGCTTATCTGGACGGGGAAACGGCAACGGTAGTTGTCAAAACAGAGGGACTGGACGCCGCTCAGGCAGCCCAGATCAAGGATATCATTGTCGGGGAAGTGGATGTGGACGCGACCAATATTACCATCACAGAAGTAAAATAAGTTCAATGGGCTGTTTGATATGCAGCAAATGGTTCATGATCAAAAAAAACTCCTTTTGCCTACAGCAAAAGGAGTTTTTTTTTGATCATGAACCAGCCCGGCGGACTATTTTTAACTATGATAGCAGAGCATTGGCAATCAACCGGTCAAACCGGCGAATATCAACACCCCGCTGCAAGCTAATTTTAATATGCCCGGCATGCGTCCAAAGCTCTACTTCGGTATTGAAATCCAAAAGTTTTCCGGCATTTTCCGTTGACCACATGAGAATCGAGGAATAAGGAAGGGAGTAAACCTCCACTTTTTTACCCGTAAGCCCCTGAGCGTCCCGCACGATCAGCCGCTTATTGGTAAAAATTGCGCTGTCCCGGAAGGTCTTATAGGCAGCCACAGCTACCTCGCCGTTGACCAGCAATTCGTTAACGTCAGCGGGGATCGGACATTCACTGACAAGGGTCCAAACCAGAATACCTGAAAATTCAGCCATAATCAACCAGCTCCTTTATATTTGGTTAATGATAGACAATGGGATACTCCGCTCGCTTTATCTGAAGCAGACTGGATATGGGCGTTTCAGAATCCATATATAATTAGGAAGAATAACAGTAAAATACAAACGGCTCTCTGTAACAACGCTGCATAGGCAATGCCGCTGTTGCCTGATAAAAAAATAAGGTTTTCTGCCACTGGCAAAAAACACTTTCTCAGAAAAAGGCATAGAAATTGATTTTAAATGGTTGACAAAATCAACAGATTATGATAGAATAATAATCTGTATCATAATGGACATTTATAGCTTACTTTGTAGTTATTATAACACAAGAAAACTGTAAATGCAACAGGTATTTTGATAAAATATGAAAAAATTATGGAACGGGTTAATTGCCGGCAGCGGTGTCTTTTGCAGAGATAGATGATTGGAGTGATTGCGCCTATGGTGAATGTCAAGCCTGTAAAAGTGGGTAAAAACACCAGAATGAGTTTTGCACGGATCAATGAGGTTTTGGAGATGCCAAACCTGATTGAGGTGCAGAAAAATTCTTACAACTGGTTTCTGAACGAGGGGCTGAAAGAAGTTTTCAGGGATATGTCCGATATTACGGACTATACCGGGAATCTGGTTTTGCAATTTGTCGATTACAAGTTGGATGAAACCCCTAAATACACAGTGACCGAATGTAAGGAACGCGATGTGACTTATGCGGCTCCCCTGCGTGTGAAAGCACGTTTGATCAACCGGGAGACCGGGGAGGTCAAAGAGCAGGAAATTTATATGGGAGATTTCCCGCTGATGACCGACAGCGGTACTTTTGTCATTAACGGTGCAGAACGTGTCATCGTTTCCCAGCTGGTACGTTCTCCGGGTGTCTATTATAATTTTACCTATGATAAGACAGGTAAAAAGCTTTTTACTTCCACTGTCATTCCAAACCGCGGCGCATGGCTGGAATATGAGACCGATTCCAATGATATTTTTTATGTGCGGATTGATAAAAATCGGAAAATTCCGATTACGGTTTTTCTGCGCGCGCTGCTTCGGATCAAGGACGGGCCGGTAGCGGACACTGCGGACGTTTTTACCAATAAAAACGGCACCGACAGCGAAATCTACGAAATCTTCGGTGAGGACGAACGGATTGTCCAGACCATCACCAATAAAGATAATACCAAAAACGGGGAAGAGGCCCTGCTGGAGGTATACCGCAAGTTGCGCCCAGGCGAACCGCCGACGGTGGAAAGCGCAGTGACTCATCTGCGGAATCTGTTTTTCGATGACCGGCGTTATGATCTTTCCCGTGTAGGCCGGTATAAATACAATCAAAAACTGGCAATTTCTGGCCGGCTGACTGGACAAGTACTGGCCCGTCCGGTGATTAACGAGATGACCGGAGAATTGCTGGCGGATGCAGGAGAACTCATCACCCATGCCAAGGCAGAAGAGATCGAGCGCGCGGGTGTAGATACGGTATATCTGGACGTTGAGGGAAAAGAAGTCAAGGTTTTCTCCAACGGAATGGTTGATATCGCCCCGTTTGTCAGCTTTGACTGCACCGAACTTGGCGTCAACGAGAAAGTTCGCTTTAAAGTGCTCCGGCAGCTGCTGGAGAGCGCTTCTTCAGACGAAGAGCTTCGGGAACTGATTCAAAAGCATTTGGATGACCTGATCCCGAAACACATTATCATTGATGATATTTATGCGACGATTAACTATATGAATAACCTGGCGATGGGCATCGGTAGCGTGGACGATATTGACCATCTGGGTAACCGCCGGATCCGTTCAGTGGGAGAATTGCTCCAGAATCAGTTCCGGATCGGTTTTTCTAGAATGGAACGGGTTATCCGTGAACGGATGACCTTGCAGACACAGGATGCGGAAGTGATGACCCCCCAGGGCCTGATCAATATCCGCCCGGTGGTTGCTTCCATCAAGGAATTTTTTGGTTCCTCTCCGTTGTCCCAGTTTATGGACCAGACCAATCCGCTCGCAGAGCTGACCCACAAGCGGCGTCTTTCTGCGCTGGGACCCGGTGGTCTGTCCCGTGACCGTGCCGGATTCGAGGTCCGCGACGTACACTACAGCCATTATGGCCGTATGTGCCCGATTGAGACCCCGGAAGGTCCGAATATCGGTTTGATTTCCTATCTGGCAAGTTTTGCGCGGATTAATGAATATGGTTTTATTGAAGCCCCTTACCGCAAGGTGGATAAGGAAACCGGCGTCGTCATGGATGAAGTTTATTATATGACCGCCGATATGGAAGAAAATTTTGTCGTTGCACAGGCCAACGAACCGTTAACCGAGGATCATAAATTTGCGCGTCCCCGTGTTAATGCCCGTGTGCGCGACCAGATCCTTGAAATCCCGCGTGAAAATGTAGATTATATGGACGTATCACCGAAAATGGTTGTTTCCGTGGCGACGGCGATGATCCCGTTCTTAGAGAACGATGATGCAAACCGTGCGTTGATGGGCGCGAACATGCAGCGTCAGGCTGTGCCGCTGATTAAGACGGAATCTCCGATTGTCGGCACCGGCATGGAGTATAAAGCAGCAGTTGACTCCGGCGTTGCCGTCGTTTCCAAACACGCGGGAGAGGTTGTCCGCGTGTCGGCCAATGAAGTGGTCATCCGGGATGCGGACGGCATCAATCATTCGTATGAGATGCTGAAATTCCTCCGTTCCAATCAGGGTACCTGTGTGAATCAGCGCCCGATCGTGAATAAAGGGGAACAGATTCAGGTCGGACAGGTGATTGCGGATGGACCGGCTACTGCTGACGGTGAAATCAGTCTGGGTAAAAACGCCCTGATCGGTTTTATGACCTGGGAAGGATATAACTACGAGGATGCGGTCCTGATCAATGAAAAACTGGTACGGGACGATGTGTATACCTCGATTCATATTGAAGAATATGAGATCGAAGCTCGTGACACCAAACTCGGTCCAGAAGAAATTACCCGTGAAATCCCCAACGTGGGCGAGGATGCGCTCCGCGATCTGGACGAGCGCGGGATCATTCGGATCGGCGCGGAAGTGCGTTCGGGAGACATTCTGGTCGGCAAGGTCACGCCGAAAGGTGAGACCGAACTGACGGCGGAAGAACGTCTGCTGCGCGCTATCTTTGGAGAAAAGGCCAGAGAGGTGCGGGACACATCTTTGAAGGTGCCGCACGGCGAGTACGGCATCATTGTCGATGTAAAAGTCTTTACCCGTGAGAACTGCGATGAGCTGAGTCCCGGCGTCAATATGGTGGTGCGCTGCTACATTGCGCAGAAGAGAAAGCTCAGCGTAGGCGATAAAATGGCGGGACGCCATGGAAACAAGGGTGTCGTTTCCAGAATTTTGCCCCAGGAAGACATGCCGTTTTTGCCGGATGGACGTCCGCTGGATATTGTACTGAATCCGCTGGGTGTTCCGTCCCGAATGAATATTGGACAGGTTCTGGAAGTGCATCTCGGCCGTGCGGCGGCTGCACTGGGATGGAAGATTATGACGCCGGTTTTTGACGGTGCGCATGAGGATGATATCCGCGAATGTTTCCGCCAGGCAGGCCTCCGGGAAGACGGAAAGACCATCCTCTATGACGGTCGGACCGGAGAACCATTTGATAACCCGATTACGGTTGGTTATATGTACTTCCTGAAACTGCATCATCTGGTTGATGATAAAATCCATGCGCGTTCCACAGGCCCGTATTCTCTGGTCACACAGCAGCCGCTCGGCGGTAAGGCGCAGTTCGGCGGCCAGCGTTTCGGAGAGATGGAAGTTTGGGCGCTGGAGGCATACGGTGCGGCTTATATTCTGCAGGAAATCCTGACAGTGAAATCTGACGACGTGGTCGGAAGAGTTAAGACCTACGAGGCCATTGTCAAAGGGCAGAATGTGCCGAAACCGGGCGCGCCGGAAGCCTTTAAAGTGCTGATCAAAGAGCTGCAGTCTCTGGCACTGGATGTCCGTGTACTGGATAAGGATAATCAGGAAATTGACCTGAAACAGACCTTTGATGACGATATTGATATTCAAAACCTTGATGACGAGGCTTTCGCTGATCTTCCGCTGGAAGAGGATCTGGACGGATTCGGCACAGAGGAGCGTGCGCTCGAGGATTTGGATCATTTCGAGGATGATTCCGACTTCTTTGACGAGGACGAAGAAGATTCCTATGACGACAGTGACGATATATTTTAAAGAAAGTAGGGACGGATTTGGAATTTAACGTATTTGCATCGATTAAGATAGGCTTAGCCTCTCCGGAGCAGATCAGAGAATGGTCCTACGGCGAGGTCAAAAAGCCGGAAACCATCAATTACCGTACCTTAAAACCGGAACGCGACGGTCTTTTCTGTGAACGTATTTTTGGCCCGACCAAGGACTGGGAATGCCATTGCGGAAAATATAAACGTCTCCGTTACAAAGGAAAAATCTGTGATAAGTGCGGCGTTGAAGTAACGCGTGCAAAAGTGCGCCGCGAACGGATGGGGCATATTGAATTGGCAGCGCCAGTATCTCATATCTGGTATTTTAAGGGCATCCCTTCCCGGATGGGCCTGATTCTGGATATTTCCCCCAGACGGTTGGAAGAGGTCCTGTATTTTGCAAAATATATTGTAACGGATCCAGGCAATACGGTGCTCGAAAAAGGACAGCTTCTGTCTGAAAAAGAGTATGCGGATATGCGGGAAAAATATGAAGATGATTTCAAGGCCTCCATGGGTGCAGAGGCGATTAAAGAGTTTCTGCAGGAAATTGATCTTGAAAAGCTTTCCGCTGAATTAAAAGAAGAACTCGAAACAGCACAGGGACAAAAACGTTTGAAAATCACCCGCCGTCTGGAAGTTGTAGACGCATTTTTGCAGTCTGGAAACCGACCGGAATGGATGATCATGGATGTTATTCCGGTGATTCCTCCGGATATCCGTCCGATGGTACAGCTTGACGGTGGACGTTTTGCAACTTCGGACCTGAACGATCTCTATCGCCGCGTCATCAACCGAAACAACCGTCTGCGCCGTCTGTTGGAATTAAATGCGCCGGATATTATTGTACGCAATGAAAAACGGATGTTGCAGGAAGCGGTGGACGCTCTGATCGACAACGGCCGCCGTGGCCGTCCGGTGACTGGACCGAACAACCGGCCGCTGAAATCCCTTTCCGACATGCTCAAAGGAAAACAGGGACGGTTCCGTCAGAACCTGCTGGGTAAACGTGTTGACTATTCCGGCCGTTCGGTTATCGTGGTTGGACCGGAACTGAAGATGTATCAGTGCGGATTGCCTAAAGAAATGGCGATTGAGTTATTCAAGCCTTTTGTTATGAAACGCCTGGTGGAAACCGGCGTAGCCAATAATATTAAAAGCGCGCGCAAAATGGTGGAGCGGACCCGTAATGAGGTCTGGGATGCGCTGGAAACCGTCATTAAAGGGCATCCGGTGCTCCTGAACCGTGCGCCTACCCTGCACAGGCTGGGTATTCAGGCGTTTGAACCGGTATTGGTGGAAGGCCGTGCGCTGAAACTGCATCCGCTGGCCTGTACGGCGTATAACGCGGACTTTGACGGTGACCAGATGGCGGTGCATGTGCCGCTTTCTGCCGAGGCACAGGCCGAGGCACGGTTCCTGATGCTGGCTGCCAACAACCTTTTGAAACCTTCTGATGGCCGTCCGGTTACGGTTCCGACACAGGACATGGTACTGGGTTCCTATTACCTGACCCTCAAAAAAGAGGGACAGCCGGGCGAGGGTAAGTGTTTCCGTGACTTTAATGAAGCGCTGATGGCCTATAACGAGGGCGTAATTTCTCTGCATGCGCCCATTAAGGTACGGGTCAGCAAATATGTCAACGAACAGAAAATTACACGGATGATCGATGCGACAGTCGGTCAGATTATCTTCAATGAACCGATTCCGCAGGATCTTGGATATGTCGATCGCAGCAATCCGGCTACTATGTTTGACCTGGAAATCACCTTCAAGGTCGGCAAAAAGCAGCTTGGACAGATTGTGGACCGTTGTATCCGTGTGCATGGAACGGCAAAAACGGCCGATGTGTTAGATAAAATTAAGGCCCAGGGCTTTAAATACTCCACACGCAGCGGAATTACAGTCGCTGTCTGTGATGCGGTCATCCCGCCGCAGAAAAAAGAAATTATCGCCCGTGCAGAGGCGGAGATCGATGAGATTACCCAGGAATATCAGATGGGTCTGATGACCAACGACGAACGCGGAAGCAAGGTTATTGCTATCTGGAACCGAACAACAGAAGAGGTTGCGGACGCGCTGGCGAAAAATTTGGATCCGTACAATCCGATCAACATGATGGCCGATTCCGGTGCGCGAGGCAGTGCCAACCAGATCCGCCAGCTGGCCGGTATGCGCGGACTGATTGCCAATACTTCCGGTACAACGATTGAAATCCCGATCCGCGCCAACTACCGTGAAGGCCTGAATATTCTGGAATACTTCATTTCTTCCCGTGGTGCGCGAAAAGGTCTGGCCGATACCGCGCTGCGTACTGCAGACTCCGGTTATCTGACCCGCCGCCTGGTCGACGTGTCTCAGGAAGTGATTATCCGGCAAAATGACTGCCATACCCATGAGGGCATTGAGGTGTATACGATTACAGAAGGAGGCAACGGCAAGACCTCTGTGATCGAGCCATTGTCTGACCGTCTGGAAGGACGTTATCTGGTAGAAGATTATGTGGATCCTCAGACGGGAGAAGTGCTGGTATCCAAAGATAAGCTGATGGATCAGAATGACGCAAAAATCCTGGTCAATGCCGGTGTGGAAAAAATCAAAATTCGGTCTATTCTGACCTGTGCTTCTACACATGGCGTCTGTGCAAAATGTTATGGTGCAAACCTTGCCAACGGCAAGGCGGTTGCTGTTGGCGAGGCGGTCGGTATTATCGCGGCGCAGTCTATCGGCGAACCGGGTACACAGCTGACCATGAGAACCTTCCATACTGGAGGTATTGCGTCTGCAGAGGATATTACACAGGGTCTGCCGCGTGTCGAAGAGCTCTTTGAAGGCCGGCGTCCGAAAAATTCTGCGATTATTTCGGAAATCGCCGGTGTCATCCGGATTGGAGAAGTGAAACGGACCCGGCATATCTTTGTCACCAGTGAGGACGGGGACGAACGTTCCTATCCGATTCCATATGGATTCCGTATCCGCGTCAATGAAGGCGACCGCGTCGTTGCAGGCGACCCGCTGACAGAGGGTTCTGTCAATCCGCATGATGTACTGGCGGTCAAAGGCGAACAGGCTGTACAGGATTACCTGATTGCAGAGGTACAGAAAGTATACCGCCTGCAGGGTGTTGATATCAATGACAAGCATATTGAGGTAATTGTACGGCAGATGATGCGGAAGGTCCGGGTGAATGAAGCCGGAGATACCACATTGCTGCCGGGTTCCCTGGTTGACCGCGGCGAGTTTGCAAAAGAAAACGAACGGGTGGCAGCCGAAGCGGCGGCGAAAGGTACAGAACCGCATCTGGCAACCTTTACCCCGATTCTGCTGGGTATCACCAAAGCTTCCCTGGCAACAGACAGTTTCCTGTCCGCTGCTTCTTTCCAGGAAACGACTCGTGTGCTCACGGAAGCTGCCATCAAAGGAAAAGTCGATCCGCTGCTCGGCCTGAAAGAGAACGTCATTATCGGTAAGCTGATTCCGGCCGGAACCGGAATGGAGTGTTACCGCGATGTACAGGTTGTCCCTTGCAAGGGAGAACTGGTTGACGCAGCCGGACAGTAATTTGTCTTAAAACCAGACGCCGCGATTAGGCGGATCTGTTGAAAAATATCCCTGCGTTGCTATGGCATGCAGGGATATTTTTGTTGGCGGACAGGCATGATAAAAATCCCCAGATGAAATGGGGTCAATAAAAAGACCTGAGTGCAGGAAAGAACCTTCAGTGCAAGAAAGGAAGAGGTCTGGCAACCACAAAAAAAGAAGCACAGGAGATTCATGTCAATCAATGACGTAAAAAGTTTATCACATAAGGGATTAGGCCCTTATAGGGCCTGTCCAAACCAACCGTTTAACGGATGGTTTGGCTTAGGAATGAAAAACAGACGTCCAAAGGATGCAGCGCTATGGGAATACAGCTTGGGAAGATGCTCAGGAAAGAGTATCCGGGCGCCGAAGAGAGCCGGCCGGATATAAGATTCGGGTGTTATAATCCAAGAAAAGGAGATTTCGGACGGGTTTTCTGTACAAAACAGGAAAGTTTTAAAAAAATCTTGACAAACTATCGGATAGAATGGTAAACTAAACAATGCGTGATTGTGGCAATCTTTATGATATGAGTGCGCCGCAGTGGCAGATAAAATATGTGAGGAGGTGCGATATGCCAACCTTTAACCAGCTGGTCCGCAAAGGAAGAACTGTGAAGGAGAAAGGTTCTACAGCTCCGGCGCTTCTGAAAGGCTATAACTCCATGAAGAAGCAGGAAACAGATCATAATTCTCCCCAGAAACGCGGTGTTTGTACTGCAGTCAAAACTTCTACCCCGAAAAAACCGAACTCTGCTCTTCGTAAAGTTGCCAGAGTACGTCTTTCCAATGGAATCGAAGTGACCGCTTATATTCCGGGCGAAGGTCATAACCTTCAGGAGCACAGCGTTGTTTTGATCCGCGGCGGACGTGTCAAAGACCTTCCGGGTACCCGTTACCACATTATCCGTGGTACACTTGACGCGCAGGGTGTTGCAAAAAGAATGCAGGCCCGTTCCAAATACGGTGCGAAACGTCCAAAAGCTGGTGCTAAGAAGTAATTGACTCCGGAATTGTTATCTGCCGATAGAATGGCATTTCATATAAATGCTCTATTGGCCTAACGGGAGTTCTTGCTTTCGAGTACCGATGAATTCAAACTTTATGCGGCTGTATGATTTTTCTGCTGCATGAAATACTATGTGAAGGAGGGAAGCGAAGTGCCAAGAAGAGGTAGTGTTGCAAAACGTGATGTTTTGCCAGATCCGCTTTACAAATCCAAACTCGTTACACGTCTGATCAACAACGTGATGCTGGATGGTAAGAAAGGTGTAGCGCAGAAAATCGTTTACGGAGCATTCGAAATCGTAAACGAAAAGACAGGCAAAGACGCTCTGGAAGCTTTTGAACAGGCTATGGAAAACATCATGCCGGTTCTTGAGGTAAAAGCACGCCGTCTCGGCGGTGCCACATACCAGGTTCCGATGGAGGTTCGTCCGGAAAGACGTCAGACGCTTGGACTGAGATGGATCACTCAGTATTCTCGTCAGAGAAACGAGAAGACGATGAAAGAACGCCTTGCTGCCGAAATTATCGACGCAATCAATAATACAGGCGCTTCTGTTAAAAAGCGCGAAGAAACGCATAAGATGGCTGAAGCAAACAAGGCATTTGCACATTTCCGCTGGTAGTCCCGGCGGGCTGTGCCTGTGCTGGCAGGGCGGCCAATCAATGTATATTCAAGATTTTGATCCGGTTTAGGCCGGAAGGGAGGAAATTATGCCAAGGGAAGTATCTTTGGAACAGACTCGAAATATTGGTATAATGGCTCACATCGACGCAGGTAAGACAACCACCACAGAGCGTATTCTGTTCTATACGGGTGTAAACCATAAAATCGGTGAGACCCATGACGGATCGGCTACGATGGACTGGATGGCACAGGAGCAGGAAAGAGGTATCACCATTACTTCTGCTGCGACCACTGCTTTTTGGAAGGGCCATAGAATCAATATTATCGATACCCCTGGACACGTTGACTTCACAGTAGAGGTTGAGCGTTCTCTGCGCGTATTGGATGGTTCTGTCACTGTGTTCTGCGCAAAGGGTGGCGTTGAGCCCCAGTCAGAAACAGTATGGCGTCAGGCAGACACATATGGGGTTCCCCGTATGGCTTATGTCAATAAGATGGACATTATGGGTGCTGATTTCTATAATGTCGTCAGAATGATGCATGACAGACTCAAATGTAACGCTGTGCCGATTCAGCTGCCAATCGGCGCTGAAGATACCTTCAAGGGCGTTATTGACCTCGTTGAAATGAAGGCGTATGTGTACTATGATGATCTCGGTAAAGATATCCGCGTGGAAGATATCCCTGAGGATATGAAAGAGCAGGCGGAAGAATACCGCGCTTCTATGCTGGAGGCTATTGCCGAGCAAGATGAAGAGATCATGATGAAATACCTCGATGGTGAGGAGCTCACAATCGAGGAAATCAAAATGTGTATCCGTAAAGCTACCATTGCCAATCATATGGTTCCGGTTGTATGCGGTACATCCTACAGAAATAAGGGCGTGCAGAAACTGCTTGACGCGATTGTCGATTACATGCCGGCTCCGGTGGACGTACCGGCTATCAAGGGTGTCGATCCGGAAACCGATGAAGCAGTTACCCGTCCTTCTTCCGACAGCGAGCCTTTTGCAGCGCTCGCATTTAAGATCGCAACAGACCCGTTCGTTGGAAAGCTCTGTTTCTTCCGTGTTTATTCGGGTACGATTAATGCCGGCAGTCAGGTGCTGAATGCAACTAAAGGCAACAACGAACGACTGGGTCGTATTCTGTTAATGCATGCCAATCACAGACAGGATATTGAAACCGTTTATGCGGGAGATATCGCTGCTGCGGTCGGCCTGAAAAATACCACGACCGGCGATACGCTTTGTGATCCAAAGCATCCGGTTATTCTGGAGTCTATGGAATTCCCGGAACCGGTTATCAATCTGGCCATTGAGCCGAAAACCAAGGCTGGTCAGGAAAAAATGGGCCTTGCGCTGGCAAAACTGGCAGAAGAAGACCCCACATTTAAAACCTATACAAATGAAGAAACCGGACAGACCATTATTGCCGGTATGGGTGAGCTTCACCTGGAAATCATTGTAGACCGGTTGCTCCGCGAATTCAAAGTGGAGGCAAATGTGGGCGCGCCGCAGGTTTCTTATAAGGAAACCATCCGCAAGTCCTATGATATTGATCATAAATATGCCCGTCAGTCTGGCGGTAAAGGTCAGTACGGTCATGTTAAAATGATCATTGAACCGAATGAATCCGGTAAAGGCTATGAATTTATCAATAAAGTCGTCGGGGGTAATATCCCGAAAGAGTATATACCGGCAATCGACGCAGGAATTCAGGGCGCGATGCAGGCCGGTGTACTGGCCGGTTATCAGGTTGTTGACGTCAAGGTAACGTTGTATGACGGTTCTTACCACGAGGTTGACTCCTCTGAAATGGCCTTTAAGATCGCTGCTTCTCAGGCTTTTAAAGAAGCAATGAGAAAAGCAGATCCGGTTCTTCTCGAACCGATCATGAAAGTGTCCGTTATTGTTCCGGAAGACTATATGGGCGATGTGATGGGTGACCTGAACTCCCGCCGCGGTCAGATCCAGGGTATGGAAGCAAGAAACGGCGCGCAGCAGATCGACGCTTTTGTTCCGCTTTCTGAGATGTTTGGTTACTCCAATGACCTCCGCTCCAAGACACAGGGCCGTGGTCAGTATTCGATGGAACCAAGCCATTATATTGAAGTTCCCAAATCCATTGCGGAAAAAGTGATGAGTGCCAGACAGAAAGACTAAGGTTTTATAGAATATTTTTGTAAGACCCCTTGTTTTTCTGTGAATTTATGCTAAAATGATAATATCAGAATTTGTTTGAATCAAAGGAGGAAATTCCAATGGCAAAGGCTAAATTTGAAAGAAATAAGCCCCATGTTAATATCGGTACCATCGGACACGTTGACCATGGTAAAACCACTCTGACCGCTGCAATCACCAAGACTCTGGGTCTGCAGGGCAAAGCAGATTACATGGCTTATGACATGATCGACAAGGCACCGGAAGAGAGAGAGCGTGGTATCACAATCAATACCGCTCACGTTGAGTACGAGACAGAAAAACGTCACTATGCTCACGTTGACTGCCCCGGACATGCTGACTATGTTAAAAACATGATTACCGGTGCTGCGCAGATGGACGGTGCGATTCTGGTTGTTTCTGCTGCTGACGGCCCGATGCCTCAGACTCGTGAGCACATCCTGCTCTCCCGTCAGGTAGGCGTTCCGTATATCGTAGTTTTCATGAACAAAGCTGATCAGGTAGATGATCCGGAACTTCTCGATCTCGTAGAGATGGAAATCCGTGATCTCCTGAACGAATATGATTTCCCGGGCGACGATACCCCGATCATCAAAGGTTCCGCTTTACAGGCTCTGGAAGCTCCCGATGATCTGAGCAACGATGCTTACAAACCGATCCTTGAACTCATGGATGCAGTTGACTCTTACATCCCGACCCCGGAACGTAAAGCAGATCTGCCGTTCCTGATGCCGGTTGAGGACGTATTCACCATTACTGGTCGTGGTACGGTTGCAACTGGTAGAGTTGAGAGAGGTCAGCTGAAGACAGCGGATGAAGTTGAAATCATCGGTCTGACTGACGAAAGAAAGAAAACTGTTGTTACCGGTATCGAAATGTTCCGTAAAGTTCTGGACTATGCAGAGGCTGGAGACAACATTGGTGCGCTGCTTCGTGGCGTTCAGAGAACAGATATCGAAAGAGGTCAGGTTCTCTGCAAACCCGGCACCATCAACCCGCACACAAAATTCAGAGGTCAGGTTTACGTTTTGAAACAGTCTGAAGGTGGCCGTCATACTCCGTTCTTTAACAACTACCGCCCGCAGTTCTATTTCAGAACAACTGACGTTACCGGTGTTATCTCTCTGCCGGAAGGCGTTGAGATGTGTATGCCTGGTGATAACGTTGAAATGGACGTTGAGCTGATTACACCGATCGCAATTGAAGAAGGCCTTCGTTTCGCTATCCGTGAAGGCGGCCGTACAGTTGGTTCCGGCGTTGTTATCAAGATTAACGAATAATTCCGTTTCCAATAAGGCTAAAAGCCCGTGTCAAATGACACGGGCTTTTTTATTTTCTTGGAAGGATTTCAGGTTGTCTGGGCAGAGGGACGGAAAGATGGGGAAAGTAAAACGCCGGCAGGCAGTGGGGATGGATGCTATAAGATATAAGGGAGAAAATCTTTATGTCGGAATATATACTAAAAGTATGTTATATATTATTTTATACGAAAAGTTCTTAAAATCTGTCGATGGATGATAGCCAAAAACGGGAAGGGGAAAGAGGATCTGGAGACAGGAGACCGAAGTGGGGCGCGGCGGGGAGAGAATACGATTCTGGCTGTCAGAGGACGGACAGGGGAAGCACTGCGTACGGCTGCTTTGAAGAAATCCATCCGATGACTGTATACAGATTCTATGGACCCGAATATTTTATATCGAAGCGGTGGTTATTTTCCTGCCGAAATTTTTCAAACTGCTTTAAAATTTTTCTGTCTTTTTTCTACGATATATGCTATAATCATTTTAAAAGTATCCTGAAATATGTTCCAGAAATATAGAATTTCAGACAGGAACGGCGTATTCAGCCTGCATGCCGGCAATCTCTGGTTGGCTTTGATGCGGGGCTGTCCGGATAAACGGCTGCCTGTATCCATATTCGGGAATACGGATGCGGGGGTCTGACAAACCAGCAGGCTGGCGTTATGTTGTGACCATATGACCGAACCATATCATGGGAATAAAAAGGAAGTGGATTGAATGCAGGCAGATCTGCAGCAGTTTATGATATTAAAAAGGGCTGTTCTGGAAAATGAATTTTCCAAGATGAATGCCATGCAGAGGGAAGCGGTTTTCCATGTTAATGGTCCGCTTTTAATTTTGGCTGGGGCAGGCAGCGGGAAAACTACGGTGCTGATTAACCGTATTGCCTATTTGGTGGATTTTGGAAACAGTTATTTTTCAGAGGAAATTCCGTTTTGTGGTTTGGAAGAGGCTAACCGGTTTCTGGAAGCCTATTTGAATGGGCAGACGGAAGACCGGGATTATCTGCGGCAGATCCTGGCGGACCAGCCGCCTAAACCCTGGAACATTCTGGCGATTACCTTTACCAACAAGGCGGCCAATGAAATTAAAGAACGGCTGACAGCGCGCCTGGGAGAACTGGGGAGAGATGTACAGGCGGGGACTTTCCATTCGATCTGCGTCCGGATGCTTCGTAAAGATATTGAACGGTTGGGTTATAAAAGCAGTTTTACGATTTATGATACATCGGACAGTGAGCGGGTGATGAAGGACTGTCTGTCTGAACTGAATATGAGTGAAAAAGTGTATCCGCCCAAGCAGATGCTGCATGCCATCAGCCGTTGTAAAAATCAGCTGCAGACACCGCAGAATCGTCAGGCGGCGGCGGGAAACGATTTCCGAAAAGGGGAAATCGCCAAGGTTTATGCCCGGTATCAGGCAAAGCTGAAAGCTGCCAATGCGGTGGACTTTGACGATATTATTATGCTGACGGTCACTTTGCTGGAGGAATATCCCGACGTTCTGGAATATTATGCGCGCCGGTGGCGGTATATCATGGTAGACGAATATCAGGATACCAACGTCGCACAATATCGTTTAGTCAGCCTGCTCAGTGGAATGCATCGGAACCTTTGCGTAGTCGGGGACGATGATCAGAGTATTTATAAATTTCGGGGCGCGACCATTGAAAATATATTGCGTTTTGAAGGGCAGTTTAAACATGCTGCGGTCGTTCGTTTGGAACAGAACTATCGCTCCACCCAGAATATCCTGAACGCAGCCAATGCGGTAATCAGTCATAACACCGAGAGAAAAGGTAAAAATCTCTGGACTGAAAACGGAGAGGGGAGCAAGGTACAGATTCTTCGTCTGGCCAATGAAACAGATGAGGCCGAATACATTGCCAATACCATTGCCGGCCATATTAAAGAAGGCTGGCGGTATAGCGATCATGCGATCCTTTACCGAATGAACGCGCAGTCGGCATCCATAGAGCGCTATTTTGTCCGGATGGGCCTGCCTTACCGGATTGTTGGTGGAACAAAATTCTTTGATCGGAAGGAAATCAAAGATATCACCGCTTATATGAATTTTATCAATAATGACGCCGACCCGGTTCGTCTCAGACGAATCATCAATGAACCTAAGCGGGGGATCGGTGCGGCGACGTTGGATCATGTCCTTGAAATTGCGCAGGCCCAGGGAATTTCTCCGTTTGCTGTTTTGCAGGAGAGCGACACCTATCTGGCGCTGCAGAAAAAGTCTGGTGCGCTGCGGGATTTTGCCGCGCTGATCGACGGGTTGAAAGATACTGCACAGACCCAGCCGCTGGATCTGTTTTTCGACGAACTCACCGAAAAAACCGGATATCTGGAAAGCTTACGTGCATTGGGCCCGGAGGGAGAAAACCGGATTGAAAATGTTCATGAGCTCAAAAGTATGATTTTGAAATATATGGAAGAAAATGAAGAGCCGTCTTTGGCCGGTTTTCTGGAGGAAATCGCGCTGTATACCGATTTGGACGATTTAAACAGCAATGAGGATAATGTCATTTTAATGACCATGCATGCTGCCAAAGGATTGGAGTTTCCCTGCGTTTTTCTAGTCGGCATGGAAGAAGGCGTTTTCCCCAGTGCGCAATCGGCTTTTGAACCGGGACAGTTGGAGGAAGAACGCCGCCTGGCCTATGTGGGGATCACCCGTGCCAAGAAGGAACTGAACATCACGACCGCGCAGAGCCGGATGCTCTATGGGCAGACCAAAAATAATCCTCCCTCCCGCTTTATTAAAGAAATTCCGGATGCGTTCCGTACCTTTGAAGATCGGACGGTCCACGCTTATTTTTCTCAGGCATCATCCGCCAAAGCTGCGCCGCCGATTTCGGTTTCCAATGTCGGTACTGCGAAAAAGATGGAACAGGCAGTGATTGACTATACAGTTGGGGATAGCGTTCTGCATCCGACCTTCGGCGTTGGAATTGTCACCAATATGACCCGGATGGCCAACGATGTACTGGTGGAAATCGCTTTTGAAAAGGCAGGTACCAAAAAGGTGATGGCCAACTTTGCCAAACTGAAAAAAGCATAGCCGGCAAACTGGAAAAATGCTGGAATTTGTGCACCAAAACCCGCGTCCTTCATATGATGTATTGAGGCGAATGCTTTAATATATACATATTAGGAGGATGGATATGGCTGATATAAACTATGAGCCGCAGACAGCAGAAAACGCGAACTGTTTTAAAGAGGCTGTTTGTATTGACGCTGGCCGGATTTATGATTCCTGCAGCGACAAGGACTGTCTGGAAGATCTGCGCGTATATTTTACCGATGCCGGTCAGCCGCTGATTGACAATGCATACAGCGTAAAATGCCGGCGGGTGGAAGTGCTCAATGTATTCCTGGATGTAGAACCGGTTCCTTTTAACCGCGGCTTTTATTCGGTGGATATGACCTACTTCTTCCTGGTCCGTCTGGATGCGTACACATCTCCGGTCGCGGCACCCATTCAGGTAGACGGGCTGGCTACTTTCTGTAAGAAGGTCATCCTGTACGGCAGTGAAGGAAATGTGAAGGTGTTTTCCACCGAAGGACAGTCGATGGTCGATTTTCCGGAAGACTGCGGCTGTTATAAGAACCTGCCTAAGGCCAGTGTAAAAGTTGCGGAGCCAATCGTATTGGCGACAAACCTTTGCGAAGCTTGCAACAGCCACTGCTGCGAGACGACCATTACCGTGCCCAAGGGAATTTCTAAGCGCTTTGAAGGCGATTTTTCCTGCGCAAACCCCAAACGGTATGTGGAAATTACCCTGGGGATTTTCTCCATTGTTCAGTTGGAGCGTCAGGTGCAGATGATGATTCCGGTCTATGATTTCTGCATTCCGGATAAAGAATGCATCACCACATCAGACAATCCATGCGAACTGTTCAAACGGATTAAATTCCCGGTCGATGAGTTCTTCCCGCCCCGTCTTTCCAATGAAGAGGAAGACACAGGGTGTGGCTGCCAGTAAAAAAACAGGTACAGGGCTGGCAGAAACCGCTTTTTGCGGTTTCTGCCCCTTCCCTGCCGTCACCATACAGGATTAAGATCGAGAAAGGAAAAGAAGTATGAAAGTTACCCTGCTGTCCCATACGCCGGAGCCAGAAAAGATGATCGCCTGCGCGGCCAAGCTTTGTTACAGTCCCAGTACGATTGATGATTTGTATCAGGGACTGACGGAAGAGAAGACGGCTGATTTTGTAGGAATGCTGGCCTCCATGGGGCATGAAAGCCCCATGGAACACGTTTCTTTTACTTTTGGCATTGAGGGGGTTTCCCGCGCGCTGCTGGCGCAGATTACCCGCCATCGTATTGCTTCCTACAGTGTACAGAGCCAGCGCTATGTCAGCGAAAAAAATTTTGAATATGTACTGCCCCCGGAGATTGCGGCCGTGCCGGAGGCGGCTGCTGTTTTTGCAGAAGCGATGGAAAAAAGTCAGGCCTATTATGACAAGCTGACGGAAATTCTGACGGACAAGCATACGGCTGCTTTGATGGATGCCGGTATGGAGGAAAAGAAGGCCCGGAATGCGGCGAAAAAACAGGCGCAGGAAGATGCGCGTTTTGTCCTGCCCAATGCCTGCGATACCAAAATGATTGTGACGATGAATGCGCGCAGCCTGATGAATTTTTTCCATCATCGCTGCTGCAACCGCGCGCAGTGGGAGATCCGGGCACTGGCAGAAGAGATGCTGCGACTGGTTTATCAAGTGGCACCCACACTTTTTGCGCATGCCGGTCCGTCCTGTATTGGGGGACATTGTCCAGAAGGAAAAATGAGCTGCGGTAAAATGACACAGGTGCGGGAATACTATAAGGGGCTGAAGGAAAATGTGTGCAAAAGGCAAACTGATTGTGATTGACGGGTTGGACGGCAGTGGAAAGACAACCCAGATGAAACTGTTGTCAGAGCGTTTATCTGCATCCGGACAAGCAGTGCTGGAGGTAAAGTTTCCTGACTATTCCAGCCCTTCTTCTGCGCTGGTACAGATGTATCTGAACGGAGAGATTGCACAGGATCCCACACAGGTGAATCCCTATGCAGCTTCTGCTTTTTATGCCAGCGACCGGTATATCAGTTATTATAAAAAATATGCGTCTGCTTACCAGAAGGGCAAGACCCTGTTGTGCGACCGGTATGTTGGTTCGAACGCCATATACCAGATGCCCAAGCTGCCTCGGACGGAATGGAACACCTATCTACAGTGGCTTTATGATTTTGAATTTGGGAAGCTGGCGCTGCCAAGACCGGATATGATGCTGTATCTGGACATGCTTCCGGAGGTTTCGGCCGGGCTGCTGATGAAGCGGTATCAGGGGCATGCGGAGAAAAAAGACATTCATGAACGGAATCTGCAGTTTTTGCAGCAGTGCCGTGAGGCCGCGCTTTTTGCCGCCCAGGCAGACGGATGGAAAATCATTCGCTGCTGTGACGGAATTCGTCCGCTGCCCATTGCAGTCATTGCAGAGAAGATTGACGAGGCACTGGCGGAAAATTAATTTTGGAGGCATTATGCTGGAATTTAAACCGATTACTTTAGAAGATAAACAATGGATTGCGCCGCTGTTGGCGCAGTCGGATTTTAATGGCTGTGATTATTCGTTTAACGGAAACTTTCTCTGGAGAAAAATTCATCGTATACAGGTGGCACGGTTTGAGGATTTTTATATTGTACGGACCGGGGAAAAACCATACCGCTTTGTTTTTCCGGCGGGCAGCGGGAACCTGAAGGCGGTCATGGACGAACTTTCCGCCTACTGCCGTTCCCAGGGGCAGGAACTGGCTTTATGGTGTGTCAACGCGCAGTCCCGCGCCCTGTTGGAAAAAGAGCTGCCCGGCCGGTTTGTCTTTACCGAGGACAGAGACGTTTTTGATTATGTTTATCATACCGAGGATCTGGCGTCACTGAAAGGGAAAAAATATCATTCCAAACGAAATTTTGTGAACCGGTTTCTGGAACAGAATGCAGGCCGATGGACATATGAACCGATGACGCCGGAGAATCTGGACGACTGCCGTCGGATGAGCCTGGCCTGGTGTCAGCAGAACAACTGTCTGCAGGATGATTCCAAACAAAAAGAAAATTGCGCATTGAATGCGGCGTTTGACTATTTTACCGATTTGGGACTCCAGGGCGGGCTGCTCCGGATTGACGGAGAGGTAGTTGCGTTTACCATCGGAGAGCCGTTGAATACCAACACCTACCATGTAATGTTTGAAAAAGCATTCGCCGATGTTCCCGGTGCGTATCCGATGATCAATCAGCAGTTTGTACAGCATGCATGTACAGGTTATGCTTATGTCAATCGGGAGGACGATGCGGGGGCTGAAGGGCTTCGTACGGCAAAACTGTCCTACAAACCGGCATTTTTGGTTGAAAAATATATTGCAAAGGAGCAGCTATGAATATAGGCCTGATTCTGCCTTCTGAAATTCCTGCGTGCAGGGAGCTGTTTGCTTCCAGTTTTTTAGATGGGGAAGACTATTTGTCCGCTTTTTTTGAGCAGGCTTTCCCGCAGGCAGATACGTTCGTCCTCCGCCGGAACGGCAGCGTCTGCGCCATGCTGTCGGTATTTGGTGTACAGATGCGGCAGGGTACGGGATTCTGGCACGGCGGTTATATTTTTGGTGCGACAACCCGTCCCGACTGCCGCAGACAGGGATATATGGAACAGCTGCTTGCTTTCGCCGGGGAAGACATGGCAAAGAAGGGCGGGAGATTTCTCTGTTTGGTTCCGCAGGAGGCACATCTGATTGATTATTATCGGAAGCAGGGATTTGTCTCGGAAGCCCGATTGTCATCGGATTGGGTGCAAGCAGGCGGAGAGGCGGAGATTTCTCCCTGTACCTGTGCGGAGTTTTGCCGGATGCGGATGGATTTCCTGTCCGGTATATCAGGCGCTGTCTGCCTGTCAGAGAGCATGCAGGCCTTTTTATATGAAGATATCTTACGATCCGACGGGAAAATCTTAAAATTGCGAAATAAATCTGGACAAAGCTATGCGGTCTGTTATACAATAAAAGATAAGTTATATATCCGGGAAAGTTCGGCAGCACATGAACAGCTGTCTGCGATCCCCGGCTTTTTTGGCAGATCCGGTGCCTGGATGGACCGGGCTTCCGAACAGGGCCGCATCTATGGGCTTTGCCGGTTTTTATATCCGGCGTCTGTGCAGGCCTATATGAATCTGATGATGGATTAAAAGGGAGGAAGAAAAATGATCTACCTGTTTTTAGCCGATGGATTTGAAGAAGTGGAAGCGCTGACGCCAGCCGATTATCTGCGGCGGTGCGGCGCTGAACTGAAAACCGTTGCAATCGGTACTTCCGGCCGAATGGTCACCGGGTCCCATGGGATTTCAGTGGAGGCTGACCTGAGCGAACAGGACGTGAATCTGGAACAGATGGAGATGCTGATCCTTCCGGGCGGGATGCCGGGAACGCTTCATTTGGAACAGTCGCCTGTTGTACAGCAGGCGATCGAATATGCGGTCCGGTATGATCTGTATATCGGAGCGATTTGCGCTGCACCCTCCATTTTGGGTCATTGCGGCCTGTTGCAGGGAAAAAGAGCCACGGCTTATCCGGGATTTGAAAAAGATTTGCTGGGAGCTGAAGTGACTGGCCTGCCGGTTTGCAGAGACGGGAAGATCATTACGTCAAGAGGAGCGGGTACGGCCGGGGAATTTGCTTTTGCATTGGCAGAGGCATTGTATGGTGCTGCACGCGCGGACGAATTAAAGGCGGCTGTCCAATGGCAAAGATAGATCTACGTCCGATTAAAAGAGAACTGCGTGATGCCAGCAAAGCTTTCCGGCGCGCGCTGCCGCCGGAGGTGAAACAGGAAAAAGATCGGCAGATCTTTGAACGGCTCTGTTCTTTACAGTGCTATCAGCAGGCAAGGACGCTTCTGTGTTTTGTTTCACTGCCGATTGAAGTGGATACCTACAGGATTATCCGGCATGCGTTTGAACAGGGAAAACAGGTAGCTGTACCGAAATGTCTGAAAAAAAACCAGATGAAGTTTTATCTGATCCATTCGTTTGACGATCTGGAGGCCGGTACCTTTTCCGTTTTGGAACCCAAATTGGATCAGTGTGAAGAACTGACAGACGAAACCAATTCTCTGTGTATTGTTCCAGGCCTTTGTTTTGATTTAAACGGTTACCGGCTGGGTTACGGCGGAGGATACTATGACCGCTTTCTGGACCGGTATCCGGGGATAACACTGGGAATTTGTTATAATGCCTGTATCAAGGGTGCACTGCCGCATGGACGTTATGACCGGACGGTAGACGGTGTAGTCACCGAGAAGTTTGTCAAACGGATCGGTTCCTTTACCCGACCATGAAAATAGAAAAAACCGGCAGGTGGATTTCCACCTGCCGGACAGATTTGCTCAGGTTTTGCTGGGGATGATTAGCAGCCACAGCCTTCGCGGTTACGGCCGCAACCGCAATCGTTGTTGGCATTCAGACCAAAGTTGTTTCCAAATCCACTGCAACAGAAGAGCAGGATGATGATCAGAATTACCCAAGTACCGCCATTACACCACATATAGGTTCACCTCATAGTAAATATTTACACAGTGTTTTGTTCGCTGTGTAATACATCTTATGGCGCAGCCGCGGTTTTGGTTACTGAATGGGGAGATAGAGATGGAAAAAGACAGGAAAAATTTTGAAGAAGATGGACGAATTTTTGACACAGAACAGCCGACGGGGGAATCCGAGGCTGATACAAATGACAAAGAAGAGATCATTTCGGATTCTTCGGGATTTCAGGTCAATATTCAAAATTACGATATGGATTACGAGGCGATGCTGGAGTCCTATGCGCAGAATGACCAGCAACGGCTGCGCCGGCTCGCCTCTTTGGATGACGATGCCGATGGACTGGAGGAGGCTTCTTCAGAGCCTGTGCCGCCGCCCGGGCCCCGGCGCCGTAAAAGGAAAAAACGTCATGCCTTTAATACGTTTTTGAGCATTCTTGCCATTATCGGCATTTCTGTGATGCTCGCCGCTGCCATTTTGGTCGGGGCAAACGATATGTTGGCCATCTTTAAAAATGAACAAAGCATACAGGTTGTGATTCCGGAGAATGCAGATACAAGCACCATAGCGGAAATTTTGCAGGAGGAAGGGGTTATTAATCATGCCTGGCTGTTTCGGATTATCTCAAAAGTGTCGGATAATGACGGGAAATATCAGCATGGCCTGTTTACCTTAGATTCCAAAATGGGATATCAGGAGATTATGGACACGTTGCAGACGCCGACCAGCCGCGGCGATGAAACGGTGACGATTATGTTCCCGGAAGGCTGGACGCTGCGGCAGTATGCCGATGCGCTGGAGCAAAATGAGGTGTGTTCAGCAGAGGATTTCCTCGATCGGATTAACCGCTCCAGCTTTGGACTAAGCTTTGAACGGGATGTCGAGGCCGGTGCGCTGGAATTTTACCGCATGGAAGGATATGCCTTCCCGGATACCTATGAGTTTTATATCGGGGAGATTCCGGAGTCGGTTGCGAAAAAATTCCTGACCAACTTCCAAAAGAAAATCGAGCCTTTATACGACCGGATGGAAGAATTGGGCATGTCTCTGGAAGATACGATTACATTGGCTTCCATTATCCAGGCCGAAGCCGGAGATTCCGAAAACTCCGAGATCGTTTCTTCCGTCTTCCATAACCGGCTGAATAATCCGGATGATTTCCCGCGCTTGCAGTCAGACCCGACCGGCAAATATGCAAGGCTGTATATTGCGCCGTACCAGGAGTACAGAAATGAGGAAATGCTGCTGGCCTATGATACCTATGAAAGTGACGGCCTGCCGCCGGGCGCTATCTGCAACCCCGGCATGCAGGCTATCCGGGCTGCTTTATATCCGCGGCAGACAGATTATTTCTATTTCTGTTCCGACCTGGAGACAGGGGAGTTCTATTTTGCCGAAACATTGTCTGAGCATGAAGCCAATTTGAAAAAGGCCGGGCTCACCTGATCGGAAAAGAGCAAAAGAGGAGAACAGGATCCACCATGGACATACAGAAATCCATCGAATTATTAGCGCCGGCAGGCGATATGGAACGCCTGGAAGCCGCCGTACGGTTCGGCGCCGATGCAGTTTATCTGGGGGCCGAGCAATTCGGTATGCGGGCTGCGTCCGCAAAATTTGATTTTGATACCCTGAAACAGGGCACGGCGCATGCCCATGCGCAGGGGGTGAAGGTTTATCTGACCTGCAATACCCTGCCGCATAATGCGGAAATGGAGAGCCTGCCGGATTTTCTCCGAAACGCGGCACAGGCCGGCATTGACGCGCTGATCATATCGGATATCGGTGTGCTCACAATGGCTAAGCACTATCTGCCGGATATGGAGATTCATATTTCCACCCAGGCAGGTATTGTCAATTACGCCGCGGCGAACGCCTATTACCAGATGGGTGCTAAACGGGTGGTTCTGGCACGCGAATTGTCCCTGGAAGAAATTGCCCGTCTCCGTGAGAAAACGCCGCCGGAGCTGGATATTGAGGCGTTTGTCCACGGTGCGATGTGCGTTTCTTTTTCCGGGCGCTGTCTGCTGTCAAGCTATCTGACAGGAAGGGATGCCAACCGCGGCGAATGTGCGCAGCCCTGCCGCTGGGGCTACCATCTGATGGAGGAAAAACGTCCCGGACTCTATTTTCCCGTATTTGAAGATGAGAAAGGGACTTATATCCTAAACGCCAAAGATCTGTGTATGATAGAACATATTGATAAGCTTGCCGCAGCTGGAATCAAAAGTTTTAAAATTGAAGGCAGGGCGAAATCGTCTTATTATGTTTCGGTAGTTACCAATGCTTACCGGATGGCGATTGACGCGTACCTACAGGATCCGGCCCATTTTCAACCTCAGCCCTGGCTGTCGGAAGAGGTGCGGAAAGTCAGCCATCGGCAGTATTCTACCGGCTTTTTCTTCGGCCGTCCGGAACAGGGCCAGTATTATGAAAACGGCGGCTATATCCGAAGTTTTGATATTGTTGCCGTTGTGGAAGGATATCGGGATGGCAGGCTGCTTTGCAGGCAGCGGAACAAATTCTGCACGGGGGACAGAGTAGAAATTCTGGAGCCGGGGAAAAAACCGCAGGAGATTTGGGTCCCTGCGCTGTATGATGGGGAAGGAAATCCGATCGAGGCGGCGAGCCACGCGATGATGGAATTGGAAATTCCCTGTACGCAGCCCTTTGCAGCGGGCTCTATCATTCGGCGGGAAATTATTGAATCGTGAATACCAGACAGATAGGAAGAGGAAAGACAGGCAGATATTCTGCCTGTCTTTCCTCTTCCTATCTGTGGTTTTATATGCCAGGGCTGTGGTTTAGGTAACATAGGCGCGGGATTTGCCGGGCCGGACGAATCGAAGTTTACGGCAGATATGAAAACAGGGGCAAAAGCGGGAAAGGAATGACGTAAGGATGAAACAGAAGGAGGGCCGGCCTTTGCGGCGGGCTGCTGCCAGAAAACGGTTCAGCACACTGGAATCATATTTTCTGTTCATAAAAATTAGTCTTTTTTCATAAAAACAAGAGGGTAAATTCGGCATTTTGTTTTGTTGTATTTCCCTTTACAAAGGATATCAAATATTGTATGATAACCTTACCTTAAGATGGTTTTGAACGGCAGTGCAAACAATAGACCAGGGATGTGCGAAACCATTTTTCAGAGTCAGTACTTTTCCGCGGCGGACGCGGATAGAAATTCAATCACAGATCGTTCGGATGACAGACAGTTTTGCAGGACTTTTGAACGGTCTATTCCCAAGAGAGAGGAAGAGGATTATGGACAAAGTAAAAATCGGTATTATCGGTTGCGGCGGCATTGCCAACGGCAAGCACCTGCCGGCGCTCAAAAGAAACGGAAATGTTGAAATGGTCGCATTCTGCGATACCGTCGCAGAGCGGGCCGAGCAGGCCGCCAAACAATACGGTACGGCGGACGCAAAGATTTATACAGACTATCGGGAACTGCTGGCGGATCCCGCCATTGATGCAGTACATGTATTGACCCCCAATCGGGAACACAGTTTTATCACGGTAGACGCCCTGCATGCTGGAAAGCATGTCATGTGCGAAAAGCCGATGGCCATTAACAGCGCAGAAGCGCAGAAAATGGTGGATGCAGCCAAAGAAACCGGGAAAATCCTGACCATCGGTTATCAAAATCGCTGCCGTCCGGATTCTCTTTACCTGAAGAGGGCCTGTGAGAACGGGGAGCTGGGCGAGATCTATTATGCCAGAGCGCACGCTGTCCGCCGCCGGGCGATTCCGACCTGGGGCGTATTTCTCAACGAATATGAGCAGGGCGGCGGTCCGCTGATCGATATCGGTACGCATGCGCTGGACCTCACGCTTTGGGAGATGGATAATTATGAGCCTAAAATGGTCGTAGGGACTGTTTATAAAAAACTCGGCAAGCAGAGAGAGGCAGCCAATGCCTGGGGAGACTGGGATCCGGATCAGTTTACCGTGGAAGACTCTGCGTTCGGATTCATTGTCATGAAAAACGGGGCAACCATCCATCTGGAAGCCAGCTGGGCACTCAACACCCTGGATATCGAAGAAGCGACCACATCTTTATGCGGTACCATTGCGGGCGCTGATATGCATGACGGTCTGCGGATCAATGGTGTGAAGTACAACAAACAGTATGTCGAGAAGCCGCAACTGACGGCGGACGGCGTTGCTTTCTTTGACAGCTCCGACAATGATCATCCGGAAGATCTGGAATGCAACACCTGGATTGACGCCATTCTCAAAGGCACGCCCCTCCGCGTTCTTCCAGAGCAGGCTCTGGTCGTGACCCAGATTCTGGAGGCTATTTATGAATCGGCCAAAACCGGAAAGCCGGTATATTTTGACTGATTCTCTAGAAGCGCAGATCCTATATCTTATATAACCTGACGCAGAACAGGGAGAAAGGGTGGACCAAGATGAAACTGGGAATCATCAGTTATGGATTTGAAAAGGAAGACTTTCAGAAAGTAGCGGATATGAAGCTGGACTTTGTGGAATTCTGTGTCAATGCCGGTGCGTATGATTCGCATGAGGCATTTGCGAATCGGGCCGACGAGATCAGGGGGAATCTGGACAGCCTGGGGCTGTTTACCGGCTCTGTCGGCCGGTGGGGCGGCGATAAACTGCTGCCGGACGGATCTGTTCGTACGGCTGAAATGGAAGCGGATAAAAAATTGATTTGTGCGGCAGAACAGCTGGGATGTCCGGTTTATGTGACCGGCTGCAACTATGCGGACGGGATTTCCCTTTATGAAAACTACTCGGCTGCCATCCGTTATTTTGAAGAACTGATCGCTTTCGGCAAGGAACATCATGTCCGGATTGCCACATATAATTGCAGATGGAGCAACTTCGTTCATTCTGATCCGGCCTGGAGTGTGATTCACGGGTATTTGAAAGAGTTGGGCATCAAATATGATCCTTCCCATTCCCGCTATGCGATGGGAGAAGATTATCTGTCCGAAATCAAAAAGTGGGGAACCCGGTTTTCTCATGTCCATATTAAAGGCAGTCTGCTGGTCAACGGAGAACGTGTGGATGATCCGCCTGCAGGGCTGGATCAGACCGACTGGCCTGCTTTCATGGGCGCGCTCTACGCCTGCGGGTATGACGGGACCTTAAGCATTGAACCTCATTCCGGTATCTGGCAGGGAGAACTGGGCCAAAAGGGTGTGGCGTATACCATTCGTATGATGCGGAATATGATGCTTGAATCAGAATAAAGTAGAGAGGATGCGTAATCTATGGCTGTTTTAAAAACCGGAATACAGCTCTATGCGATTCGGAGCCTTTGCGCGGAAAATTTGGAGAAGGGCCTGAAAACCGTTTCTGAAATCGGCTATGAAGGGGTTGAGTTTGCCGGATTTTTCGGACACAGCGCTGAAGAAGTGGCGGGCTGGCTGAAAAAATATCACCTGGAAGCGATGAGCGCCCATGTCCCGGCAACGGAGATCATCGATCATGCCGAGGCGACCATTGCTTATCACAAGACCATCGGAAATCACAGGATTGTTTGCCCTTTCCTGGATATGAAAACCCGTGCGGATGTAGAGGATTTTGCTGACAGGCTGAAAGCTGTGGCACCCAAATATCACGAAAACGGTATGAAACTGTATTATCATAATCATGCCCATGAGTTTGTAAAAGACGGCGGCGAATATCTGATTGATATTCTGGCTGATCTGGCCGGTAAGCAGATCCTTTCCCTGGAATTTGATGTATTTTGGGTCTATCGGGGCGGAGAGGATCCCGTTGCCTATATGAAAAAATATGCAGACCGGATGGATATCTTTCATGCCAAGGACGGCACCATGGAGGCGGGTACCATTGCCGGAGAGGGAAATGTCCCGCTGCCGGCGGTCTTTGAGACGGCTAAGGCATTGGGGATGACTTGGGCAATTGTAGAGTCCGAAGCCAGTGAGGAAAGAGAGGCACAGGTGGAAGCCGCACGCAAAGATTATGCGTATATCCGAACACTGGTATAAGAACAATATGGGAAAAGAGAAAGGATGAATGATATGAAACTGGGCGTTTTAACTGTGCCGCTGCAGGGACAGCCCGCAGAGGATGCGTTTCGCTATCTGAGCGGTTTGGGTGTGGAAACAGTCGAGTTGGGCGCAGGGTGCTATACCAACGGCAATCATCTCCAGAGAGAAGCTATTTTGGAAGATCCCAAGAAGGCAGAAAAACTCAAAAACCTTCTTAAAAAATATGACCTTGAGATCAGCGCGCTTTCCTGTCATGGCAATCCGGTACATCCTCAAAAGGAAATTGCAGAACATGATCACCGGGTCTTTGAGGAAACAGTATTGGTGGCCGAAATGTTGGGAGTCGATACAATCGTTACGTTTTCCGGTTGTCCCGGAGACAGCGCAGGCTCTCTTTACCCGAACTGGGTGACCTGTTCCTGGCCGCCGGATTATATGAAAATCCTGGATTACCAGTGGAATGAGGTTTTGATCCCTTATTGGGAAAAAGCGGTCCGCTTTGCCAACGATCATGGAATTTATAAAATCGCGCTGGAGCTCCATCCCGGATTCTCCTGCTATAACACCTCCAGCCTGCTGCGCCTGCGGGAGGCTGTCGGCGACACGATTGGCGCAAACTTTGATCCCAGCCATCTGTTCTGGCAGGGGATGGATCCGGTGGCTGCGATTCGTGCACTGAAGGGCGCCATTTACCATTTCCATGCCAAGGACACCAAGGTGGATCCTTATAACAAGGCGGTCAACGGTGTGCTGGATACCGGCGCCTATGGAGATCTGGGCCAGCGGTCCTGGACATTCCGTACCATCGGGTACGGCCATGATATGGGCGTTTGGAAGGATATCATGAGCGCACTGCGCAATGCTGGCTATGACGGCGCGGTTTCTATCGAGCATGAGGACGCATACATGTCTACTCTGGAGGGACTCGAAAAGGCGATTGCTTTCCTGAAAGAGGTCATGATCAAAGAACAGCCTGCTGAGATGTGGTGGGTCTGATCGTTTTGCAGCTTTGGCCATTTTATAATGAACCAAGTTTTTGCGGGGGTTTCATAACCCCCGCAAAAACTTGGTTATATCATTTGATTAATCAACTGAAAGAGGAATACAGACGTGCGTGAAAAACAATGGAATGAAGTGATTGTAGGATTTGGCGGTATGGGAAACTGGCACCGTGAATTGATTGAGGGCGGGATTGATCATCTGCATCTGAAAGGCATATACGATATTGCGGAAGGCCCCAGAGAGAAAGCAGGTGCGATGGGATATTCGGTCTATGAGAGCCTGGAAGCTGTACTGGCAGATCCGGAAGTGGATATCATTCTCTGCTCTACGCCGAATGACTGCCATAAGGAGATCGTGCTTCGGGCGCTGCGGGCAGGAAAACACGTGATTGCAGAAAAACCGGTTGCCCTTTGTTCCGCGGACCTGCAGGAGATGATCCAGACAGCCAACGAAACAGGCAGGCTGTTTACCGTGCATCAGAACCGCAGATGGGATGAAGATTTTCTCACGATCAAAAAGATCTATGACGACGGGATGCTGGGCGAAGTCTTTAACATTGAATCCCGTGTACATGGTTCGAGGGGGATCCCTGGGGACTGGCGGAAGGAAAAGGCGCACGGCGGCGGCATGATGCTGGACTGGGGCGTTCATATTATTGACCAGGCTTTGCAGATGATCCCCGAAAAGGTCAAAAGCGTTTACTGTACTCTGACCCATGTGACCAATGAAGAGGTAGACGACGGATTCACTCTGGTGCTGACATTTGAAAGCGGGCTGCGTTATCTGCTGGAAGTGGGAACCAGCCATTTTATCAGCCTGCCCCGCTGGTATATACAGGGGATGAACGGGTCTGCGGTTATCCGGGACTGGAGTCTGAACGGGGAAATTGTACGGGTTACTCATTGGGATCAAAATGACGCTGTCCCGATTAAGACTGCAGCCGGGCTGACCAAAACGATGGCGCCCCGCACGGATGAGACGATCGCATCCGAGGCTCTGCCTGTTGTGTGTTCGGATATCCGGGATTTTTACCGTAATATCGTAGACACGCTGGAGGGCAAGGCGCAACAGAAAATTCAGCATTCTGAAATCATGCGGGTGATGAAGCTGATGGAAGCAGCCTTTCAATCTGCCCAAAACAATCAGATCCTTCCTTTTGAATAGGGTTTCCGCTTTGGATGGCTAACCCTTTACTATCAAATGGCTGTCCCCTGCTCAGTTTTTGGGAGCAGGGGACGTTCTTTTTTGCAGGCAGCGGGGACTTGTAGAGCAGAGCAAGGATATCGGAGAAAAATTCCGGGAATACAATTTTTGTGTTGTTTGTGACAGAAAAAGCTGGTATAATATAAAGAATGAAATACATAAAGCGGAGTTGATTCTGGCCATGGCCACCAAAAAGACAAGTTCTTCTTCCTCACGGAAAAGGACAACGAAATCCAGTACTCGCCCGGCGGGGAAAACATCAAAGAAAACACAGGAACAGGAGCGGCACCAGCGGCAGCTCTGGGCTATTCTGCTTTTTGCGCTGGGGATCTTGCTGCTTGCGCTGTTGCTCATCGAGGGACAGTCCATCTGGAAATTTATTCATGACCTTCTTTTCGGACTGTTTGGGGCAACGGCTTATGCCTTGCCCCCGGTATTGGTCTATATTGCAGTCATGGGATCCCTGGACCGGCCGATCGGTTCTATGCAGAACAAGCTCTGGCAGACGGGCGTCCTGATTGCGCTGATCTGTGCGGCTGTACAGATTTTTGCGGTCGGGCAGATCGGGGCAGAAGGAGAAGGATTTGCAGACAGCGTTCTCCGTCTGTTTGATGACGGCGTCCATTTAAAGGGAGGCGGCCTGGTCGGCGGCATTTTGGCATGGCCGATGATATCTGCCTGCGGAAAAACCGGGGCGGGCATTATCGTTTGTATTCTGATCTTCGTCTTTACTATGATCCTTACAGGCACGACTTTGATCGGCCTGTTCCGCAATATGGCAAAACCGGTGAAAAAAATTGAGCAGTCTTACAGTGAGCATGTCATGCTGGCGCGACAGGAAGAAGAAAGACGACAGCGCTTTAATATTGACGTCAGTCTGGGCCCGGATCCGGAAGAACTGCCGCCTCATCCGGTTTCTTCTCCCAAGCCATCTGCGGCAGCAGAAAAAACGGAAAAAGAGGAAAAGCCGGACAAGTTGTCCCGGAGAGAGAGAGAACGTCTGGCAGAAGAAGCGCGTGCGGCAGCAGAACGGGAAGCGGCCGAGGCATTTTCGCGTAAAGTGGCCAAAGTCGAAGAGGCACTTCGCGCTGTACCTGAACCGGCGGCGGATGCTATGCGGGATTTGTCTTCCGGTGAAAACCATCTCTTAGACGAATCTGCGCTTCAGCAGACGCCGGATTTCCAGCCGGTTGTACCGGACTTGGAGCCTGCAGCGCCGCCGGCTGATCTGGATCAGCCTTTGGAGGCAGGGAAACCGGCGGCCGAGAGTAATCAGGTGGACGCATTGATCCAGAAAGCAGTGACGGCACCCAGGGAATCGTCTGCCGAGGCCTTCGCTGTGGCGGAAGAACCGGAACAGAAAATGTTATACAACTATCCGCCGCTGAGTCTTCTTCGCGCGCCGGCAGCCGCTTCCAATACCGATGTGAGCGGGGAACTGAAAGCCAATGCGGAACGGCTGGTCAACACCCTCAAAAGTTTCGGCGTGGAAACCCGGATTGTCGATATCAGCCGCGGGCCGGCTGTGACCCGGTATGAACTGCAGCCGTCTGCCGGCGTTAAGATCAGCAAAATCACCAACCTGGCAGACGATATTGCCCTAAATCTGGCGGCGGCCGGGGTTCGGATTGAGGCCCCGATCCCGAATAAGGCAGCTGTGGGCATTGAAGTGCCCAACAAGCAGACGGATGTGGTGACCCTTCGGGAAATTCTGGACAGCCGGGAGTTTGAGAACGCTCCCAGTAAATTAACCTTTGGTTTGGGACGGGATATTGCCGGAAAAATTACGGTGGCAGATATCGGGAAAATGCCCCATGTGCTGATTGCCGGCGCGACCGGCGCGGGTAAATCCGTCTGCATTAACTCGATTATTATCAGCCTTCTATATAAAGCATCGCCGGATGAAGTGCGGCTGCTGATGGTGGACCCCAAGGTCGTTGAGCTGGGGATTTATAACGGGATTCCGCATCTGCTCGTACCGGTTGTGACGGATCCTCGGAAAGCTGCCGGTGCGCTGGGCTGGGCTGTGACCGAAATGCTCAACCGCTACAAGGCTTTTGCGGATAACGGTGTTCGGGATTTAAAGGGATATAATGCACTGGCAAAGGAAACGGACGGGCTCAATCCCATGCCGGAAATCGTCATCATCATTGATGAGCTGGCTGACTTGATGATGGCAGCGCCCAATGAAGTGGAAGACGCGATCTGCCGGCTGGCACAGATGGCCCGTGCGGCCGGTATGCATCTGGTCATTGCGACGCAGCGGCCTTCGGTTGATGTCATTACCGGCGTCATCAAGGCCAATATTCCAAGCCGGATTGCTTTTGCTGTGTCTTCTCAAGTGGATTCGCGCACCATCCTGGACGGCGGCGGTGCAGAAAAACTGCTGGGACGCGGCGACATGCTGTTTTATCCGGTCGGCACGCCTAAACCGATCCGGGTACAGGGATGTTTTGTGACGGATAAAGAAGTCGAACAGGTTGTCAACTTCGTCAAGAAAAAAGGCGATACGGATTATGACGATGATATTATGCAGGAAATTGAAAAACAGGCTGCAGCAGAAAAAGGCAGCAAAAAATCCGGCGATGGCGGCGGGTTTGAGGAACAGGACGATATGCTGCCCCAGGCGATCGAATGTGTCGTCGAGGCAGGGCAGGCTTCTACTTCCTATCTGCAGCGCCGCCTCAAACTTGGTTATGCCCGTGCGGCCCGGATCATGGATGAGATGGAGCAACGGGGCATTATTGGACCCAATGAGGGCTCAAAGCCCCGGCAGGTGCTTTTAACACGCCAGCAGTGGATAGAAATGAAGATGCATGCAGATTCCCAGGAAGGATAGACGGTTCGGTTTTATCACAGCCGGACATGTTCTGCGTCTGGTTACAGCCTGCTGTCAGAGAAAGGTTTGAAAAGATGGAAAAACAGTTTATGCCGGTCAGCCGTGCGGATATGCAGGCCAGGGGAATTGAACAACTGGATTTTATCTGCATTACCGGGGACGCATATGTGGATCATCCGAGTTTCGGTACGGCGATTATTACCCGTGTGATTGAAGCCGAGGGCTTTACGGTGGGCGTCATCGCGCAGCCTGACTGGCGGAATAACCGGGATTTTCAGCGGCTGGGGAAACCCAAATACGCATTCCTGGTCAATTCCGGCAATATTGACTCGATGGTGGCCCACTACACGTCCGCCAAGCGCCCCCGTTCCGAAGACGCCTATTCCCCCGGCGGAAAAGCAGGGTGCCGCCCTGACCGCGCGTTGACTGTCTACTGCCGGAAACTGCGGGAAATTTATGGGGATTTCCCGATCATCATCGGCGGGCTGGAAGGTTCTTTGCGGCGCTTTGCACACTATGATTACTGGGCGGACGCAGTGTATCCCAGCATCCTTTGTGATACGGGCGCGGATTTGCTGGTATACGGTATGGGAGAACGGCAGACCATTGCGTATGTCCACCGTTTGGCAGCCGGGGAACCGATTTCCCAGCTGACGGATATTCGAGGGACCTGTTATCTGACCGATCCGGTTAACACCCCCTGGGGTGCGGCAGAATGTCCCAGCCTGGATCAGGTGCGCGCCAGCAAAGAAAGTTATGCGAAAGCCTGCCGTATCCAGATGGATCAGCAGGACGAGGTTCGGGGAAAAACCGTGATTCAGAGGCAGGGCAATAAAATGCTGGTGCAGAACCCGCCGATGCCGGTCCTGACACAGGAGGAACTCGACCGGGTATATGGGCTCCCTTATACCCGGCTGGCGCATCCATCCTATGAAGCGGCCGGGGGCGTGCCGGGAATTGAGGAAGTGGAATTTTCCATCGCGCATAACCGCGGGTGTTTTGGTCATTGTAATTTTTGCTCGATTGCCCTTCATCAGGGCAGGAGGGTTTCCTGCCGCAGTAAAGAATCGGTGCTGGCAGAGGCGAGAAGTCTGGCGAAAAATCCGCGCTTTAAAGGGTATATTCACGATGTCGGCGGACCAACCGCAAACTTCCGGGGTCCTTCCTGTGACAAACAGCTTGAACACGGGCTCTGCAAGGATCGGAAATGCCTGGCGCCGGAGCCGTGTCCGGCGTTAAAGGTAGATCATACCGAATATCTGGAGATTCTACGGGAAATGCGGCAGATTGAGGGGGTTAAACGGGTATTTATTCGCTCCGGCATCCGATATGATTATCTGCTCGCAGATCCGGACCCAACATTTTTAAAAGAACTGGTTCAATATCACGTGAGCGGCCAGCTGAAAGTTGCGCCAGAACATTGCGCTGAAGAAGTCCTCGATCGAATGGGAAAACCCCATATCGAAGTCTATAAAAAATTTGCCCATGAATTTTACCGGGCAACCAAAGAAGCGGGAAAAGAACAATATCTGGTTCCTTATCTGATGTCCTCTCATCCGGGCAGTACTCTCCGGGAGGCAGTTGAACTGGCCCTTTTCCTCAAACAGGAAAATATCCATCCGGAACAGGTGCAGGACTTTTATCCAACGCCGGGCAGCGTATCGACCTGTATGTTTTACACGGGTCTTGACCCGTTCACGATGCAGCCGGTCTATGTTCCCCGTTCCCCGGAGGAAAAAGCCATGCAGCGGGCATTGTTACAGTATTTTAACCCCAAAAATCAGGAACTGGTCATTCGTGCTTTGATCAGAGCGGGGCGTACGGATCTGATCGGAAACGGACCGGACGCGCTGGTCCGCCCAACGCCGGGCTATCTGGCAAAACAGCGCCAGCGGACCGGGTCGGCGGGCCGGAACCGGCAGGCCAAACAGTCCTTCCGGCAGGATGACCGCCGTACAAACAAAAGAAAGGATCCAAAAATCTATGGCAAATCGACGCAGAGAAAGAAAAAAACAAGGTAGTACGGTTGCCGTTGTACTGGCAGCGGCTCTGGCAATCCTGTTTATCCTCCACCAGCATTTCAACCCGGCAGAACCAGTCATGGCGCCGGCTGCCGAGGGAGAGGTCGCCGTTCATTTTATTGACGTTGGGCAGGGGGACAGCATTCTGATTCAGGCCTATGGACAGAACCTGCTGGTGGACGCCGGAGAAAATGATCAGGGCGGAACCGTGACCGATTATCTGCGTGCAGCCGGCGTGGAGAAGCTTGACTATGTGATTGCAACCCATCCGCATTCAGACCATATCGGCGGCATGGATACAGTTTTGCGCAACTTTTCTGTCGGACAGGTTTTGATGCCGGAATTGCCCGACCGGTTGGTGCCGACTACCAAGACCTATACGGATGTGCTGGATGCCATAGAAGAACTGGGGCTGAAAGTCAAAAAAGCAAGTCCGGGGACGGAGCTGACGCTGGGACCGGATGCAGAAGGCAGACAGGCAACAGTAGAGATTTTAGCGCCGCTTAAAGACTACGACGATTTGAATGAAATGTCGGTATTGGCACGTTTTGAAGCAGGCACCTTTTCTGTGCTGCTGGGCGGCGATATGGAAGAAAAAAGTGAAAAGGATGTGCTGGCATCCGGTGCAGAACTGCGCTCAACGGTTCAGAAGCTTTCCCACCACGGCAGTTCCACTTCCAACACCAGAGAGTTTATCCAGGCCGTGCAGGCGGATTACTATATAATTTCTGTTGGTGCGGGGAATAGCTACGGCCATCCCAGCGAAGAGGTTTTGGCGCTTCTGGCCGAGACCGGAAAGCCGGTATACCGTACCGATCAGGATGGAAGCATAGTCCTGGTTGCGGGTCCGGATGGTGTGCGGGTGACCACGGAAACAGCGGATATGGCTGCGTGATCTAAAAAAGAGAGGAGATCCGGCAAGGACAGGAGGGTTACAGATGAAATGGTCGGTGGACCGAATCGAAGGAAATTTGGCTGTATGCGAGGGCCCGGCAGGTCAGATGCGGCAGGTTCCGCTGGCTGATCTGCCGCCCGGCATTCGGGAAGGGGATCTGCTGACAGAAGAGGGGGGATCCTGGACCTTCCTGCCGGAGGAAACCCGAGCACGCAGAGAAAAGGCAATCCGTCGAATGAACGCGCTCTGGGAGGATCAGGACTGATCTGTAGTTCAGTCAAAAAAGCACCTGTCCGACGTCATACGGGATCGGGCAGGTGCTTGTATCCGAAAAGGCCGAAAGATTTTATCAGTGTTTAAACCGGTATTCCCGCGGGGTCATACCGGTTATTTTTTTGAACTGCCGCATAAAATGCACATCGTTTTCATATCCGCAGATGCTCGCAATCTCCCGAACAGAGGACCGGGTCTGCGAGAGATTATACTTTGCAAACTCGATTTTGCTCTGGATCACATCCGCAATGCAGGTCATATGAAACGCTTCCTTATAAATGCTCTGAAAATAGGAAGGGCTGAGCCCCAGCCTGTCCGCCATATCCGGTACGGTCCATTTTTTCTGAGGCTGCGAGTAGATGGCAGAACGCAGAGAGAGCAGGCCGTCATAATATTTTGAAAATTTTTCCGCTACACTGCACTGGCTGATCTGTTCGCTCAATTTAATAAACAAAAGTTTGACAAGCAGATCGATGGAATCTTTTTTATGGGGATTATCCGACACATACTCTAAATTAATATCTGCAATAATTTTGGACAGCACACCTTGCGTCAGTGGATTGATCAGTCGGTTCATCGGGATGTTTAACGCATCCAGAAAGGCAAAGTCCTCCTCTGGATTAAAATGAATAAAGTCATTGCAGTAGGTTTCTCCGCTGGCTGTATAGACCTGGGGTGCGCCGGGCTGATACAAAATCGCGCTTCCCGGCTCAGCGCAGACTTTTTCGCCATCCAGAAAAAAATAAGCCGGTGTTTTTAGTAAAACGAAAAGATAGTCTCCGGATCCTGCAGGGCGGTTGATTTCAAAAGTTTTTCCATGCGTACAGCGCACGCCGATCGCATTGATCTTCATGATCATTTTCCTCCTATATCGTAGAATAGATCAGCTAAAAATAGGATATGTCATTGAAAAGATTTTGTCAATAGTGTATGATAATTTATAAATCAATGATGTAAAGGAGAATCATGATGGCAAAAGTAAAAATGGTGATCAATGCGGCACATCAGAAGAGCAAAATCAACAAAGAAATATATGGACATTTTTCCGAGCATCTGGGCAGATGTATCTATGAGGGCATTTATGTAGGAGAGGATTCTAAGATTCCGAATACCCGCGGGATCCGGAATGACGTCGTTGAAGCGTTAAAGGAGATCAAAATACCGGTTCTTCGCTGGCCCGGCGGCTGTTTTGCAGACGAGTACCATTGGAAGGATGGGATCGGGCCGAAAGAAAACCGTAAAAAAATGATCAACACGCATTGGGGAGGCGTGGTCGAGGACAACAGTTTCGGTACCCACGAATTTATGGATTTGTGCGAACAACTGGGCTGTGAACCGTATATTGCCGGAAATCTCGGAAGCGGTACAGTGCAGGAAATGGCAGAATGGGTGGAATACATGACCTTTGACGGCGTGTCCCCCATGGCGGAGCTGCGGCGGAAAAACGGACGGGAAAAACCCTGGAAACTGAAATATTTGGGAATCGGCAATGAAAACTGGGGCTGCGGCGGAAACATGCGGCCAGAGTATTATGCGGATGAATATCGCCGGTATCAGACATACTGCCGGAATTTCAGCGGCAATCAGCTGTACAAAGTTGCCTGCGGTCCGAGCGGTGCAGATTATCACTGGACCGACAAACTCATGCAGGGGATTGGAAACCAGGCGCATGCGATCAGCTTACACAACTATACGCTGTGCGGCAATGACTGGAGCGACCGCCGCCATGCAACGGGATTCGATGAGAGCGAATACTATAAGGTTGTCTATTTTGCCCATGAAACAGAAAAACTTCTGGTCAAACACTGCGAAGTGATGTCCAAGTATGATCCGGATCACAAGATCGGCCTGATTGTAGATGAGTGGGGCACCTGGTATGAAGTAGAGCCGGGAACCAATCCGGGATTCCTTTATCAGCAGAACACCATGCGGGACGCGCTGGTTGCAGCGATTCATCTGGACATGTTCAACCAGCATTCCGACCGGGTAGTTATGGCCAATATTGCACAGACAGTCAACGTCCTTCAGTCCGTCCTTTTGACAGAAGGCGAGAAAATGATTAAGACCCCTACATTCTATGTCTTCAAAATGTACCGTGGTCATCAGGATGCGACACTGGTAGACAGTTTTGTGGAAAACAAGGCGGTCGGATGCGCCGGCGATCTGCAGGTTCCGAGCCTTTCGCAGTCTGTATCCATTTCCGCAGACGGCAAGCTGATGCTGACTATTTCAAACTGCTCTTTGCAGGAGGCGTTTGATGTTGATGTCAATCTTATCGGATTTGATGCTAAAGGGGTAAAAGAAGCCGAAATCCTGACCAATGCGATGGATGCGCACAATACCTTTGAAAATCCGGATGCTGTACATACGGAAGTATTCTCAGGCTATACCCTCAAGGATGGACATATGTCGATCCAGATGCCTTGCTGCAGCATCGTTTCGATCACTCTTGAATAAGCCGGGAAAACCATTCTGCCGTCGCTGTCTGCTCTCCGAGATGGATCAGGAGCAGTATTTTGCCAGCATTTATGAGTATATCTCGCTGCTGCCGCCAGAGCAAAAGGCAGATGAAGAGACTTACCAGCGGCGTTTGCAGCTATGTAAGACGTGTGATGAACTGGCAGATGGTATGTGCCGGAAATGCGGCTGCTTCGTCGAAGCACGTGCGGCCAGGGTCAACAGTGATTGTCCGGGAGAAGAGAAAAAATGGTAGCAAACAGGCCGGTGCATTCCCTCCTGCGCGATCAGGACATTCAGGTGCAGGAGGGAGCCGGCATCCATTGAAAAAGAGATCGGGAAAAGGGATAGATTCCCCGCCGGTCTTGCAGAAAACCGGCAGGTCAACGGCGATGGCGGGGGTATCTAAGGATTGAGTCATGATCTTTCCGCTTTTTACTGTTTTCCATATGCCTTACGAGAGAAGCAAAGGATTTATCAGGGTTTGCTTCTCTTTTCTTTTACATGGATTCGATCCTTACCTTTCGGCCTACATGGGAACAAACAGGTAGTGGGAGGCAAAATATGAGCATCATCAAGGCACATAATATCACATTATATGGGGGAAACGATCAGTATAAGATTGTGCTGCGTCCCCTATCAGATGAGGATTTGCCGTATCTGTATCAATGGAACGCTGATCCTGAAGTCTTATATTGGGCGGAAGGGGACGACATTCAGAGTTATCCTCCGGAGATCATACACAAAATATATGGAGGGGCGCCGCAGGACATTCTTTACTTTGCAATCGAAGTAAATGGGCAAGTCATTGGTGAGTGTTGGTTGCAAAAAATGAATTTGTCTAACGTTAAAGCAATGTATACGGATGATACCGATGTAAGAAGAATTGATATGATGATTGGTGAAAAATCGTATTGGGGCAAAGGAATCGGAACCCTCTTTATCAGAATGCTGGTGGATTTTGCATTCACGGTAGAAAAGGTTGATGTTTTACATTGTTTTTGTGAAGATTATAATATTCGTTCTAGACGGGTATGGGAAAAGAATGGATTCTCGCTCATTTTGACGGAGGATATTCCGCAACCGAGTAAGGGCAGATTACAATATCATTGGAGACTGACAAAATCCGAATACGAAGCGGCTGGAAATTCGTGTGAACCGGGGTAGTGCCATATCACGGCCTGAGAAGCGGGCCTGTACCTCGCGGGCAACGTTTCTCCCTGGTTTCAGAGGAAACGGGCAGAAGCGCAGGGTATATCTTCCGATATGCCCTGCGCTTTCAAAATCAGAAAGCGTCTTTATCACACGGGGTATTTGCGCTGGCTTGTGCTCCTGAATAGGGACAGGGGTTCTATTCTGCTGTACTGCGGGAATGGATGCTGATTGACGAAAGGCCGCTGGGGCAGGTATATTTGTCTTTTCTGATTCGGACAACAAGAAATGCCATCTTTTTTGAAATCAAGCAGAAGAAAATTGTCTTCCCCTCTTTACGAAAAAGAGAAAATATTGTATAATAATACTAGATTTTTTTGACATGCCGGAATGTAGGTTCCGGCGTGCCTTTTTGTGTCTGGACATTTTACTTTTTAAACAAAATTTGTAAATGAAAACCATTATTTTTGCATAAGATAGAACAGACAAGGTTGTTCTCCAACTGTTCAAAAAGAATGAAGATGGGAGAAAATATCATGGAAAGGCTGTTTCAAACCCATGAAATCCGTTATACAGAGGATTTGGAAGGAATATGGGAATTCCAAAAGCTTGACGGGGATTTTACAGGATGCGAGCCTTGCAGTGAAAAAATGCTGGTGCCGAGCTGCTGGGAAATGGATCCATCCTGCCGTGGATACCGTGGGCGGGCTTTGTACCGGAAGGTGATTTTTACCAAAAGAAAATCCAATCTGCGCCTTGTTTTTAAAGGTGTCAGCCATACTGCGGAGGTCTATGTCAACAAGAAAAAAGTGGGAGGTCATTATGGCGCGTACACGCCTTTTTCTATTTTGCTTCCCGATGCGCCCGAAGGCCGGCATGAAATTGAATTGGTCGTCGATAATTCCTTTTCTGAAGCATCTGCGCTGCATAAAGAAAATGATTACTATACATACGGCGGGATCACCAGGCCAGTCAGTCTGGAATATTTAAACAATGTTTATATTGAAAAGGTTTTCTTTACGCCGCGACGATGCGGAAACGCCTGGGAGGCCCAAATCCGGGTGGAGCTGCACAATCTCTGCGGAAAGCCGGCCACCCTTTTATGCAAAGGCCAGCTGGGACGTCATATTTCCCTGGACTTCGGGGAAGTGACGGTTCCGGCCGGGCGAAAGGTTTCTTTTGAAAAATCTTTTGTATTGCAGGATGTGAAAGAATGGTCCCCGGAATCTCCTGCACTTTATCTGCTGAAGATGGCATTATTTTTTATGAACGAAAATTATCCGGTCGATGACTGGATTGACCGGGTTGGATTCCGGGAAATACAGGTATCCGGGAACCGGCTGCTGCTCAATGGCCGTCCGATTTTCCTGAAAGGATACAACCGGCATGAGGATGATCCGCAGTTTGGTTGTGCACTGCCGCTGGCAGCCCAGATGCGGGATCTCGCTCTGATGCGGGAAACGGGAGCCAACAGTGTGCGTACCAGCCATTATCCCAACGACGAGCGCTTCCTGGATTTATGCGATAGCTATGGCATGCTGGTTTGGGAAGAAGCACATGCCAGAGGATTGTCCCCGGAAGAAATGGAGAATCCCGCTTTTGAAAGCCAGAGTCGAGTATGTATTCAGGAAATGCTCGAAAATCATTATAACCATCCTTCCATTGTCATCTGGGCCGTGCTGAATGAGTGTTCGTCCTGGGACGAGCGTGTGCGGCACCATTATGAAAGTCAGATTGGCCAGATTCGTGATTTTGACCGGACACGTCCAGTCACCTATGCTTCCAATGCACATTTTTCTGACCGGTGCCTGGATCTGGCCGATATCGTCTCCTATAATATTTATGCAAACTGGTATGATGATCAGGATGCATGGGAGAAGCTTAAAAGCCTCCAGGAATGGACCCGGACGCATGGGGGCGAAGGAAAGCCTATGGTGATCAGTGAATTCGGCGCTGGGGCAGTTTATGGGTTTCGCAGTATGGGAAGGGAACACTGGAGCGAAGAGCGGCAGGCAGACAGCCTGCAGGCTGATCTGGCCTGCTACTTACAGGCACCGTTTTTAACTGGCGCGTTTATCTGGCAGTTCTGTGACTGCCGCGTGACCGAAGGAAACTGGAGTAGCCGTCCCAAAACACAGAATAATAAAGGCGTATTTGATGCCTACCGGCGTCCAAAACTGTCGGCGGAGGATGTAAAAAAGGCCTTTCGGCAAAAAGACGGATCATTTCAGAAAATTATGTGAAATTTAGGTGAAGAAAATAAGAAATTTTCATGAATTTGCCGCAAAAAAACCCTATAATATCGCATTTTTATTGGTTATTTGCCAGCCCTTTGTTAACAATATACAAAAAATTTTGAATGAACTATTTACAAGCTGGTATATATCATGTATAATAATCATGTTACGATGTGCTAAAATTCTGTAATTGGTGATCTTTCACATATGCAGAGAATCCACCGGATACGGTGGCCTTGACCAGATGACAGCGAAATGGGCAGTGGGTCTGATTCCGTTTTGCGTTCATGATAGAAAGGGTATTTAGCAGGTTCAAGTATGGTGAAAAGGAGTGTCTTGATGAAAAGGGTTATGTCGATGTTGCTGGCGCTGTCCATGACGTTAAGCCTGGTAGCCGGCGGAATTACCGTAAGCGCTGAAGACGTAGCAAACACAGAAGGTATCGAAGACACAGCGGTTGCTGCTGTCGATACTGCGGCGGGTGAAGAAGAGGATGATTCACCCTTGTATGAAGAAAGAGTCTCCTATGCAGAGTATATTTCCGAATATGCTTCTGTTCCTGATGGCCAAAATCCGATTGTGATTCAAGCAGCGGATTATACGGCCAGCGAAGGAGAGGTACAGGTACATGACGGATACGAGGGCGTTTCCGGAAAAGTTGTAGAGTCCGGAGAGGATGGCTTCCTGGAATGGGAAGTAGATATTCCGGCAGATGGTTTGTACAGTATCAATATTTCTTATTATACAGTTGCCGGGAAAAGCTCGGATATTGAAAGGGAACTGCGGATCGATGGAGAAGTTCCCTTTTCTGAAGCGGCGGTCTTTACCCTGAAACGAAACTGGGTAAACGAGGAATATACCGAAGAGCAGAAACAGGAAGAAGGCTGGGTGGAAGGACAGTTTTTCCAGCGCGATAATCAGGGAAACGATATCCGTCCTACACAAGTTGAGGTTCCCATGTGGACTGAAACCGATCTGGTGGACTCAGATGGTTTGACCATAGACCCATTTAAATTTTACTTTTCACAGGGAAAGCATACGATTCGGCTGACTTCGGTGAAAGAACCTGTTATTTTTGAAAAAATTACCCTTTTTACATATGAACTTCCGGAAAGTTATGCAGAGGTTTCTGCAGAATATACCATGCAGGATACCAGCGGGCATAAAATTATGATTCAGGGTGAAGATGCTGTCCTGAAATCAGACGCCAGCTTATATCCGATTTCGGATAAGTCCAGCGCCTATACAATACCTACCGATTTGAAGAGTTCCCGGTTGAATACCATCGGCAGCACCAACTGGAATCTTCCCAATCAGTGGATCCAATGGGAATTTGAAGTTCCTGAAGATGGCTTGTATACAATCGGTATGCGTTTCCGCCAGTCTACCAGCATCAGTTTCCCGGCGACCCGTGAACTGACGATTGACGGCGAGGTACCGTTCTCGGAAGCAAAGATGATCCATTTTAATTATGACACCGCTTTTCAGTCCATGTGGATCAGCGATGCAGAAGGAAATCCCTATAAATTTGAACTGACGGCGGGTACCCATACGATCCGTTTGAAAATGAATATGGGTGAAGTTGCAGAGATTCTCCGTTCGATTCAGGAACTGGTTCTGGATCTGACCGATCTGTATACCCGCATCATTATGATTACAGGTCCAAGCCCGGACATCTATCGTGACTACCGTCTGGATGCCCGTCTGCCGGATCTGATCGATCAGCTGACATCACTGCAAGCTCGTCTGCAGGAACAGGCTGATGCAATTGTTGCACTGAGCTCTTCTTCGACCAACGAAGCGGCTGTTATTGACCAGCTGATTCAGCAGATAGAAGAGATGATTGAAAATCCGGACGTTATTTCCAATGTGTTAAGTAATTTTAAATCCAATATTTCTTCGCTGGCATCCTGGGCGCTGACTGCCAGAAATCAGCCGGTGGAAATTGACTATCTTGTGGTTGCTTCTCCCGATCAGGAGATGGATCCTGCAGAGCCTGGCTTTTTTGAAGGCGCCTGGTATGAAATCAAGAAGTTCTTTGTGTCCTTTACCATTGATGACTCCTCGATCGGTAACGCCTATCAGGAAGACGAGGAAGATGTCATTACAGTATGGGCAACCTTAGGACGTGACCAGGCGACCACGTTAAAGAAAATGATTGACTATGGTTTTACAAAAGAAACCGGTATTAAGGTAAACTTTAATATTCTTTCAAATGAATCGACACTTCTCTATGCAACGGCTTCCGGAGAAGGTCCGGATGTAGCGCTTGGAACCTCCGGTACACTGCCGATTGACTACGGTGTGCGTAATGCACTGGTCGATCTGTCTAAGCTGGAAGGATTCGATGAAGTACAGAGCTGGTTTATGCCGAGCGCATTTACGCCTTATACTTATGGTGATGCAGTCTATGCGCTGCCGCAGACACAGGGCTTTATGGTTATGTTCTACCGGAAGGATATTTTAGGTGAACTGGGCATCAAGGTCCCGGAGACCTGGGAAGAGTTCTATACGGCACTCGGAACGATTCAGGAAAACAACCTGGATGTTTCTCCTGGCGGCCTTCCGATCTTTACTACAATGCTGTATCAGCGCGGCGGACAATATTATTCCGACGATCTGTCTGAATGCTTGCTGGATTCACCGGAAAGTGTACAGTCTTTCCAGGAATACTGTGAACTGTATACCCTGTACGGACTGCCGGTATCCTCCGACTTCTATAACCGTTTCAGAAACGGAGAAATGCCTTTAGGCTTCGGCGACTATACGTTATACAATCAGATCGCTGTTGCCGCTCCGGAAATCAAAGGTCTGTGGGGCATGGCTGCTCTGCCTGGCACAGTACAGGAAGATGGAACCATCAACAATGCGATCGCTGGTAACGGAGGAACCTCCTGCGTTATGCTTGCGCAGGTTGGCGAGGGAACCAAAAAACAGGAAAACGCCTGGGAATTCATGAAATGGTGGATGTCTACCGAGACGCAGGTAGAATATGCAAGAGAGTTGGAGGCAATTCTTGGTGCAGCTGCCCGATATAATACGGCAAACATCGAAGCGGTTTCTTATCTGGCATGGCCCCGCGACATTTATGATACCATTATCACCCAGTGGAGAAACGTTGTTGAAACACCGGTTGTTCCGGGTAGTTACTATACTTCCCGTCACCTGAATAACGCATTTAATGAGGTTATCAATAATATTGAGGTGCCGAGGGAATCTATTGTAAAATATACAGAAGAGATCACTTTAGAGATTCAGGCAAAACGCGAAGAGCTGAATCTGAACGACTAATAAGGGCAAGGGGGTATATTTTGTGGCTGGAAATCAAAATACGGCATCCGTAAAAACAGGTGTACGCGCACTGCCCTTTAAGGAAAGAGCGGCTTATACCTGGAAGGAGATAAAACGGAACCGGGCTTCCTACGTCCTGTTGGCGCCCTTCATGATTCTGTTTGTTCTCTTTACGGTCGTGCCGGTAGCAATGGCGATTGGATTAAGTTTTACTTACTACAACATTATTGAACCTGCACGTTTTATCGGTTGGGACAACTACATGCGGTTGTTCTTAGACGACTCGGTCTTCCTGATTTCGCTGCGAAACACCATGGTGTTTGCAGTTGTCACCGGACCGCTCAGTTATCTGGCGTGTTTATTGTTTGCGTGGTTTATCAATGAGCTGCGGCCGAAGATCCGTGCCATTGCAACACTGTTCTTTTATGCACCTTCTATTTCCGGTAACGTTTTCTTTATCTGGACCTATATCTTTTCAGCAGACTCTAATGGTCTTTTAAACGGTCTTCTGTTAAAGTTAGGCCTGGTAAAAACACCGGTCCTCTGGCTGATGAATCCTGAATGGACGCTTGGAATCGTTATGGTTGTACAGCTCTGGATGAGTTTGGGTACCAGCTTCCTTTCCTTTATCGCAGGCCTACAGGGCGTTGACCGGACATTATATGAATCAGGTGCGTTGGACGGTATCAAAAACCGTTGGCAGGAGTTGTGGCACATCACCCTTCCTTCCATGAAGGGACAGTTGATGTTCGGTGCGGTTATGCAGATTACAGCAGCGTTCTCTGTTGCGGACGTCAGCTCCGCGCTGGTCGGTAACCCCAGCCCACTGTACTCAGCACATACGATTGTTCTTCACATGATGGACTATGGTACCGTGCGATACGAGATGGGGTATGCCTGTTCGATTGCGGTGATTCTGTTTGCTCTGACGCTGGCATCCAACTTTGCCGTGCGTAAGCTGATTAAACCTGGTGATTAAAAATAGACCCAAGATTGATATCGTATAAAGAGGAGTGAGTGTCTAAGTGAGTTCGAGAAGAGTTGGCTTAAAAAGCACGAGATCCATTGGGGGCAATATTTTAATCACCATATGCCTGACGTTGGTTGCCTGCTTTATGGTACTTCCACTGGTTTATACAGTAAACCTTGCTTTTAAGCCTATTAATGAATTGCTGAAATTCCCGCCGACGTTTTTTGTCCGGCATCCTACAACCCAAAACTTTAAAGATCTGTTTGCGGCATTGGGAAACTCATTTATCCCGCTTTCGCGTTACTTGTTTAACAGTATTTTTATCAGTGCTGTCGGAACCTTCGGACACGTTATTCTGGCTTCCATGGCAGCCTATCCGCTGGCCAAAAACAAGTTTCCAGGAAAGAATTTTATGTTCCAGACAGTGGTTATCTCTTTGATGTTTTCCGGCTTCGTTGTCAACATCCCGCGCTTCCTTCTGATGGATTCTTTGGGATGGCTGGATACATATTACGCCGTTATCGTTCCGATGATGGTCAGTACCCTGGGATTATACCTGATGAAGCAGTTTATGGAACAGATCAACGACGCAATTCTGGAGGCTGCACGAATTGACGGTGCTTCCGAGTTCCGGATCTTCTGGCGTATTGTTATGCCGAACGTAAAGCCAGCATGGCTGACCCTGACACTGTTTGCATTCCAGGCTTCCTGGAATGACAGTGGTTCTGTCTCCCTTTATATTCGTCAGGAAGCGATGAAAACTTTCCCATTAGCACTGTCCTATGTACAGGCTGGCGGTCTGGCGCGTATGGGCGCATCGGCTGCGGTTGGTTTCATTTTGATGATTCCGCCGATTACCATTTTCATCTTAACCCAGAGTAACGTCGTGGAGACAATGAAATCATCCGGTATGAAAGACTAAAAGGAGGAAACGAGAGGAATGAAACGGATTTATATAAAAACCATCGCATTTACTTTTGTTTTCCTAACGCTTTTTAGTTTAACTGTCAGTGCGTTTACCCCGTACAGCGGTTATAACTATGGACGGAGCCTTTCGGAAATTCCGACGTTAAATGCGTATGAGCCTGAAAAGGTTCTTTGGGGCGGAGATCTGGGACTGGAAAGCCTTTCTGCTCCGAAAGATTTGAAAGTAGATTCTATGGGAAGATTTTACCTTGTAGAATCGGTAAAAAACCGCGTGATCCGGTTTACTGAGGATTTTGAGGTCGACGCGATTTTTGATGGCTTTGATAATAACGGCACACGTGAGACCTTTAACTTGCCAGAAGGCATTTTCGTTGATTCTGATTTTAATATGTATATTTGTGATACACAGAATGCGCGGATTGTTAAGCTGGATGAGGATGGAAATCTTCTGCAGATCATTGCTAACGTTGTTTTGACTGGTTCGTCAAATACGTTTAAGCCTCAAAAGGTCAGCGTAGACTCTGCCGGCAGAATCTACGTTGTATCGGTGGCCTGTACGGATGGTCTGATTCAGCTGAATGAAGATGGCGAGTTTGTCAAATTCTTCGGAAGTAACTCGGTTGTGCCGGATCCGCTGGAAATCATTTACCGTATGTTCCTGACACGTGAGCAGAAGCAAAAACGTGAACAGTTTGTACCGACTGAATATTCCAACGTTTTGGTAGATGACCGCGATTTCGTCTATACCACAACACAAAAGGTAGAGACAGATCAGATCAAACGGCTTAACGCGAAGGGATCTAACGTTTTGATTACAGAGGGCCGTACAGGAAATAAATATGGAAACTATGTCAGGACGCCAACAGGATGGAACAAGGTCACTGCCTTTGTCGATCTTCGTGTGGATGAGGATGATAATATCTACGCGCTGGATAAAACTTCCTGTAAAGTGTTTGTATATGATTCATATGGAAACCTGTTGTTTAACTTCGGCGGTGAAGGAACGGCCAATGGATTGTTTACTTCTCCGGCAGCAATAGAACTCAAGGATAACAAGGTCTATGTTTTGGATGAAACAAATGGAATGATTACGATCTTTGGAAGAACCGAATTTGGTGAAAAGATTTTAGAGGCCAACCGCTTATACCAGGATGGAGAATATGCAGAATCTCTGGAACCCTGGCAGGAGGTATTGGCTATGGATTCCAACTATGACCTTGCCTATATTGGAATCGGTAAAGCACTTTTAAAAGCAGAGGATTATGACGGCGCAATGGAAGCCTTTAAAAATGGACGCAACCGTGAATATTATTCAGATGCTTTTGAAAAACAAAGAAATATTGTATTGAGAGAACATTTTACGGAAATTGTAGTGGGTATTGTTGTTGTTCTTATTCTTGTAGTAGTTGTCTTTAAAATCCTTAAAAAGCACAATATATCCTTTATTCGTTATATTAATTCTTAAGGAAGGAGGAGACAAACTATGAATACAGCGAAAGAAATATTACACACAGGGTGTTATGCTTTTCATATTATGATTCATCCCTTTGATGGGTTTTGGGAACTGAAATATCATAAAAAACATACCTTTGCTGCAGCTAACTGCATTTTGTTCCTGGTATGCCTGATGCAGGTGCTGATTGAACAATTTTCCGGCTATATTTTTAATTGGACGGAGCCTGAAGATATTAATCTTCTTTCCACGATTGCAACATATGTGCTGCCGGTAGCGGCGTGGACCATTATGAACTGGGCATTGAGTACGCTGTTTAACGGTAAAGCAACGATGAAACAGCTTTGGGTGCAGACCTGTTTTTCATTGTTCCCATTGATCATATTATTAATTCCGTGGCTGATTTTGAGTTTGTTCCTGACCAGTGATGAAGGGGCAATCATGAATGTTCTGAATCAGTGCGCATGGTACTGGACCATCATTTTGCTGATTTTTGGAAATCTGACAATTCAGGATTATACCATGGGCAAAACATTAGCGATGGGAATTTTCACGATTTTAGGTATTGCAGCAGCAATTTTTATCGGTATCATTATTTTCAGTACTTTCCAGCAGCTGGTATCCTTCCTTTCTACAGTGGCGTTGGAACTGAAATTTAATTCTTAAGTAAAGGGGGAGTATTAATGCAGTCGTTGTTCAAAAAAGGGAAAAGATTTTTGACTGGAATTCTCGCCCTTTGTATGTTGGCTTCGATACTGACTTCGATCACCTTCACTGTTGGGGCGGCTCCAGAAGATGAAGTCACCCAGCCTGAAACTTCTGTGGAATCTTCTGAAGCTGTTGCAGCCACAGAAGAGAGTACCCCGGCAGATGCGTCAGCTACGGATACGGAGGCAGAAGCATCGCAGGAAGAAGGAACAGCAGAAAATACAGAAGAGTCTGTTCCGGAAGAAGGGACGCAGGAAGGCGAGGAAGAAGTTCAACCAATTGAGTTTGACGACCTTTATACAGAAGTGATTGCAGAAAACAGTCAGTATATTATGTATTTTTGCGATAGTCTGGCTGACATCGGCATCCGGGATAAACAGACCGGCAGAACATGGACCGGCGTTCCTTTGGAGTGGGAGTCCGATACATTGGCCAAGGGCGTCAATAAGTTTATGATCGCTTCGCATATTGTGATCAACGTCTATAAAAGACAGATCACCAAAGAGGGCGAAATCTCGATTTCCAATATGACAGAGACTATCGAGTCATCTTATCTCAATTGTACCAGAGACGGCAATTTTACAACCGAGAAAATAGACAATGGAATCCGGGTGACATATAACTTCTCGGCATTGAACAGCAGTTCGTTTGAAGTGCCGAAGGGAGAAGAGTTAAAGGTTGTTGTTGAGTATACCCTGACTGACACCGGATTTAATGTAACGATTCCGAGCGGTGGTATTCAGGATAATGATGAAGTATTGATTAACTATGTCTATGTTCTCCCCTATTTCAATGCTGGACAGAAAACAGATGACGGATATCTCTTTGTTCCAGACGGTTCCGGCGCATTGATCAACTTTGATACCAACTATACCGGTATCGAACTGGCAAGAACGGTATACGGGCAGGATCTTTCGATGAATGATCCCGGTTCGATGCCGGTTGAGAACGGTTACCGGATGCCGGTATTTGGTAACAAAAAGAATGATACTGGATTTTTGGGCATTGCCACAAGCGGTGAGTTTGCAATGAATATCCGCAGCGGCGTAGCGGGGAACATGAATAACTTTTTCCGTGTCTATCCGGCGTTCATCTATCGCGCGGTCGGTTCTTTAAGCGTATATGACAGTGCGACCACCAATAATGCAAACTACCGGACTTTGTCTCCTACCCCAATCACCAAGGATATTACCGTGGAGTATCATCTTCTGCAGGATGATAAAGCAAATTATGTTGGCATGGCAGAAGAATACCAGGAATATCTGCTTGAGCAGGGCGTATTGAAAGACAAGGTAACAGATTCTGTTGATATGCATTTGGATGTCTTGGGCGGCCTGCGGATTGAAAGTTCCTTTATCGGTATTCCGCTGACCAGGTTTACCGCCTTAACCAGTTTTGAGGGTACCCAGGATATGCTGGATCATCTGGCGGAAAATGGAATTGACAACGTCAATCTCAAGTACTATGGGTTTAACAGCGGCGGGTACATGAGTACATGGACCACTGAAGTTAAACCGGCGGCAAAACTGGGCGGAGAAGAAGGTTTGCTGGCTTTGCAGGATTATACCCTAGAAAACGGAGACAATCTTTTCCTGGCCGGCGAACTGGTGGAGGTACATCAAACAGGCGATGGCTTCTCTTCCAGTGAACATGCTGTGAGAAACGTCAGCAATGGTATCAGTTTCTCCTATAAGTATTACCGTCAGGATAATACCTCCCGAAAAGCGGATAAATCGTCTCATACCTGGTATAAAACTACCTATTTGTCTCTGCCGGAGGCTGTACAGAAATATGTAAACAGTACCGCAGAGATCGGACTCAAAAATATCGGGTTGGAGAGTATCGGTGAATTGGTTTATTCCGAGTATGCGGAAAAGAAAATCACCTACCGTGACCAGATTGCAGATTATTTATACGAATCTCTGGACATCTTAGCTTCTCAGGCAGAAAAAGTGATGCTCACCTATGGAAACGCGTATACTTGGGGATATGCAACCGATCTGACGGATGTACCCTTGGAAAACTCCGGATTTTATATGGAATCGGAATCTGTTCCTTTCTACCAGATGGTCATTCATGGGTACATTACTTATTCCGGTCCTGCATATAACCTTTCCAGCGATAAAACAAAGTCCTTCCTGCAGTCTATAGAATACGGTGCAATTCCTCATTATATTGGTATGCAGGAAGAATCCTCGATTTTGCTGGGAACGGAACTGAATACCTTGTTCTCCTGTAACTATGAAGAATGGCTCCCCAATGCCATTAAATATCAGGAACTGGCAGGAGAATACTATGATCTGGTATATAATCAGAGAATGGTAAATCATGAAAAGTTAGCAGACCAGGTGTACAGAACCACATATGAAAACGGCGTGTCTGTCATCGTCAATTACAACGAGACAGAAGCCTACAGCGCGGATGGTGTAAGGGTTGACGCCTTATCCTTTGCGCTGGTAAAATAAGATAGGGGGGACAGTTGTGGAAGAGAAAAAAACACCCAATCAGGATACGGCTGATGCTGCAGTAAATGCAGAGACCAAACAGACAAAGTCCTCCAAAGACGATCAGGTCAAGATGGCGGTTAAGGCACAGAAGGAAGAGAAAAAGTCCGCTAAAGCAAAAAAAGCGGAGAAGCAGGCTGTTGAGAAAGTTGTGCCGAATACTGAAAAGTCGGTTGATCCTAAGGCGCAGGTGCAAAAGGCTGTAAAACCGGCTGATAAGAAAGCGGCACAGGCGCAAAAAGCACAGGCAAAGGCAGCTAAAAAGGCAGTCAGAGCGCAGAAAGCGGCAGCAAAAGCCGCCAACCGTCGGCCAAAGAAGTTCAGAAGCTTACAAAAGAGCCAGAGGGTAGCCGGACGTTGTTTCGTCTATGTATGGTTTGTCGGATTCCTGTTGTTTGTTGCTAGGCCACTGGTGCAGTCTTTACAATTTTCTTTCAGCAGAGTTTCAACGACCAGGACCGGGCTGGAACTGCAATTTCTTGGATGGGATAACTATCAAAAGGCATTCGTTTCCGATGCGGAATTTATTCCGTTGCTGATTGATACCCTGTCGATTATGGCAATGGATATCGTCATGGTTGTTTTCTTTAGTCTTTTTATTGCGGTTTTGCTTAACCGGAAATTCAGAGGGCGTGGATTGGTCCGTGCAGCTTTCTTCCTGCCGGTTATCATTATGTCCGGAGCGTTGATGTCTGTTATGAGCAGCGATATGTCGGCACAGTTTTCTGGTGCGGCTGGCGGTTCGGGTATGCCGCTGCTGCGAACAGTTGACTTTAAGACCATGTTGCTCCAGATGACCAACTACAATCCCATGGTTGAATATTTCACCAATGCCATGGACCGAATTTATGACGTTATCTGGAAGTCCGGCGTACAGATCTTGCTATTCCTGTCCGGGCTGCAGTCAATCTCTCCTTCTTTGTATGAAAGTGCTTCGATTGAGGGTTGTACGGCTTGGGAGGCTTTCTGGAAAATTACCTTCCCGATGATCTCTCCGATCATTATTGTTAATGTTGTTTACACAGTTGTTGACTCGTTTACAGACATTAATAATAAGACCTTAGAGTACATACAAGACACGGCCTTTGGCACTACGCTTGATTATGGCTATAGTTCGGCGCTATCCTGGATTTATTTTGCCATCATCGCTGTCGTGCTGGTGATTGTTGTCGGACTGATTTCCAGAAAAGCGTTTTATATGAACGATTAAAGGACGGAGGGAATAGAAGTGAGTCAAAAAGCAATTTCGGCAAAACCAGCCGGTTTGAAAAAGAAAGGCCCGACGTTCAATCAGTGGCTGAATCGCCAGAAACATAAAGTCAAACAGGCCCCTTTCTGGAAGAATGTGTTGCTCAACATTTTCCTTCTGATTCTTTTTACCGGTCTGGTATATGTTTTGATTTATCCTGTCATCTATATTGTTTCTACCAGCCTGAAGTCGCAGGCGGATATGCTGGACTCGACAACCGTATGGGTTCCAAAGCATCCCAGCCTTTCCAACTATCCAGCAGCTTTTGAGGCTATCGACTATTTGGCCGGCTTGAAAAATACTTTGATTATTGCTGTGACGACAACTGTGTTGCAGACGATCACCTGTTCTTTTATCGGATATGGATTTGCGCGTTTTAAATTCAAAGAGAAAAACCTGATTTTCGCTTTGGTCATTCTGACGCTGATTATTCCGGTCCAGACGATTGTCCTCCCGCAGTACCTGCAGTACAGAACCTTTGATATTTTCGGTATATTCACGGCGATTACGGGCGGACCCATCAATCTGGTCAATACCTTTGTTCCATTAATTTTGCCTTCCTTCTTTGGTGTCGGATTAAAGAGCGGTTTGTTTATCTATCTGTTCCGACAGTTCTACCGTGGTATGCCCAAAGAGTTGGAAGAGGCGGGCTATATCGATGGATGCGGTCCTTTCCGGACATATATGCGGATTATGTGGCCGAATGCTACGGCGCCGATGGTATCCGTTATTCTGCTTTCCTTTGTATGGCATTGGAATGATGTGTTTGAACCGGATATGTATTTGGAATCTGCAAACCGTACGCTGGCTGTACGTTTGGTTAATATCACATCCGCTATTACTGGTAGTTCGGAGGTTACCAACCTTACATACGTTATCCCGACAAAATATGCAGGGTGCGGCTTATTTATCTTGCCGCTGATTATTGTCTATCTGGTCGGTCAGAGATATTTTGTAGAAGGTATGGAACGCGCGGGTATCGTTGGTTAGCAGGTATTTTTACACAAGGAGGGTCAGAGAAAGACAGGAAACTGCAAGTGCTCTGGTCCATCTATATCAAACAATATTTTGAGAAAAAACGGGCGGCTGTGGCTGCCCGTTTTTTTTGTAGGCGGCCGGTATCTGTGGCCGATATGATCAAAAATGAATATTTTACAGTATGCGCTCGATTTTGGATACCTCGCTGGCGGATTACAGAAGCTCTTTGATGGATCTGCAGACAAATAGGATAGGATGCTGTTTCAAGTACAGAAGGACTGGCTGCGTTCAACAACCGATAGGATGATATGCCGTCCCTCCTATCCATTTGTTATGTGTTTTTGTATTCTGATTGGCAAAGATTAAATGATTTTTGTACCAGGATCCCGTCAGGAAACGGTAACCGTCAGGGTCCATCCCTGGCGGGCTGGGAGACATTTTGTGCGAAATCTATTGTAAAATAGGGAAAAAAGCGGTATAATATAAAGACAAACTCAGTAAAAAGGTGCTTAGCACAACCAATGTTACCGGAGGATTTTCATGAAAGATCAATTTATTAAGATACAGGCTCTTTGTTTGGCCGCCGTGTTGTCGATGAGTATTCTGGCAGGCTGTCGGACGGGGGAAACAACCAGCAGCGACACACTTTCATCCGAGCCATTTGTTTCTTCTGCCGAAAGTCAGACACAAAGTCAAGTGGAAGAAGAATCGGAACTGCAGGAGCCAAATTCGTTCAACCAGCAGACTCCGATCGAAATGGCGCAGGCCATGCAGCCGGGATGGAATCTTGGGAATTCGCTGGATGCCATTCCAACCGAGACGTCCTGGAACAATGAACTGGTCGAGAAATCGACCATTGATGGCATTCTGGCAGATGGATTTCGCAGTATTCGGATACCAGTTACCTGGACGCATCATGTCGGTGAAGGCCCTGATTATATCATTGATTCGATTTGGTTAGATCGGGTGGAGCAGGTTGTAGACTGGGTGATTGATCAGGGTGCTTATGCGGTACTCAACATGTATCATGATTCCTGGGAATGGGTTGCAAATATGACCGAACAGCCGGAAGAAACCACCCAAAAATTTGTCAAGATCTGGAGTCAGATTGCAGAGCGGTTTAAAGATAAAAGTCAGTTCCTGCTTTTTGAAGCGCTGAATGAACCGCCGACTACTTTAACCGATGATCAGCTCAATACGTTAAACCGTGAATTTGTAGAAACAGTACGGGCTACAGGTGGCGGTAATACAGAACGGTGCTTAATTCTCAGTGGATCCGGAAATGATCCAGAGAAGACCATGGAGGGACTGGTTCTACCGGAAGATGACCGTTTGATGGTGACGTTCCATTATTATTCCCCCTGGGACTTTGTTTCTAATTGGTGGGGAAAAACTTCCTGGGGCACAGAAGAAGATAAGAACGTAGTACAGGATCTTTTTGTGCGTTTGCACGATACCTATGTAGCTAAGGGCATACCGGTCTTGTTGACTGAATTTGCCTGCAACGCTTATGTATACGAACCCGCGCAATTATACTGGTACGACTATATTACGGAAACTGCACAGGCAAATCAGATCTCTGTAATGCTGTGGGATAATGGCACCATCTATAACCGGTCTGCGAAAGAATGGAATTATCCGCGGATTGCGGAAATCATTTTACAGGCAGCGGGATCGCAGGAGAATTCGTTTGTCATTCCGGGCGCTATTTATCTCAATCCGTCAGAACAGCTGGAAGATAAAAAAGTGAATATGGAACTTCGAGGTAACACCCTGCAGGGCATTTATGAAGGAGAGCGTGCGTTGACACTGGGACAAGATTATCTACTTGATGGCAACGTTGTGACTTTAAAGCGGGAATATCTGGAGTCGGTCCAGAAAACAGAATACGGCCTCAGTGCTACATTGGATTTCCGATTCTCCGAGGGTGCGGATTACCATTTAGATATCTTTCAGATCAATCAGCCGACCGTTGGGCACACAGAATATACGCTCTCGGCACAGGGTGAAAAATTTGATCTGACGGTTTCGGTCGAATTTTACGGCGCTTCTTTGCAGACGGTATCCGCGGTAGAAGTCGAGAGCGGCGCCAATGCCAGTACCCAGGATAGCTGGACGCCGTATCTGCGGTATGATGAAGATTTTTATGTCACAGATTCCGGCATTGTATTGACAAAACATTTTTTAGAGATGCTGGATGAGGACACAAAATGCACCTTCCATTTTTGGGGAACTGCACCGGTTGAAATTATGATACGGATTGCAGAACCGGCAGAGACTTCGCAGGAATAAATCGGCTGCATATCCTCTGAAAAATTTACAAATAACACTTGATCTTTACAGGCGAGTATATTATGATGTAGTCATGGTTGTCTCGGAATTTTTGACGGCAGGATGAGATGTTTTGCCGATAGCCGTCCGGAGACTCCTTGCAGAAAGGGAATGCTAGCCGGGGCAGGCAGTATCATGTAACTTGTCCAGTGTTACATGTAAATGGTAGATGAAAGTAAAAATCATCGTGCGGACCCTTTTTATGCATAGCAATTTTACACTGGCTCAATTTTTGAAAGAAAGGATCGCTTTTGCACTGCAAAGGCATGGTGACTGTTATGAAGTTTACAAATGGATATTGGTTGACAAAGGATGGATTCCGAATGATGCATCCCAATGGGGTGTATGATGCCAAGATAGAGGGGCAGACGCTGAAGTTATACGCGCCCTGTGTTCCGATTCACAACATGGGCTGCACGCTGGGCGGCGGTACAATTACACTGGAAATTTCGTCTCCTTTGAAAAATGTGATTAAGGTCAAGGCCTATCACCATAAAGGAGCGGTCAATCATGGCCCGGAATTTTTAGTTGCGGATTATCAGCCGGAAGTGGAGATCCAGACAGAAGGCGCCGAGTATACTTATCGGAGCGGTGATACGTCTCTTCATATCGGTAAGGGCAATTATAATTTCTATATGAAGTTCTATCACGGGGACCGTCTGCTGACATCCAGCATGAATAAGGCGCTGGGCCATGTGACTGCGACTGCCGGAGAAAAGTTCCTGTTTGCATCCGATACAACTTATATGAAAGAAGAACTCACCCTGGATGTCGGGGAGTTGGTCTATGGATTGGGAGAACGGTTTACTGCGTTTGTCAAGAATGGACAGACAGTCGACATCTGGAATGATGATGGGGGAACCGGCAGCGATCAGTCCTATAAAAATATCCCATTTTATGTTACGAATAAGGGCTATGGCGTCTTTGTCAATCAGCCGGATCGGGTTTCTTTTGAAGTAGCGTCTGAAAAAGTTTCTCGCGTGGAGTTTTCTGTGCCTGGTGAGAGTTTGGAATATTATGTGATTGGCGGCGCTGATCTGAAAGAAGTACTCTCCAATTATACAACCCTCACAGGAAAACCTTCTTTGCCGCCGGCTTGGTCCTTTGGTTTGTGGCTATCTACCTCTTTTGTAACCAATTATGATGAAAAAACGGTCAATGAGTTTATCGATGGGATGATTGAGCGGGATATTCCGCTGGATGTTTTCCATTTTGACTGTTGTTGGATGGAAGAATTTGAGTGGTGTAATTTCCAGTGGAAAGCCTCAACTTTCCCCAACCCGAAAGAAATGCTGCGTAAAATCCATGAAAAGGGGATTAAGGTTTGCGTCTGGATTAACCCTTATATTGGTCAGAAGTCTCCACTGTTTGATGAGGGGATGAAAAACGGTTATTTCCTCAAACGGCCTAACGGGAATGTTTGGCAGTGGGATATGTGGCAGGATGGCATGGCATTGGTTGATTTTACAAACCCGGCTGCCTGCAAATGGTATCAGTCCAAGCTGGAAGCGCTGATCGACATGGGAGTAGATGCGTTTAAGACCGATTTCGGCGAGCGAATCCCAACAGATGTCGTTTATTTTGATGGGTCAGATCCCCAAAAGATGCATAACTATTATACCGAACTGTATAATAACACGGTTTTTGAGTTGTTGGAGCGCCGTTTAGGAAAAGATCAGGCGGTATTATTTGCCCGTTCGGCGACAGCCGGCGGACAGAAATATCCGGTCCATTGGGGTGGAGACTGTGTGTCTACCTATCCGTCCATGGCGGAATCCTTGCGTGGCGGGCTTTCCTTTACTCTGTCCGGTTTCGGATTTTGGAGCCATGATATCGGTGGATTTGAAGACGGTTGCCAGCCGGATCTGTATAAACGCTGGACGCAGTTTGGCTTGCTTTCTACCCACAGCCGCTATCATGGCAGCGGCCAGTATAAAGTGCCGTGGCTCTATGACGAGGAAGCCGTGGCAGTGACGCGGAAATTTACCAAGCTGAAAGTAAGCCTGATGCCCTATCTGTTCACCAACGCCTGTGAAACAGCACAAACCGGTGTGCCGATGATGCGTGCTATGGTACTGGAGTTTCCGCAGGATGATACCTGTGGATATCTGGATCGGCAGTTTATGTTGGGCAGCAATCTGTTAGTAGCACCGATATTCAGTGAGGACGGTACAGCTAAGTATTATCTGCCGGAAGGAAAATGGACCAATTTCCTCAGTGGTGAGGTACGTTGCGGCGGAAAATGGTATACCGAGCAGTTTGACTACATGCATATGCCGCTAATGGCGCGCGAAAACAGCATTTTAGTAATCGGCTGCTGCGACTGCAAGGCGGTATACGATTATACAGAAAGTATAACGGCTAATATTTTTGAACTGGCAGACGGCTGCAGCACACAGACGGATATTTATACGCAGGATGGGAACAAAGCAGCAAGAGTTTCGGCTGTACGCTCTGGAAATACGGTGACAGTTTCAGCGTCCGGTCTGAGTGGGGAATCCAAAGCGGTCTTATGGTACGACGGAAGGAAAACAGAGGCTGCACTTGTCAACGGAGAAACAAAAATTTTACTGTAATCCGGATTTGAGGAATTGGCAGTATGTAGATTATCAGGATAAAAATCCGGCAGGGAAAATCATTCCCTGCCGGATTTTTCCTGTATGCTGTGAATCTTTGGAACAGTACGCCTATATCCGGTATAGTCTGGCGGCTAAGCGCTTAAATCGTCAAGGTACCGTTTTCGTTGATCAAGAGAATCAAAATTTGTTCTTCTGCGCCTGTTTCTGCATTGATATAGACCAGAACATGGTCTCCGGTCTCAGATAAACAGTTGAGTTCATAGCAGTAAATTTCATTTTGTCCTGCTGAGGGGATCAGGGCCAGTTTGACTTCCTGTACTTCCAAAAGGGGACTACAGGTATTCCGTGCATCTTCTTCAGAAATTGATGGCGCCGGCAGGGAACGGCTTTTATGATTGGTCAGATATCCACGTGCATCCATTCCCAGAATTTCTCCATTGTCCAATGCCACGCTGACCTTGATCAGATCTGTATAACAGGTTACCTCTCCCTCTTTTGCGGCAAAATTCACTGTCAGGACATTATTGTTCTTCTCATAATACGTGGTCTGCATATGATCATAACCGATATCTTTTAAATACTTTTCGGCCATTTGGCAGGCTTGTTCCATCTGAATTCTGTCTTCGGAGACGGGCCGAGAACTTAATGTGTAACAGATAAAGCCGCCAGCCTTTGTGACAGAAATGACAGAGTCCTCTGCATAAAACCCATAGGAGGGCATTTTTCCATCTTCATCTGAATCGTCCTGTACATTGGCTTCTTCGGTCCCTAAAATAGCGGCCGCACGTTTTCTTGCTTCTTCTCTGGAGATTTCCGGCTGACCTTTTAAAAATTCAGGTTCTTTTTCTAGAATATGGTCCGAAAAAGGGCCGTCGTAGATTAGAGTCGGATAGCCGTCGATCCCGTCTTCAAAATCTTTGAAGCCATCCCCGACATTAACCGTTTGAGACTGATTTGGATCCAGCTGTTGATTGGACAGTGTGTCTTCAACCTCTTCATACGAAACATTGCCTACCATAATTTCATCCTGTAACACGAACAGCTGTTCTTCCAGCGCTTTTCCGTATTCGCTGAGTTTCTGCATGTTGCGACGTTCTTCTTCTGACAGAGTTTGGCCGGAAGATACCTTTCTGGCCATGCTTTTAGCATAGTCACCTACCTGAGAAAGATATTTATAGGTCTTTTCCAATTGCACAAAGCCAGTTGGAATCTGTGAAAGAGAATTTTTGGCATATCCTGCGTCACGCCAGATATCCGCACTCAATCGGGACAGCTGTTCTGGTGTGCCGGAATACATGCTTTTGGCCAGCGTACCGTTTAAGTCATTCATATAACTGGCGAGATCTTCGATTGCCCGCATATAAGACATTTCCAGGGCATTTTGATAATACTGACTCTGATGGTAATTTTTATACCATCCAAATCCACATACAGCGGCCGCTGCCAGTGAAAAGCTTGTCAGGCGTATAGCACGGCGGCGGTTATTGTTTGTTTGCGTTCCCATTGTGAAACCTCCGTTTTATTCATGATACAGCCGCACAGAGCGATTGCTGGCTTTAGTATTTCCTTTTCTGTGAAAAATATCATCTTGAATTTGCCGCAGGAGATACTTGACAAATACTTGATTCATGTATATAATATGATAGGTCAAAAAAATTCGAGGCGTAGCTCAGTTTGGTAGAGTGCCTGGTTTGGGACCAGGATGCCGCAGGTTCGAGTCCTGTCGCCTCGACTGAAAATGCGGTGTTATTTTTGGCAATAACACCGCATTTTATAATAGCAGAATTTTTTGTTCCAGTCATATTTTTAAACAAACAGGGAATGATAAATGAACCGGAATAACAGCGGCTGGTACAACGGTATTGCCTGTTTGTAAACAGAAACAGGAATCTGAAATTTATTAAAAAAATCAAAAAAATCGTTGACATCTATAATTTAGTATGATATAATGTCATACGTTAGCTAATGATGCTGGTGTAGCTCAGTTGGTAGAGCAGCTGATTTGTAATCAGCAGGTCGGGGGTTCAAGTCCGTCCACCAGCTCCATAATTTAATATGGGAGAGTTCCCGAGTGGCCAAAGGGGGCAGACTGTAAATCTGTTGCTTTATAGCTTCGATGGTCCGAATCCATCCTCTCCCACCATCTGGGGTAGACACTTTAGATGTCTACCCCATTTTTGTCAGTATTCATGCGG
>CAJFUK010000028.1 GCA_904420125.1 Candidatus Falkowella caecavicola | reverse complement strand
CAAACATCATATCTGCGATTTTCAAGGTTCAATCTGAGCCTATTTCTTAGGCTCCATTTTTTCATAACTCATTTGACACTACCAATACATATCCCTGTGCCACAGGGCACAGGGATATGTAATCCGGCTATTGCAAAGCCGTAATACTCTGCAGGATCTTTTCCAACCGTTCCTGCGCCTTACTTAATTTTTCCCGCTCCTGATTGACAACCTGCTCGGGCGCGCGTTGAACAAAGTTTTCATTGCTCAGTTTAGCGGATATCACCGCGATATCTTTTTCACAAGTTGTTTTTTCCCGGTTCAGACGGTCCAGCTCTTTGGATTTATCAATCAACTGTTCCATCGGCAGGAAAATCCGCGCGCTGTCTGTTACGACCTGTACAGCGCCCTCCATCTGGAAGGGACCGCCGACCGCCACATGATCTGCGCTTGCCAGCCGTTCAAAAAATACAGCGCCCGCTTCAAACACCGGTTCAAAATCGGTCTCTATATATACGCTTGCCTTTTTGGAAGGCGGTACATTCATTTCCGCGCGCACATTGCGGATAGCACGGATGGCGGCGATAATCTTCTCAAAATTGGCGCTTGCCTCTCCGAAACAAAGTGCCTCATCATATTTCGGCCACTCGGAAACCATGATGCTGTCCCCCTCATGTGGGAGGGCCTGCCAGATTTCTTCTGTAATAAAAGGCATAAACGGATGCAGCAGCCGCAGTACACCGTCCATGACGTACACCAGCACTTTCTGGGCGTTCAAAGCGGTTTCACCCCCAGCGTTGAGCCGGGCCTTGGTCAGTTCAATATACCAGTCGCAGAAAATGTCCCAAATAAAATCATATAACTTGGCAACAGAAACGCCCAGCTCAAACTTTTCCAGATTCTCGGTAACTTCTTTGACCAACTGGTTATAACGGTCGAGTACCCATTGGTCCTCGGCCGCCAGCGTATCCGGCAGAGAGGGCTTCTCAATTGATGCATCCAGGTTCATTAGAATGAAGCGGGCAGCATTCCAGAGTTTATTGGCAAAGTTACGGCTTGCCTTGACTTTGTCCTCCAGATATCGCATATCGTTTCCAGGGCTGTTTCCGGTTGCCAGCATCAAACGAAGCGCATCGGCTCCATACTGATCAATCACTTCCAGCGGATCGATTCCGTTGCCCAGGGATTTGGACATCTTCCGCCCCTCACTGTCCCGAACAATACCGTGAATAAATACCGTATCAAACGGAGCCTTTCCGGTATGGGCCACAGCGGAAAAAATCATCCGCGCCACCCAGAAAAAGATGATATCATAACCGGTCACCAGTGTATTGGTCGGATAAAAATAGTCTAAATCCGGCGTTTGATCCGGCCAGCCCAGCGTAGAAAAGGGCCAGAGCGCGGAAGAAAACCAGGTATCCAGCGTATCCTCATCCTGGTGCAGGTGTGCCCCTCCGCATTTTGGGCAGACGGAAGGAGCATCTTTGCTGACTGTCATCTCCCCACAGTCGGCGCAGTAATAAGCGGGAATCCGATGTCCCCACCAGAGCTGGCGGGAAATACACCAGTCGCGGATATTCTCCATCCAATGATAATAAATCTTGTCAAACCGCTCTGGAATAAAGCGGGTTTCTCCTTTGCGGACCACCTCAATCGCCGGCTCTGCCAGCGGCTGCATCTTCACAAACCATTGCTTGGAAACACGGGGTTCCACGGTGGTTGCACAACGGTAACACTGACCAACATTGTGCACATGATCTTCTACACGCACCAGGTATCCACCGGCCTCGAGATCGGCTACGATCGCCTTCCGCGCTTCATACCGTTCCATTCCGGCATATTTTCCACCCAATTCGTTGATATGCGCATCGTCTGTCATCACATTGATGACCGGTAACTGATGCCGCAGGCCGACTTCAAAGTCATTCGGGTCATGTGCCGGGGTAATTTTCACCACACCGGTTCCAAATTCCATATCCACATAGCTGTCTGCCACAACTGGAATTTCTCTTCCAACCAGAGGCAGTACCAGCATCTTTCCAATAACATTCTGATAACGCGGATCTTCCGGATTGACAGCCACAGCCGTATCGCCGAGCAATGTTTCCGGACGGGTCGTGGCCAGTTCCAGGTAACCGCTGCCATCCTTGAACGGATACCGCAGATGCCAGAAATGGCCGTGCTGCTCGCTGTATTCTACCTCCGCATCCGAAATGGAGGTCTTACAGGTCGGGCACCAGTTAATAATCCGCTCACCCCGGTAAATCAGCCCCTGGTTATAAAGATTTACAAAAACCTCATTAACAGCTCTGCTACAACCTTCGTCCAGCGTAAACCGCTCGCGGGTCCAATCACAGGAAGAGCCAAGCTTTTTCTGCTGTTCTACAATCCGCCCACCATATTGGCGTTTCCATTCCCAGGCACGCTCCAGAAAACCATCCCGCCCCAGGTCTTCCTTGGTGACGCCCTCTTCTTTCATGGCCGCTACGATCTTGGCTTCTGTCGCAATGGAGGCATGATCCGTACCCGGCAGCCATAGAGCCGCATAACCCTGCATCCGGCGAAACCGAATCAGAATATCCTGCAGCGTTCCATCGAGTGCATGTCCCATATGCAGCTGACCGGTAATATTCGGCGGCGGCATCACAATGGTGTAAGGTTTTTTCTCCGGATCCCGTTCCGGCGTAAAATAGCCGCCGTCCATCCAAAATTGATAGATCCGGCTTTCAAAATCCTTAGGGCTGTATACTTTATCCAGTTCCCTTTTCATTTCAGCAATCAGGCCTTTCTGACATCCCCGCCGTCCCAGGCCGGGAATAAATTTCAAGGACAGGCTCCGCCGGCTTCCCCGGCAATGCTATGGCCGAAAACCTGCCCTTATTCCGTATTATTATAACCCAGAGAATTCTTTTCTGTCAACAGTGTTTTCTACCGTCTTCCGGTTACAGGACACTGACTGGAAGACTGCGCAAGGGAACAAACAAAAACGGCTGATGATAGATCGGAAAAAGACGCCCGTCATCTCAGCTTTTAGAAAATTCACCGGTTTTCCCTCTGCCAGGAGAACGTTTTTTTGATATTTTCAATCTTGCAATCCTTGTGTGAAATTGGTATACTATAAAAAATAGTAGTTGAATTTGAAGTATCAAAAGATATGAAACAGTGAATTTCCTTGCAGGTATTGACTTTCTCCCGTGTTCAAACAATGAAAGGGAAAATATTTTTGATATTTTGATGCCTGACTTTGCAAGTTTTATAAAAACTTACACAAGCTTATCAGGAGATTTTCTTCATAAATCAATAAATAATATATTCAAAAACAGGAGGTGTTTTTATGAATTCGGACCCGGGTGGGGCTGATCTTTGTCCAATAATTAAACAATACGGCAGCGTCCCGGTTCTGAATCTGTAAAGGCGCCGATTCTCCGGAGACGGATTTTTTTGTCTGTCTGCTGCTATTTTGCAAAGGAGAATCATCTATGCTGAGTTTTTATAAATCTCTGAATGGATCTATTTTAAAAACAGAAGAACTTTGCGACGGATGCTGGATTCATGTCGCTAATCCGTCTGAAGCGGAAACCTCGTTTTTAATTAACGGACTGCATATTGATCCGGACTTTGTCCGCGCATCTTTGGACGAAGAAGAGTCATCCCGTATTGAGAATGAGGAGAATCAAACGCTGGTGATTATTGATACCCCAATTGAAGTGGAAGATGAGAAACAGACGATTCCCTATTCCACCCTGCCGATGGGAATCATTATCACCGATAAGTATATTGTCACGGTCTGTGTCCGGGAAAACCCGATTATTACCGAGTTTACAAATGGACAAGTTCGCAATATCCATACGCATCTAAAAACCCGCCTGCTGCTCATGATACTTCTTCGAATTGCGGCAAAATTCCTTTTCTATCTGAAATTGATTGATAAAAAGTCCAATACCATTGAAAATAAACTGCAAAAATCGATGCGGAATAAGGAACTGATCGAGTTGCGGGGACTGGAAAAATCGCTTGTCTTTTTCTCCACTTCTTTGAAATCCAATGAGATCACATTGGAAAAAATTCTTCGCGGACGGATCATTAAACTCTACGAAGAGGATCAGGACCTGTTGGAAGACGTGCTGATTGAGGTCAAACAGGCCATTGAGATGGCAAATATTTATTCTTCGATTTTAGCAGGTACGATGAATACGTTTGCCTCGGTTATCTCCAACAACCTGAATATTGTCATGAAGGGCCTGACTTCCATTACCGTCATCCTCTCTATACCTGACATTGTAACCGGATTTTACGGCATGAATGTGGACGGGCTCCCGGTACCCCATGTCTGGTTTCCCAGTTTGCTGATTACCATTTTTGTCGGAATTGTCGCTATTTTTCTCAATCGGAGGCATATGTTATAATCCGGTCTGTGCCTGTTTCATCTGTCGCCGGCATGGCCGCCGTTTATCAGGACCGGTCACTGTCAAAAACGCAGAGGTTTGCCAAGATGAAACAAATACGAATATAAAAAGCAGGTGCACCCACTGAATATGGGTGCACCTGCTTTTTTGAGCGGTCAACAGCCTTACTCCGCGTTTTTGTTTTCATCCTGATTATTTGAAATACCGATTGAGCAGTCCCATAAAGCCTGCACCATGGCGTGCTTCGTCACGAATATCAACTTAAAAATTTGCTATACAAACGGACTTTTTAATTACACTCACACTTGGCTCACACTAAAATCCCATTACAAATTCCTCAAATTATCAATTCTTTCTGGATTTTCAGAAGATGCCCATTCCTTTAACTTATCACATGGGAATTCCGCACATTGTCCACAGTGAGACTGGTTTTTGCTTTGATTGCATTGGTACAGTTCACAATCTCCCCAAAAGACTTTTCCCTGAATGGTTTTGCATCCTTTGCAGTTCTGTTCCGTTTTGAATTTGCAGATATCGCAATCAATTCCACAAGCGCTATAATTAGCCATAAAAATCCCTCCTAATAAAAAAGAAGTATGCCACCTAAAGGATAGCATACTCCCTAATATTTTGCAAGAAAGTTGATTTATTTAAAGTACCGGTTGAGCAGTCCCATAAAGCCTGCACCATGGCGTGCTTCATCTTTGCACATCTCATGAACGGTATCATGAATCGCGTCATAACCAAGCTCTTTTGCGCGAACAGCCAGTTTTTTCTTACCTTCGCAGGCGCCGCCTTCAGCATCTGCACGAAGCTCAAGATTTTTCTTTGTATCAGCATAGACAACTTCGCCAAGCAATTCGGCAAACCGCGCTGCATGATCAGCCTCTTCCAAAGCATATCTTTTAAATGCCTCTGCAATTTCCGGGTAACCTTCTCTGTCTGCCTGACGGGACATTGCCAGGTACATACCAACCTCGGTGCATTCACCGGTAAAGTTTGCGCGAAGTCCTTCCAGCACTTCCGGATCTACATCTTTTGCCACACCGATTCTGTGCTCATCTGCCCATGCAACAGCAGTCGCAGCCTGCTCGACAAACTTATCGGCCGGCGCTTTACACTGCGGACATTTTTCCGGAGCAGCTTCTCCTACATATACATAACCGCAAATTGTACAAACGAATCTTTTCATGTCAAATTCCTCCTAAAATGATTTGAATTTTTATTTGTCTCTGCAATGTTTACAGATACCATACAACATCAAACGATATCCATCAATTTGTGCGTCGAGTGCTTCTTCTGCCTGTTTTTCCAGTTCCTGTGAAATCGGAATAGACACATCAGACACACAAGCGCATTCTCTGCAGTAAAAATGGTAATGCGGCATTGGATTTCCATCAAACCGCTCGACACCGTCGCCGGGAAACAAGGCCTGAATCTCCCCGTCTTCCTGCAAATTCAGTAAATTTCGGTATACCGTTCCCAAACTGATATTTGGAATTTTCTCCCGTGCCCGATCATAAATCTCAGCAGCGGAAGGATGCGTTTCAACTTGACGAAGCGCTTCCAAAATAATTTCCCTTTGTCTGGAATATTTTCGCATAGTCTCCCCCAATCCAGAAATAAGAAAAATGATATTATTATAATACAGGAATAATTCCTATTTGTCAAGTCCATTTCAAAATATTTTGGAGACATTCGGTAAAATAAAAAACCAAAGAAGCAGGACGCTTCTTTGGTTATAGTTTACGCTTATTGTGCAATACTAGTTGTTCCTGTATCTGCATCGGTCTGGCTGACTGCACTTTGATCGTCTACTGAATTTTCCTGCACCGCTTCCGATTCTCCAGCAGACTCCGAACGCGGTACCAAAATGGTCCCAGGCGGTGTTTCTTCACCAGCGCTGTTTTCAATCTGTTTTAAAAGGGCATCTGCCAGTTCACGGAACGCGCGGGAAGAAGCCGTCGCACCGGTGACTGTATCCACGCCATCCGTATTCTGCCAGGTTTTAAACTGTGTTTCCAGCTTGCTGTATACCTGTTCAGAACTTATGGCAGCATTCACAGCCTGCCAGGCGGATTGATAAGCCGTATCTTCTGATTTTAAAACACCTTCAGCATTTTTTTCATTAAATTCCACGGAAGTAATTTTTCCTTCTGTCAGAACGACCGTTAAAAAAGCTGTCCAGCCGTATGTATCCGGCTCCTGGTATTCCGCTGTATAGGTACCATCTGGTGCAGGCGCGGGGCTGCATCCGGATACACCGGACAACAACAGAACGGTTACTATACCGATTACAAACCGCATGAGTATTTTTTTCATTCAGTCCCCTTCTTTCCTTATTTTTTATTCTTGATATCATCATAACAAAGAAAATAACGTTTGTCATCACAAACTGAAAAAAATCTGTTTTATTTATAGACAATCTGTGTGGAAAATGTTATGATATGATGTAATATCATTTCAATTTTTTGTACGATTTGGAGGGAGTACCATGAAATCTCCAAAGAAAAAACAAAAAAGTCCAGAATCGGCTGTCTGTCAAACAGCAGACTGTTCCAATAAACAGCAGGAGCCGTCCGTTCCAGATCCGCCAAAAAACGAAAATACAAATCCTGCGGATATCCTACCGGATGGCTCGGAAATACAGCCACAGCCGGAAGAAACTGCGGATATTTCTCAGGCAGAAAAACCGGAGCCCGATTCCGCTTCAGCAGAAGAAAAAGAAAACGATCCTGTTGAAAAAGCGTCGATATCCCCACCAGATCCACCGCCTCAAAAGGACTCCCGTGGTACCATCCTTCGTTTTTTCATGACATGCAGCGTACTCTTAGTGACCGCTGCCCTGACGCTTTTTCTGCTGGATCGGCTGACGCCTGCGGCGGATAATCCAACGCCTCCCTCTGTATCCTCTGTGACCAGTGACCCTGCCGTTATTCCGACACCTGAGACAGGACTTGTCTGCAAACGAACCGAGTATATTTTGGGTGGACTCTGTACCCAACAGATCTACGACACAGAACAGCAGCTGGCAGGAGAAGCCGCGAATGCAGTGTCCTCCATGTTGAGTGATCTGGACCGCAAGATCGGTCCCAGCCACGATGATTCGGAAATTGCCCAGCTGGTGCAGTCTGCCGGGATAGCGCCGGTTCCCCTTTCGGACGAAGTGTTTAGCCTGTTGCAGAAAGCGCAGGAATATGCGGTCCTTTCCGGAGGACTGTTTGATATTACATTAGCGCCTCTAACCCAGGCCTGGGGATTCGGTACAGATTTTCCGACAGTTGTAGACGATCGTTTTATATCGTTGTACCGCCCTTTGATCGGTTATGACAAGCTGATCCTGAATGAAGAAGAACGAACCGGACTGTTGCAGGAACAGATGATGGGGATTGATTTGGGCGGTATTGCGCATGGATATGCTTGCGACCGGATTCTGGAGGTCTATCAGAGTCACGGTATTGACTCTGCTTTGGTATCGTTTGGCAACAGCACAGCCGTTCTGGGTTCAAAACCAGACGGTACTGACTTTGCTTTGGGTATCCGGGACCCACGGGGAGAAGCAGATGATTATTTAGGGGTTCTGCATGTCTCTGACTGTCATATTTCCATATCAGCAGATGACCAGCGTTTTTTTGAACAGGATGGCGTGCGGTACAGTCATATTCTGGATCCTCGTACCGGTAAGCCTGCGGACGGTGGTTTAATGTCTGTCACTGTGATTGCAGACAGCGGAATCGAGGCCGATTATCTTTCCACGGTATTGTTTATTGAAGGAAAAGATGCTGCATTAGAAAAGTTAAACAACGAAAATTACAGTATGATTTTAGTAGATACAGATAAAAACATTTATGTATCCGATTCCCTGAAAGATCAATTTGTCAGAGAAGAAAAGGATGATGGTTACAGTTATCTACCATAAGGAGTCATTATGTCTATTGAATCAACACAGCCTATGTTCTTTCGAAAAAGGGATGCATTGATTGCCGCCCTGATTGTACTGCTTGCGGTGGCGGGCGGGGCATGGATATATCTTACTCCGGACGGAACAGCTTCTTATGCAAAAGTGTATTTTGACAATCATCCAGTCGAGTATTTGGATCTGTCAAAAGATACCGACGGACTTTTGACGCTCAGCCAGCAGCCAAACGTTCACTTTGAAATTTCAGATCACAAAATCCGTTTTGCCGATGTAAATTGTCCGGATAAAATCTGCGAAGGATTCGGTTGGATTTTTCGTCCGGGAGAAACGGCGGTCTGTCTTCCCAACCGGGTTTATATTCAAATTGTTTCGGATACAGAAGCGGAAAATCCCGATGTGGATGCAGTCATCGGATAGCTGTATAAAGATAGCTTTCCAAAGGATCTGTGGGGCCGAATGACCCCGATTGTGTCGGTGTTGTTTTTTATTGATAGGTAACTGGGAAATTTTTGATATCTGTCGAGAGAAAAACAGGAATATCGCATAGAAGTAGGGATTTTCTTTATAATTTTGTAAAAAAGGAGAATCAATGGTGCATACTAAGAAAAGTCCGGCGTACCGTGTTGCTTTTATGGGACTGCTGCTTGCCCTGGCGCTTGTATTATCGCTGGTCGAACAATCTGTTTCGTCGCTGATCATCCCCATACAGGGTGTTAAGCTGGGTCTTTCCAATATGATTACAATGTATGCCCTGTTTTTTCTGGGTACCCGCTCTGCCTTTTTAATCGCCGGATTGAAATCTGCTTTTGTGTTTTTAATTCGAGGGCCGGTTGCCTTTTTCATGAGTATCAGCGGCGGCATGTTGTCTGTCTGCTGTATGTTCCTGCTCTTTTCTCTGAAAAGAGCCCGTTTTTCCTATCTGCTGATTAGTATCTGTGGCGCGGTTTCCCATAATATCGGCCAGATCTGCGCTGCTGCGCTCTGGATGCAGACTGCGGTTGTATTTACCTATCTGCCGGTATTGGTTCTGTCCGGCGTCTTGATGGGGTGCATTACCGGCATTCTGCTTCGGGTCATCCTGCCTGGATTTCGGCGGGCAGCAAATTTTTTCGGATACTTTGACCCGGATCGATTTTAACTGAATCAATCTGTGCGGTTTTCCGCCAGAATCAATTCTGATATTACTCTGGAGGTATCTACATGGCAATAGTAAAAGGTAAGCGCAGTCTTCCGGGAGTCCGGCTTGCGCACCGTAAAAACACCCAGGGATTCCAGACACAGGCCATGCCTGTTCCGGATACCGTAAAAATCCCCATGTGCCAGCATATGGGAGCGGTCTGTCAGCCGCTTGTGAAGCCGGGCGACACGGTCTATGTCGGGCAAAAGATCGGAGAAGTAGATCACCCGCGCTGTGTCCCGATCCATTCCAGCGTTTCAGGTACAGTCACCGCACTGGAGGATTATACCACATACAGCGGCGTGGTATGCAAGGCGGTTGTTATCCAGACGGATCAACAGCAAACGCCGGATCCATCTGTGGCCCCACCCGTTCTGACGGATAAAGCCTCTTTTATCCGCGCGGTGTATGAGAGCGGTATGGTAGGTCTGGGCGGCGCAGGATTCCCCACCCATTTAAAGCTCAATTTCCAGGAAGATCTTCATGTAGACGCATTGATTATTAATGGTGCAGAATGTGAGCCATACATTACTGCTGATCACCGTGAATTCCTGGAGCATCCAGAAGATATTGTCGAAGGGATTCAAAAGGTTCTGCATTATCTTGGGATTGCAAAAGCCTATATCGGGATCGAAACCAATAAACCGGACGCTATTCGCCTGATGCAGGAACGCACAGCCTCCCTGCCCGACATCCAAATCATTCCCCTTTGCTCTGTCTATCCGCAGGGAGCAGAAAAAGTGCTGATCTATGCGGCGACCGGGCGTGTTATAGAGGCCGGCACCATTCCGGTACAGGCGGGCGTTATTGTCATGAATGTCTGTACTGTTTCCCAGCTTAACCGGTATTTTCGTACGGGTATGCCGCTGATTTCCAGACGGGTCACGGTAGACGGGGACTGTATTGGTCAGCCGAAAAACGCAGAGGTACTGATCGGCTCTTCCATTCAGGATGTTGTTGATTTTTGCGGCGGCTTCCGTCAGGAGCCAAAAAAAGTCCTGATGGGCGGCCCTATGATGGGGGTGGCTGTATATGATCTGCACACCCCGATTATTAAGAACAACAATGCGATTCTCTGTTTTAGCGAAGAAGCGGCCAGGATCCCGCAGGAAACGGCCTGCATCCGCTGTGGAAAATGTTCGCAGGTCTGTCCTGTCGGCATCATGCCCCGCGCTTTAGAAAAAGCTTATGATGCACAGAATCTGGATGAATTGGAACGGCTGCAGGTTAATCTCTGTCTGAACTGCGGCTGCTGCAGTTATATTTGTCCGGCCAAACGCAATCTGGCACAAAAAAACCAGCTGGCTAAGATGTTGCTGCGTGCCAATACAAAGCGTTGAGAAAAATCTGATGTCCGGCGTGAACGTTCCCGCCGAACGGAAAGGAATGACTGTAATTTTGGAAAAACTGATTGTATCCGCTTCACCGCATATACGAAGCAGCAACAGCACCCAGAAGATTATGCTGGATGTCCTGATTGGACTGTCCCCGGCCCTGATCGCCTCGGTGATTCTATTTGGATATCGGGCGCTGATCGTAACCCTGACTTGTGTGGTTTCCAGCGTGGTGTTTGAATATCTTTGCCGGAAGATCATGAAACGTGACAACACCATTGCCGATCTGAGTGCCGTTGTCACCGGCGTGTTGCTCGCCTTTAATCTGCCTGTAACCATTCCTTTATGGATTGCCTGTATCGGTTCTTTTGTCGCGATTGTTGTGGTCAAGCAACTTTTTGGAGGAATCGGTCAGAATTTTGCCAATCCTGCCATTACCGCGCGCATTGTGCTGCTGATTTCTTTTTCCGGCCATATGACCAAATGGGTATCTCCCTTCAGCGGCGCAGATGCTGTGACTTCACCGACACCTTTGTCCACCGGGTTTACAGACGTTTCTCTTCTGGATCTTGTCACCGGCGTCCATGGCGGCTGCCTTGGGGAGACCTGTGCGATTGCGCTGATCCTGGGTGGCGTTTACTTAATGATCCGTCGTGTGATTGATTTCTCCACCCCCCTCGCGTTTATTGGAGCTGCCTTCCTTTGGGCGGTCATCTTTGACGCAGAGCCGCTGTATCAGCTCTTTTCAGGGGGATTGTTGCTCGGAGCTTTTTTCATGGCGACAGACTACTCGACTTCTCCGATTACCCGGCTGGGTAAAGTGATTTTCGGCCTGGGTTGCGGAACCGTCACCATGTTTATTCGCCATTTCGGCTCTTATCCCGAAGGCGTTTCTTTTGCGATTCTGTTTATGAATATTCTGGTTCCGTATATTGACCGAGCCACTGCATTAAAACCATTTGGAGGGAAAAAGATGAGAGTTGCGCGTGATATTGTCAAGCCGACGGTTACACTGATTGTGATTGTCATGTGTATTTCCGCGGCTGTTGTCGGCACATATAACCTTACAAAAGAAGAAAGTACCGGCAGTCTGTCCCAGGAAGTCCTGTCTGCTGCTGAAGAAATGCTGGGAGCGCCTGTTTCTGAAGTGCCCGGCACCTATGGAGAAACCGTCAACGGAGTAATGACATCAGAAAATGGGAAAGCTGTCAGCGTATCTCCAGTCGGCTACAGCGGTGGAAAAATTGAAATGCTGGTTGCCTTTGATCCGGACTATGTTATCCGTGAGGTGCGTATCCTGGATATCAGCACCCAGACGCCGGGCATTGGACAGCCTGTGGATTCTCCGGAGTTTACGGGGCAGTTTGTAGGTAAATCCGGCAATTTGACGGCCGGCACTGATGTGGATATTGTCACCGGCGCCACTGCGACCAGCAAGGGAATTATCAATGGCGTTAATGCCGCATCCGCTGCTGCGCAGGGAATTCTGGACGGAGATTCCTCTGACAGTTCTTCTGAAGAGCCGGATACCACTGCATCAGCTACCTCCTCTTTTGTTGAACAATCGGCAGAAGATGTACTGCCCGGTCTTTTAAAAGATGGATATGCAGAAATTTCCGGCCAATTTCCTGCCGAAGTGGAAGCGGCCTGGAAGTCTGCGGATGAGATGCTGTATTCCTTCTCTGTACGCACACAGGGATATTGGGGGGACATTGTTTCTCTGATCACCATCCATGCTGATGGAAGCGTTGCGGATGTCACTGTTCTGGCGCAGGGCGAATCCAGCGCCAAGTTTACGGAAGAACCGCTGACCGGCCAGTTTACCGGCAAAAATGGTCCGTTTACCGTGGGCGAAAATATTGACGCTGTTGCCGGGGCCACGGTCTCTTCAACGGGACTGACCCAGGCAGTCAACTTAGCTCTGGAAGCTTTTGCTTCCCTGGCAGAATAACGGGGGGATGGGCATGCGTAAAGAAAACAGCCGCCTTTCGGTTCTGTTGAATGGAATTATCCATGAAAACCCCGTATTGGTGCTTTTAATTGGAATGTGTCCATCGCTGGCCATTACCACGATGGCGCAGAACGCCCTGGGCATGGGGCTTGCCACAACCTTTGTCCTGATCTGTTCCAACGTGGTCATCTCTCTGCTCAAAAAGCTGATTCCGGATACAGTCCGCCTGCCGGCTTATATTGTCGTCATCGCCGGTTTTGTGACAATCATGAGTTTTGCGCTGAAAAAGATCTCCCCGGAACTGAATAAGGCGCTGGGGGTATATATCGAACTGGTTGTGGTTAACTGTATTATTCTGATGCGCGCAGAAAGTTTTGCCAATAAGAATGGTCCTATCCGGTCCGCGATAGACGGTCTGGGCTTTGGAATCGGATTTACCATTGCACTGCTTCTGATCGGTTCGGTCCGTGAAATCCTGGGACTGGGCACATGGTTTGGGATGCAGGTGCTTCCGGAAGCTGTCGATCCGATGACTGTTTTTGTCAATCCGGCTGGTGCTTTCTTTGCTTTGGGAATTATTATCGCGGCTGTCAATTTTATCAGCCGAAAGCTGAAAAATACCGGTCGCCGCGATACTTCGGTTAAAGCCTGCTCCGGCTGTGCCGCCTGTCCGTCAAACGGCGTCTGCGGCCATATGGAAGGAGGAGAAGAATAATGCAGAATCTTTTACTGATTTTTTTCAGCGCCATCCTGGTAAACAATTTTGTTCTAAACAAGTTCATGGGAATCTGTCCGTTTCTTGGCGTCTCCAAAAAACTGGATTCCGCGCTGGGCATGAGCGTTGCGGTTATTTTTGTCATGCTGACAGCCACTGCTATCACATGGCCGATTTACAACTATCTGCTTCTTCCCTATGAACTGGAGTATCTGCGTACCATTGCATTTATTCTGGTGATTGCCTTATTCGTGCAGTTGGTTGAAATCATTCTAAAACGGTTTGTGCCCAGTCTGTACAAGTCGCTCGGCATTTATCTGCCCCTGATTACCACCAACTGTGCCGTACTGGGCGTTACTGTCCTGAATATTGACAGCAAGTATGGGTTTGGAGAATCCCTGGTGAATGCATTGGGAGGTGGCGTAGGCTTTATGGTCGCGCTGTTGCTGTTCAGCGGGGTGCGTTCCCGTCTGGAATCCTGCAATGTCCCGAAAGCGTTCAAAGGAATGCCGATCACGCTGGTGGCCGCTTCCATTGTGGCGATCTCCTTTGCCGGATTCAGCGGTATCGTAGAAGGCATCTTCGGATAAAAGGAAAGGGAGGACAAAACCATTATGTTTGAAACCTATATTCTTCCCGTGTTGATTTTTATCGGGTTGGGGCTGGCAGCGGGCCTGCTCTTGTCTGTCGCCTCGGTGCTTTTTCATGTTCCGACCGACGAACGGGTAACAAAAGTACGCGCCTGCCTGCCCGGTATCAACTGCGGCGCCTGTGGCTACCGGGGCTGTGACGATTATGCCGCGGCTATCGTCGAAAAAGGCGCAAAAACCAATTTATGTATTCCCGGCGGAGACACAGCCAGCAAGCAAATCAGTAGCGTGCTGGGCACAGAATATCAGGATGTGATCGAACAGGTTGCTTATGTCCGGTGTAACGGAACACCGGAGGCAACCAGTCCGAAATATATCTATACCGGCGTTTCCTCCTGTGCAGGTGCAACGGCATTGTATTCCGGCCAGGGAAGCTGTGCATATGGATGCCTGGGCTTTGGAGACTGTACAAAAGCCTGTATTTTTGATGCAATCCATGTGGTCAATCAAGTCGCTGTCGTAGATCCGGATCAGTGTACCGGCTGTCAGCGGTGTACGATAGAATGTCCCAAAGGACTCATTGGCATGAAGCGAAAGGATAAACCGGTCATTGTTGTCTGTTCCAACCGGCAAACCGGTAAAAACACCCGTTCGGTCTGTCAGAACGGGTGTATCGCCTGCAAAAAATGCGAGCGAAGCTGTCCGCATGACGCCATCCATGTTACGGATAATCTTGCTTCCATTGACTATGAAAAATGTACCAGTTGCGGCACTTGTGTGGAAGTATGTCCTGTTGGCTGTATTAAGATGTAATCTGCTCCGCCGGCATCTTTCCGGTTGCCGGCGGAGATTTTATTTCCAGGGCAAAAAACAGCGGCTTTTATACCCTGCCCTGTTTTTATTGAAGTCATATACATATGATCCGACAATATCCGGGTAGTGTCAAATGAGTTATGAAAAAATGGAGCCTAAGAAATAGGCTCAGATTGAACCTTGAAAATCGCAGATATGATGTTTGAT
>CAJFUK010000027.1 GCA_904420125.1 Candidatus Falkowella caecavicola | reverse complement strand
TCTTGTTATCCAGCCCTCCGGCTGTATTGGTTGAGCAAAAGTCAGCGTGGGATTGGTGTGGTATCTTTATCTAAGTGAACCCCCTCGCTCCCAGTTTGACACTGCCTGAAAGCTAACGCCCATTAAGTCTGCCAGTTCCATCTGTGTCATATTCTGTGATTTTCTGAGTTCCGAAATTTTACGGCCTACATCTCCCATATTCAACATAATTACTCCTTTCTGCAGTAAGAACTGTACCCGTTCCCAACCTGCAGTTTTATTTTACATGATTTCACACATCAAATCTAACAAGCGCTCATTGAATGATGCTTCAATTAGCACTTGAACTGGCGGTCAGATGGATTTTAAACTTCCTTTAAAAGATCAATTAAATTATATCATAAAACATAAAGAAAGACAATTATCCACCCGGTTATTGACTTTCAAATAAGGAGAGCCTATAATGATTGTAAGTAACGTTGCATGTAATCTTCCGGGCATTGGTTTCACTCCCAGGAAAGTCATAGATATGCTGTTGAGGGCGATATAATGAACAAGCACTTCAAAAAGATGATCTCGCCTATTATAATAACGGTCATTCTGACTGCTTATTATATCGGTTTTGCATTGATATGTATTTTTTTGACGGGGTACCTCTTGCCATCCAATTAATCTTTGGTATCATTCCCTTACTTTTAGCAGGGGTTTGTATATATGTTTTAATCGAGCGCATTAAAGAAATAAGGAGAGGTGAAGAGGATGATCTTAGTAACTACTGATTATATTTCCGGTAAGGAATTGGAAATGCTGGGTTTAGTAAAGGGTAGTACCATTCAGTCCAAAAATATCGGACGGGATATCACACAAAGCTTTAAAACACTCGTGGGTGGTGAGCTAAAAGCATATACTGATATGATGAATGAAGCGAGAACCCTTGCAACACAACGGATGGTGGAAGAAGCGACTGCTTTGGGTGCAGATGCCATTGTAGGGCTTAAATATGCGTCGTCTGCTGTCATGCAGGGAGCAGCAGAGATCCTGGCATACGGAACGGCGGTTAAATTTAAATAAGAGAGGTTCAACGCAAAGGATTGCGTATACAAGATGTGTGGTTAAAGTAGACCTGATTCCAATCAACTGTTTTTATGGGTACAAAATCCTGTCCATTATAGTATGGACAGGATTTTGTTGTATGAATGCCTTCAGGCAGTTGAGCGAAGAGAAACAAACGCCCACCCGCAAAGCGGGTGGGTAAAAATAGTTATACCCAAAAGGACCTTTGGATGTACAATAAGGATGTTGAGGTCCATTGCAGAAAGAAAGGTGAGATGTATGGCAAACCAGACAAACAGGTTGGCGCATACCAAATAGGTGTGCAAGTATCACATCGTGTTCTGCCCGAAATACAGACGAAAAATTATCTGCCATGAGTACATGAGTATCGGGAAGATCTGAGAGAAATCATCAGAACGCTGTGTAAATACTGTAAATACAAGGGAGTGGAAATCAAGGAGGGACATATGATGCCGGAACATGTCCACCTGCTGTGAAGAAAACCAGCCAAAATGAGTGAGTCAAGCTTTTGGGATACTAAAAAGGAAAAAGCGGGCTGATGATATTGGACAGGCAAGCGAATTGGAAAAAGAAATTCGGAAAAGTATAGTAGTGCTAGGGATACCCCACAATTTATTGGCGGCTGTCATTTCATATATCCCTATTACAAATAAGCAAACAGGCCCTTCCGGTGCAGAAGGGGATTCGATTTCGCCGGAGGGCTTACATGAGGGAGGCCACGATCAGGAAATAGATACAGGAACAGGAGAAACACGACAAGGCGATGGAGAAACAGAGAGTCCGAGAGAATGAGGAGCCTTTTAAGGGTAGCCAGTAATACGAACGCCCTTTGGGGGGGGCAAAAGAGGCAAAGGCAACAGGCATGGAAGGGAGCTATGGGAGAGCTGCTGACACATCTCTCCCATAGTCAAAAGAGAAAGCCAGCGTCTAAAGGCGCTGGCCAGTATCATAGGCTTTTAGGCTTTGTGCAAACCATCCGTCAAACGGGTGGTTTTGATTTTTTATATCTGGCATAAATTAGCTCTTTGCTGCATGATATGTAAGTATAAATAATAAGGTCATGACAAAAAGGACTGATATGAATGGCAAATGAGTTTTACCAGTTATTTGTGCAATGTTTGGAAATCCCCTACACAACTGTAGAAAATGCCGGAAGCTTTGCAGTTCGCAAGGAAGGGGGGCATTTAATGCTGTTTTTTGAAAAAAGCAATGGACTCACCGATTGGAAAAACAATCTGAATTTTCCATGCATTCCTTATCATCATATGGGAAAATTATGGTTTTGCCATCGGGGATTTTTAAAAGTATGGAAAAGTATTAAGCCTTATTTATATGATGTGATTCGGGACCCAACCGTTCAAGAGATCACGATCACAGGTTACAGCCACGGCGCTGCAATTGCGGCGCTCTGCCATGAATATGTCTGGTTCCATCGGCCGGAACTGCGTGAGAAACTCCGCGGCTATGGATTCGGCACCCCTCGGTTTTACTGGGGGTTTCTACCGCGTCGAGTGCTGAAACAACGTTGGGAAAAGTTCTTTCTAATCCGTAACCGAAAAGACCTGGTGACTCATTTGCCACCGGTGTTACTGGGATTCAGGCATGTACATAAAGTACAGACCATCGGGAAGAAAAACAGTGATTCTCCTATTGGTGCGCATCGGCCGGAAAGCTATCTGAGAGAACTCTCCAGGTATGGTGCAGAATCCAGCATGTCTGGCATGCTATGATCGCTGTCCTGTTCTAATAAAATCAATCAATTGTTCCAATTCCTGAAAATCATCATAATCTCCGCTGATTCCCTGCCTGTGATATATAATTCCCTTTTTTTCATTTATTTCTAAACAATCCAGTAATTTCTCTATGCCATATCTTTTGATAAAAACAGTCAACCCATATGGCTTCATTTTGGCTAAGATACCTTTGTGACAATCTTCTGTACACAAGAAACAATGGGATATCCCTTTTTCCATAGAGCATTTTCGGTTTTCACACCATTCTTTATCCGGGCATGTTTCCGCATGGCAACCGGTACAATGTTCATTTTCAGAACAAAGGCAACATGCTAACCCGCACCTTGCGATTCCAAGTTCACGTTTCATATATCCTCCTTTTGACTCGGGCGGCATAATTGTTTGATAAGATGCATCGCGGAAATCGTTTGTTGGTTGTCCTTTCATCATTCTGTCTCACGTTCAGGCATAGGATCATTCATTTGATTTGGTACATCCTGTATACCCTTCATTTCTAATGGTTTCGGTTTGTTTGCTCGTTGTAAGAACATCCATTATTTATCCATAGAGGGGAAAATACGCAAACCGTTTTGATTTATGGTACCTTAAAAAGAATTCTGAAAAGCAATAAATTCCGGATCGTCTCGAAGGAAGTCAAAACATTTTTGTTCTGTAAATCTTCTGACCGTTTCGGTGTGCGTTTCGGTATAGTTTTTGCTTGTGTCCTTTCTGTTAAATGTTGCGCCGTCAAAGAAAATGCCGCTATATGGAATATCGCCATCTGGAAGATCATCAGTCATCCTGGCGTGATATTTCGCCATTTGCAGGGATGCAAGAGTGTGATCTCTATTGCCTTCTTCCGCGTAAATGGCTGCCAACTTGGTGTAAATATTTTGAATACGGCAGTGATAGAATAGAAAATTACCGTCATAAAACAATGTGTTCCAAATTGTCAGGAGTGCATTGCACGCCTGGATTGTTTCGGCGTTATTTTTTCGATCGGCAAGCAGGATATCCTGATGCAATAAGTCAAGAAACCCCATATCATTTTCCGCGCGTACAGATATAAAACGGGGATCAGAATGTTCGTATGCACCTATTAGCAGTATTTCTCTGGAACAGTACATACTCGGTGCTTTCTCAGCAGTTTTGACAGCCATTTCCTGATTTCCGCTACTGCTATATAAATAAGTAAGAACTTGAATCGTTCCCGACCTGATTTCATCATCTGTACAGTCGTCAAGGATTCGATGGCAGATCGCAATGCCTTCTTTCGTTGCGGCAGATTGCTCCTCATCTGAAAAGCCATTTGACATCGAGACATCGCAAAGCGAGTATGCCAATTTTTGGAGGCAGTCGTAATCATTCGGGTAAATATTGACCGCCTCTCGCCAAAGTTCATGGTTCTCCCGTACTTTGCCTTGATTTTTCAATAGGGTTGATTTTTCGTCATACTCACGCAAAACTGCCTCTTTTTTTGAACGGTCAAGGTCAAACAATTCATCGGTTGTGACTCCAAAGAAATTTGCCAGAGGCACGATCATCGATATATCCGGCATAGCGGTGTTGTTTTCCCACTTCGAGACCGACTGATATGTGATATTTAGATAGTCGGCCAGTTTTTCCTGTGTAATATCTTGTTTCTTACGCAGATGTTTGATTTTCTCGCCTATCGTCATATTGCTACTTCCTTTCTGGATTTTGGAGTATCGTTCAGGTTTCTCGTAGCTATAACTATATCATATCATGTTTTTTGTAATGGACAAATAACTGTTTAGGCGACTATCATGCAACCAGGAGTTGCATTGCCTGACTAAATAAAGGCCTCTGTCAAGATACAAAAAAGACCGAATGGGACAGGTACGAAACGGTTAAAAATACCTTATCAGAACAGCCCGGACAACTGCTCAACCGGCTTCCGGTATATCTTACTGATGCGCATTTTCATACGCCTGCCTAATCTCTTCCGGCATATCTTCCGGTTTCATGGCGCTCAGCCGTTCCTCGTTTCCATCCCGGATGGCTTCTCCGTAATACCAGCACTTGAACTTGAGCATATCCAGTATCCGATTCATTTGCTCGATTTCCGCTTCCACTGCTGCCTTTTGTTTGAGAAATAATTCGCGGCGTTGGGGATAAGTTTTGCTGCCCTGCACACACCACTCCATGAATTGCTTGATATCCTTGATCTCCAGGCCAGATTTTTTCAGGCACTCAATGACTCGAATGGCTTCGATCTCTTTGTCATCAAATTGGCGGATCCCGGAACTTCGATGTATACCGGGAAATAGCCCTTCTTTATCATAATACCGTAAAGTAGAAACAGGCAATCCGAATAGCTTGGACACTTGGCCGATAGTATACATGCTGAATCCTCCAATGTTACAAAAAATTTTGAAATTAGATATTGACCTAAAGTCAACTTTAGGGTTTATGATTATTATAGTGGGGAAAGACCAAGTTGTCAAATCAGGTTTTGGGAGGTTTAAAATGTCAAAAAATGTTCTTGTAATCAGTACAAGTTTGAGAAGCCAGAGTAACTCTGAAGCACTGGCAGATTCTTTTCTGGCGGGTGCACGGTCTGCCGGAAATCATGTGGAAAAAGTTACACTGAAAGGAAAGACTCTTGGGTTTTGCAACGGCTGCCTGACCTGTCAGAAAACACAGAAATGTGTGATCCAGGATGACGCAGCAATCATAATCGAGAAAATGTGTGGTGCAGATGTGATCGTTTTTGCCACACCCATTTATTACTATGAAATGAGTGGACAGATGAAAACCCTGCTTGACCGGGCAAACCCACTGTTTTCATCGGATTATTCTTTTCGGGAGATCTATATGCTGACAGCGGCGGCAGAGGATGAGGAATCTGTACCTGAAAAGGCGGTGAGTGGCCTGAAGGGCTGGATCGATTGCTTTGAAAAGGCGCTGCTATGTGGAACTATATTTGCTGGGGGAGTTAATGCTGCAGGTGAAATAGAGGGACATCCCTCTCTAAAAAAAGCTTATAACATGGGTGCGGCGATCAAATAAAGGAGGATTCGTAATATGAAGGAAAAATTGGTTTTAGTGGAAGAATGGGACAAGACCTTTCCCAAAAGCGAGAAAGTTGATCATAGCAAAATTACATTTCATAACCGCTATGGGATCACGCTGGCGGCTGATTTGTATGTACCCAAAAATGTAGGTGGACGTTTACCGGCCATTGCAGTAAGCGGGCCCTTCGGTGCAGTCAAGGAGCAGTCCTCCGGCCTGTATGCACAGGCGATGGCGGACAGGGGATTCCTGACAATTGCTTTTGACCCTTCCTTTACAGGGGAAAGCGGCGGAATACCCAGATATGTAGCGTCCCCAGACATCAACACGGAAGATTTCCAGGCTGCGGTGGATTTTCTGTCTGTGCAGGATCGTGTTGACCCGGACAGAATCGGGATTATCGGTATTTGCGGCTGGGGCGGAATGGCCCTAAACGCGGCGGCAATTGATACCAGAATCAAGGCAACGGTCGCGTCTACCATGTATGACATGACTCGTGTCAATGCAAAGGGATATTTCGATTCCGAAGACAGTGAAGATGCCCGGCATGAAAAACGCAAAGCTCTGAACGCGCAGAGAATTGCCGACTATAAAAGCGGAACATATGCCAGAGCAGGCGGTGTTGCAGATCCTCTGCCGGAAGATGCGCCTTTCTTTGTAAAGGATTATTACGATTACTACAAGACAAGCAGGGGCTATCATCCCAGATCGTTGAATTCCAATGATGGCTGGAACATCACTTCTTCGCTGTCCTTCCTGAATATGCCCATCTTAGAATACAGCCAAGAGATCCGCAGCGCCGTATTGCTGATCCACGGAGAAAAGGCACATTCCTGTTATTTTAGCAGGGATGCTTTTGAAAAACTGACAGGGGATAATAAAGAATTGATGCTGATTCCCGGCGCCGTCCATACTGACCTTTATGATCAAGTGGACGTGATCCCCTTTGATAAAATAGCGGCGTTTTTCAGCAAGTACATGGGGTAACCGTTTTATCAAACGTCTATCATTAAAAAACAGGGGTTGGCCATGGTTTGATGGACCATGGCCAACCCCTGTTTCGGCTTTGATTCCCTGTATTTCCGGTTATTGTACCCCCTTAAGGGATCCAAGAGGGTATAAAAAAGATGCCGCCAAAACGGAAGCATCTCAACTAAACAAAAAAACCTGCGGTGAACCATTCTCATACACCGCAGGTATGGCTGGGGTGGTAGGATTTGAACCCACGAATGTCAGAGTCAGAGTCTGATGCCTTACCCCTTGGCGACACCCCAATAAAAACGTTCGTCTACCGAACGTTTAATATTATATCATAGGATATAATTAATGTCAATCAATTTTTTCAAATTATTTCATAAATTTTATCAAAGAAAATTTATCTAATCATTGGAAATTAGGGCGAAATATAAAAACCGATATACATTTTGACCCTTCCATTCAATGCCTGCAAGGCATTGAATGGAAGGGTCAAGTAACATGATCAAACGGGTAGGGCAAAAGCCGATGAAAATACCCCTTCTTGTTGTTCACTACTTATTCAGCAACTTTTCTATCGCAGCCAACCGTACGCAAAGACAGAAGAGATCCATGGCAACAATTAATTCTTCCATGGGCGGATAGGTCGGTGCAATCCGGATATTTTCATCTTTCGGATCTTTTCCGTAGGGGAAAGTGACACCTGGAGGTGTTAATACAACGCCAGCTTCTTTGCAGAGTGCGCCAACACGTTTTGCACAGCCTTCCATGACGTCAACAGAAATAAAGTATCCTCCGTTGGGTTTCGTCCATGAAGCGATTTCACAATTGCCTAAAATTGCTTCCAGTTTTTCCAGCACAACAGCGAATTTCGGACGGATAATATCTGCATGCTGCTGCATTAACCGGGTTACTCCATCCATATCTTTCAAAAAGGCAACATGGCGGAACTGATTTATTTTGTCGGGTCCAATCGTCTGAATCGTCAGCTGTTTCTGGATAAATTTCAGGTTATCTATACTGGCAACCATGGCCGCCACGCCAGCACCTGGATAGGTGATCTTGGAAGTAGAAGCAAACATAAAGACCATATCCGGATTCCCGGCTTTTTTGGATTCATCCATAATATTTAGCAAGGTATCCGGCTGATATTCACCATATAAATGATGAACACAATATGCGTTATCCCAGAAAATACGAAAATCAGTTGCTGCCGGCTTCAGATTTGCCAGACGGCGTACAACTGCATCTGAGTAGGTGATACCGGTAGGGTTAGAATATTTTGGTACACACCAGATTCCTTTGATGGCAGCATCGGTAGAAACCAGCGTTTCAACAAGATCCATTTCCGGTCCCTCGGCTGTCATCGGAACAGGGATCATTTCAATTCCAAAGAGTTCACAGATCGCAAAATGACGGTCATATCCCGGTGCCGGGCAGAGAAATTTAACTTTGTCCAGCTTGGACCAGGGTGTTTTGCTCCCCAACACCCCAAACTGCATCGCGCGTGCGATGGTGTCATACATCATATTTAAACTGGAGTTTCCTCCAGCCAGAACTTCCTCAACCGGTACATGCAGCATATCGGCAAATAACTGACGCATTTCCGGAATTCCATTCGGCAGGCCATAGTTTCTGACATCCGGTTCTGCAGAATCCAGCATGGCATCGGTCACACAGGTCAGCATATCAGCGGAGAGACGGAGTTGTCCTTTTTCTGGTTTTCCGCGGGACATGTCCAGATGGAGATTTTTACTTTTAAATGTGCTGAATTCCTCCTGAAGCTGGGTATAAAGAGCTTCCAATTCAGCAGTTGACATATTTTTGTATGCTTTTGTTGCACTCATACAAAATTCCGTCCTTTCCTATATTGTACCTTTTTCGGGCTACAGTTCTGATACAGCCATGCGTATGCCTGCGTTTATTAATTGTACACTATTTTATTTTGTTTTGCAAGACATAAATTGAAATCTTGCAAATAGATGTTGACAAAAATATAAAAAAGAAGATGTAAATTTTTGTTGAATTAGTCTATGAAGCGATATCGAATATATATGAAGTCATAGCGAATAAACAAAATCCACCTTCAAGAAAACATAAAAAAATTAGCCAATAAACTTACAGAGGAGGATTTTGCCTGAGCCTGCCCAAAACAACGATGGAGATTCTATGGATACGCTGCATGATCTGTTTGATACATATTTATGCATAAATTAAATATGTAAATTGCAGAAGGCAGGACGCTGGTTCTTTGTGTGACGTTGCATTTGATTGTGGGGGGCATTAAGATAGTGTATGCTCGCGGGGAGGTGTCGGTGCCTGCCTGGGTTATCCTTCATAGAGAAAAAACCAGGAGCCATTTGTGGGTTCAGAGGCTCCTGGTTAAAAGAATCGGATTTTTATTTTCTGGTACCCTGGATGCATTGGGTGATTTCCTCCAGCGTCGGCGGGTACAGCGGCAGAGGAAACCGGGAGATGGCAACAGCCGAACAGGCGCTTGCAAACTGAATCAGATCATCGTCGTTCATACCCTTGGATACCGCATAGACGCATCCTGCTTTAAAAGAATCACCAGCGCCTAATGTGCTGACAACATTGACCGGGTACGGACGGAATGATCTCATCTTTTCTCCTTTTCTGCCGTAGAAAAGATTTTTACCGCCATTGGTAATAATGGTTAATCCGTCACTGTTTTCCTGAAACAACGGAAAAAGTTCCGCAGGGGTCTGGTGCGGATAATTATTTTGTATGCCTTCGCCCGAAATAATGGAAACAGCAGCATGCTGATGGATATAGCTTTCATACCGGCAGTCGATGGTCACATAAGGTTTTCCATGTTTGACGCAGTATTCCGCTGCCAGGGTGGATTCATCCTGAAAAAAAGGATCAATCGCTGCGACCATACAGCCGGCAATATCCGCTTCTTTTGGGGTGTTCCAGCGTTTTTCGCCGGTAGTAAAATAATTTGCAAAATAATGGGCGAAGGTACCCATAGGGGAACGGACGTCGTCCGCGATGATGACATAATCCTCCAATCCCTCATAATGTTCATCAAAATAGAGAGAATCCAGTTGAACCGGTTTATTCCGATAAAAATTCCGAATGACCGGTGCGACCTGAACTCCAATATGGTTGCCATCCAGTTTGACATTTGTGCCCAGAGACGCCAGAACAGTCGCGCATGTTCCCGTTTCTCCTCCCGGCAGACGGTATTTTTCTCTGATCTCAGAATATGCATCCGGTTGTAAAAATCCGTCCTGCAGCAGGAAACTTGTAGATGCGATGATCATGCCATATAAATAAATATAGGGAGCCGTCACATGCATTCTCCTCTCTTGATACCCTTGATTCAGCTTTATCGGAAAACATTTTTATTGGTGATTATAGAAAGTTCAATATTCAAATTATAGCATGAACCAGTGATAGATTCCATGTTATTTATACGTTCCGCCGTCCTTTTTATTATTGTACATGATTTCCATGATAAGGTCAATCTGAACCAGGAAAATCATATGGCGGAATGTATAAGAAATCGTGTACTTGTTGACAGGTTGCAAACGAAAAGACATAATTCCTCATTGTAGGAGTCTTTATATGCTCTCGCAAGTGTTGATACAGCTTGCAAAAATGGCTTACAATCAATCGTTCCGCCTGTCACCATTATCTTGCTGTATCTTCATATAAGAGGATTTTGTAAAGTTGTACACTATTTAAGCGCCGCAAACGAAATATGCTACACACTCAAAGAGCGGGAATGAATGACAAAAGTTCCGTGGCAGGCATAGGAAAGGGGGCCCTTACCGGAAAAATCGCTTTTTTGTCTGCGCCAATAAGAGAGATTTTTACATATTGGGATATACTGAACTATTTAGAAAACTGGGAATGATATCTGCTCTATGATCAAATTTATGTTTTCTTCGATAGGCTTTGTTCCGTCAATTCTTATGATCGGGCAGTTTAAGCATTGAATCCATTTTTCCACAGTATTCTCTGCTTTGGATTTAACAAAATCAAAAAAGCGTTCTTCTTGCTCATGTAAATCTCCGCCTAATAACATTCTGTTACCGAATTTCTGAAAAGAACGATTTTTAACTCGTTGTATCCGAATATCCTTTGGAGCATCCATCAATACAGCATACTGAAAAAAGGGATAAATAGCTTCTCCATAATCTCCTTTCACAGAGGCAAAAACAAAATTTTCATGTGCTTTGATCTCGCTAAAAAGGAGCTGTTCAGCTTCTTCATGAGTACGTGGGGAGGCATAGATATAATCAGGGTCGGTCTTGGGAAAATATAGATCTTCATTATCTATGAAGTGAAACTGCAATGCCTCGGCAAGAGCTTTTCCCAATGTACTCTTGCCAGTGCCATTTAAGCCGCATATAAGGATTCCCGTTCCCATAATTCTCCACTAACCTCCGATTGACCAATGTCTTTACAGTTTGAATTAAATCACGCAAAGATGCGTTTTTCGATCATTTTTCCTCTTTTTTCTATTTACAAAACAGCAGAGCCAACATCCTGGTCAACGGTCAGGATGAACGGGCTTTGCTCGTTACCTTTTAGCGGGTCTGTCCCTGTTTATGTGGAAGACAAGAGCAGGAAAGCAACGAGTGCTTTCCACCCTAGAATAGAATGATATTTCCTTATATTTGGCCGTATCGTTTTATATGGCCATAGAAAATTCGGGCACCATTTTGGCACTAAAGAGTCAAAAGTCCTTATTGTTTTGAGTGTCTTTATCTGCAAAAAAGTCAGTATTTCAAGGCTTTTCACAGCTTAAAGATTTTTGGTGCCCAAAAAATCAATACAATTTTTTATTTTAACATGCGGGCCAGATACTGACCGGTATAGGATTGAGGATGCCGCGCAATTTCTTCGGGCGTTCCGCAGGCCAGGACCGTACCGCCCCGATTGCCGCCTTCCGGTCCAAGATCAATCAGGTAATCCGCTGTTTTTACCACATCCAGGTTGTGTTCGATTACCAAAACGGTATTTCCTGCATTGACCAACTGCTGCAAAACAGTGATCAGGTTTTGCACATCTGCAGTATGCAAACCGGTCGTCGGCTCATCCAGAATATAGATGGTACGGCCGGTAGACCGCCGGGACAGCTCCGCCGCCAGTTTAACACGCTGCGCTTCGCCTCCCGAGAGGGTTGTGGCCGGCTGGCCAACCTGAATATAGCCCAACCCAACTTCACACATGGTCTGGAATTTGCGATGGATTTTCGGAATGGGTTCGAAGAAATACATTGCTTCTTCAATGGTCATTTCCAGCACATCATGAATGCTTTTTCCATGATATTTCACTTCCAGAGTTTCGCGGTTATAGCGTTTGCCTTTACAGACTTCACACGGAACAAAAATATCCGGCAAAAAATGCATTTCAATTTTGATAATTCCGTCTCCCTGACAGGCTTCACAGCGGCCGCCCTTGACGTTGAAGCTGAACCGTCCCGAAGAATATCCACGCATTTTGGCGTCCTGTGTCTGTGCATACAGCTCACGGATATCGTTAAATACCCCGGTATAAGTCGCAGGATTGGAACGGGGCGTACGACCGATAGGGGACTGATCGATATCAATCACTTTATCGAGATATTCCAGTCCCAGCATTTCCGAAAAAGCGCCGGGACGCACTCTGGCATGATTCAGTTTTGCAGAGAGATGCTTAAAGATAATTTCATTGACCAGAGAAGATTTTCCAGAACCGGAAACGCCAGTGACGCAGGTGAAAGTTCCCAGAGGGATATCTACAGAAATGTTTTTCAGATTATTTTCCGCAGCGCCCCGGACAGACAGAAAGGAACCGTTCCCCGTTCGGCGGACGGCTGGTACTTCAATTTTTTTAGCTCCGGACAGATACTGGCCGGTAATTGAATTCTGACAGTTCATGATATCCTGAAGACTGCCGGCACAGACAATTTCTCCACCGTGGATGCCTGCGCCAGGCCCGACATCTACAATATAGTCTGCCGCCCGCATCGTATCTTCGTCATGCTCGACTACAATCAGTGTGTTTCCCATATCCCGCAGGCGTTTCAGCGTTCCGATCAGCTTGTCATTGTCCCGCTGATGCAGTCCAATACTGGGTTCATCCAAAATATAGACAACCCCTACCAGGGAAGAGCCGATCTGTGTCGCCAATCGGATTCGCTGGCTTTCCCCGCCGGAGAGTGTTGCGGCCGAGCGGGATAAGGTCAGGTACTCCAAACCGACACTCTGTAAAAATTCCAGCCGGGCAGTAATTTCTTTCAGGATCCGTTCGCCGATCATCCGTTCCCGCTCGGAGAGAGACAGAGCAGCGATAAATTCCAATGCGGCCGAAACGCTCATATGGGTAAATGTACTGATATTGATTCCGCCGATAGTCACTGCCAGAGCCTCCGGCTTTAACCGCTCTCCATGACACTTCGGACACTGCACGTCGGTCATATACTGGGTAATTTCTTCTTTGGCGTATTCGCTGGAAGATTCTTTATACCGCCGGTCCAGATTGCTGATAATTCCTTCAAACGGGGTCATGTAAGTGCCGGTCCCGTAACCACTGGTACGAGTGAGTTTGATTTTTTCTCCGTCCGTACCGTAGAGAATGACCCGCATAGCTTCCTGGGGGAGGTCTTTGACCGGCGTATCCAGCGAAAAATGATAATGGGCAGCCAGTCCTTCAAAATACATGTTGGCAATAGTGCCTTTATCTCCAAAATTCCATCCTGGCGCTTTGATGGCGCCCTGACGGATCGACAGATCCGGATTCGGAATGATCAGCCGGGGATCAATTTCCATAAAAGTGCCGAGTCCCGTACATTTTTCACAGGCACCATAGGGATTGTTAAACGAAAACATCCGGGGCGCCATTTCCTCAATACTGACACCATGCTCCGGACAGGCATAATTCTGAGAAAAAAGAATTTCTTCCCCGTCGACGACGTCAATTAATGCAAGCCCTCCGGTCAGCCCACAGGCAACTTCAATGCTGTCGGTTAAACGGGATAGGATATCGGCATGGATAGAAATACGGTCTACTATGATTTCAATATTGTGTTTTTTATTTTTTTCCAGTTTAATTTCTTCCGACAGATCATACAGGATTCCATCCGCACGGACACGCACAAATCCGCTTTTTCGAGCGGCTTCAAACTCCTTGATGTGTTCACCCTTACGGCCACGCACAACTGGAGCCATGATCTGAATCCTCGTTTTTTCCGGCAAGGCCATTATCTGGTCGACAATCTGGTCGATCGTTTGCTGCTTAATTTCGCGTCCGCAGACAGGGCAGTGCGGGATGCCGATCCGCGCGTACAGCAGTCGCAGGTAGTCATAGATTTCCGTCACGGTTCCCACGGTAGAACGCGGGTTTTTGGAAGTGGTTTTCTGATCAATGGAAATAGCAGGGGAAAGGCCTTCAATAGAATCTACATCCGGCTTTTCCATCTGCCCTAAAAATTGGCGGGCGTATGAAGAAAGACTCTCTACATACCGTCTCTGTCCGTCTGCATAGATTGTGTCAAATGCCAGCGAGGATTTACCGGAACCTGAAAGTCCGGTAAACACAACCAATTGATCGCGTGGAATCGTTAAATCCACGTTTTTGAGGTTATGCTCCCGTGCACCTTTAATCACGATTTTGTCCTTTGCCATGTTCTGTTCCCCTTATCGTTCTCTTTATTTTTCATTCTTAAGCATCTGTATTCTGTCGCGCAGGTAAGCGGCATGCTCAAATTCCAGCAGCTTGGCAGCGTTCTTCATTTCTGCGGTGAGTTTTTCAATCAGCGCATCTTTTTCCTTACGGCTCATTCGTTTACTGCTTTTTGGTTTATCAGCCGTTTCTTTGCTGGAAATTTCCAGGATTTCCCGGACATCTTTTTTGATCGTTTGCGGGACGATGCCATGCGCTTCATTATAGGCTATCTGTATTTTGCGGCGGCGCTCTGTTTCGATCAGCGCCCGTTCCATAGAACCTGTCACACTATCTGCATACATGATGACCTGTCCGCCGGCATTGCGCGCTGCACGGCCGATGGTCTGAATGAGAGAGGTTTCAGAACGCAGAAAACCTTCCTTATCTGCATCCAGGATACAGACCAGGGAAACTTCTGGAATATCCAACCCCTCCCGCAGCAGGTTAATCCCTACCAGCACGTCAAATTCCCCTAACCGGAGATCCCGGATGATTTCCATCCGCTCAATGGTATCAATATCATGGTGCATATAACGCACGCGTACGCCGGCTTTGTCCAGGAAAGCCGTCAGATCTTCCGCCATTTTTTTTGTCAGTGTCGTAACCAGAACCCGCTCCTTGCGTTCAACACGCTGATTGATTTCCAGCAGGAGATCCTCAATCTGGCCGGCTACCGGTTTGACAATGACTTCCGGATCCACCAGACCGGTCGGCCGGATGACCTGTTCGACGATTTGCTGGCTGTGTTCTTTTTCAAACGGCCCAGGTGTGGCGCTGACATAGATTGTCTGATTTAATTTACTGTAAAATTCATCAAAATTCAAAGGACGATTATCATACGCGGAGGGCAAACGGAATCCGTAATCCACCAGAGTTTTTTTACGGCCGTGATCGCCGAAAAACATACCGCGTACCTGTGGCACGCTGACGTGGGATTCATCGACAAATAAAAGAAAATCATCCGGAAAATGATCAAAGAGGGTATAGGGCGTACTGCCGGCCGGGCGTCCGGCAAGAACACGGGAATAGTTTTCAATGCCCTTACAAAATCCGATTTCCTCTAACATCTCCAGGTCATACATCGTACGCTGCTTAATACGCTGCGCTTCCAAAAGCATATCATGCTCAGTAAAATATTTAATGCGCTCATTCATCTCATCTTCCAGCTCACGGACCGCCTGCCGCAGCTTATCCGCAGGAACCGTATAATGGGAAGACGGGTAGATCGCTGCATGAGAAAGGGTACTCTTTACTTCCCCGGTCAATGCGTTGATCTCTGTGATGCGGTCAATTTCGTCGCCAAAAAATTCGACCCTGATGGCTGTGTCGTTAGAGTTGGCCGGAAAAATTTCCACAACATCGCCCCGTACTCGGAACTTGTTCCGGACAAAGTTCACGTCGTTTCGCGTATATTGGATCTCGACCAGTTTACGAATCAGATCATCCCGGCTTTTTTCCATACCGGGACGCAGGGAAATCACCATGTTCCGATAATCAATCGGGCTGCCGAGGCTATAAATACAGGAGACACTTGCGACAATAATGACGTCCCGACGTTCGGAAAGCGCTGTTGTAGCAGAATGCCGCAGTTTATCAATTTCTTCATTGATCGCACTGTCTTTTTCAATATAGGTATCCGTATGGGGGATATAGGCCTCCGGCTGATAATAGTCATAATAACTCACAAAATATTCCACAGCATTATGCGGAAAAAATTCCTTAAATTCGCTGCAAAGCTGAGCTGCCAATGTCTTGTTGTGGGCCAAAACCAGGGTCGGCCGGTTGGTCCGTGCAATCACATTGGCCATCGTAAAAGTTTTGCCGGAACCGGTCACGCCCAACAGGATTTGTTCTTTCATCCCGCTGTTGATACCGTTGACCAGTTTATCAATCGCCTGCGGCTGATCGCCGGTTGGCTGATAGTTAGAAACAAGTTCAAAATGATCCATGCTGATTCCTCTTTGTATTAAAATCCGTGCGGCTGCTGTAAAGCGCCGATCTCCCGCAATGAACAGCAGTCTCCGGTCCGGTCAGCGATCACATGATCAACCAAGGTGACGCCGACAGTCGCCAAGCCCTTTTGTAATGCCGCTGTGGCGCTGAGATCGGAAGAAGAAGGTAGCGCCAGTGCGGAAGGATGGTTGTGGGTAAGAATACAATGTGTAGCTCTGCATTTTGTAATGATGGAGATAATGCGCAGCAGGTCAGCCGACACCTGATGAAACGATCCGGAAGCAATCTTTTCGCAGCGAAGAACCTGCATCCCACTGTTCAAACAGATCAGATAGCACTGTTCGTCCTGTTCTCCGATAAACAGAGGAGAGATATAAGTAATCACTTTGGCGCTGGTATCTAGAACCTGATTCCTGTGTGCGAGATCCACCATGTATGCGCGGCTGATGGCAGGGATCAGTTTTAATAAAGTGGCTGCATTTTCCCCGATTCCCTTGATCTTCAGCAGTTCTTCATATGGCGCATCCAATACGCCTGAAATGCTGCCGAATTCCTGGAGCAGGCGGTGTGCGATTTCATTGGTATCTCCCTGTGGAATGCCAAAAAAGAGCAACATTTCCATTTTATTATGTGCAGGAAATGCATCCAGTCCTTGCTCATGAAACCGTTGTTTCACCCGTTGACGATGTGCGTGATGCACGCCGCCCGGTTTCGGACGGCTTTTCTTGGCCTGCTCTGTATTTTGGGAAGTTGGTTCTGTTTTATTTCCAGATTTTTCTGCCATTTAAATTCCTTCCCTCTCAAAAATAATGATATCTAACTTTGATTATTATACACGAAAAAAGTCGTTTTGCAAAGCACTTCCTTCGGATTTTCTCTTTATTTTGACCAGGTCAACACAGCATGCTGGGAATTTTTATTTTGTATATTTTACTTTTGGGGCAGATAATAAACAAGCAGTTATTTTGTTGAATACCGCAGGATTCCTGCGAAAAAATGGGGGTGCGATCCGAAATGCATGTTGCAACTAAAAAAGGGACACAAAACATTGGAATGATGCTGCTTCGGATTTTTATTATTCTTTTGCTAGCCAGCGCTTTTATACCTGCGTTGAATCCTGCGCGTATAGCAAAACCTGTCAATGATCATGCATCTTTTTTCAGTACAGCTATTTCTTATTCTGATCTGTCCGGCGGGTTTGCAAAATATATCCGCAAAACACCGGAATTGGCAGGAACGGTGAATTGGCTATATGCAGTTTCCGTAGTCATTTTTTTGGGATTTTCCGGGCTGGCAGCCGGCGCATGTTTTTCTCTCGGCGAATTGCGTATGAAGAGAATGGGAGCCATGATATCTGCCGTTTCCGGTACGGTCGTAGTGCTTGGGTTGCTGGGGCTATTTCCTCTGGCCGGACAAATGGGAGAAGCGCTGGAGGGAACTGTGCCTTTAGGTGGATACCTGTTGCTTCTTCTTGCTGGGATCATCGTGGTTTTTGCAGCGATTGAATATTTTTCGCTGCCCCGTCCGACGCCCGATCAAAAATTTTCCATGCAGCCAAAATACCGGCTGTTTTTACTGTTGTTGCCGTTTCTGATTTTGACCTTTATTTTTTCCTATCTTCCGCTTTGGGGCTGGAGATATGCCTTTTACAACTACAAACCGGGTATTCCCTTAAAATCAGAAAATTTTGTCGGCTTTTACTGGTTTCAAACGTTATTTGAAAATCCGGCTACACGTGCGGACCTGTTCCGTGTGCTTCGGAATACATTAGCGATGAGCGGGCTGGGCATTGCAACTTCCTGGTGTTCCATGGCTTTTGCTATCTTTTTGTCGGAAATTCCTTCTCCTCGTTACCGCCGTATCGTCCAGACACTGACCACGATTCCCAATTTTATCAGCTGGGTGCTGGTATATTCTTTTGCATTTGCCATTTTTTCAGTGGATGGAGGGTTGGTGAACCGGATTCTGCTGAATCTGGGCCTTATTGATCATGGTATTAACTTTTTGCTTTCTTCCGAGCATATATGGCTGAAAATGCTGGCCTGGGGACTATGGAAAGGACTCGGATGGGGCGCGATCATGTATCTGGCAGCAATCGCCGGGATTGACCAGCAGCTCTATGAGGCGGCCACGGTTGATGGTGCGGGACGGTTTCGAAAAATCTGGCATATTACTGTGCCGGGGCTGCTGCCCACGTACTTCGTTCTTCTGCTTTTGTCCATTGCAAGCATATTAAGCAATGGAATGGATCAGTATCTTGTCTTCCGCAATGCGATGAATAAAGATACGATCGAAGTGCTGGATCTGTATGTTTATACACTGGGTCTGGGCAGTACAAACAGTATCCCGCTTGCAACGGTGATTAGTATGATGAAATCGATCATCAGTGTCATTCTTCTTTTTGTTGCAAACGGGCTTTCCAAGCTCTTTCGCGGAGAAAGTATTGTATAGGGGGGAATGTCTATGGGAAGGTCTGCAAAGACACTGGAACACAACACCTTCAACAGACATCGAATCAGGCAGAGTAAGGGCGATATTGTTTTTCATATTGTGAATTACACGTTATTTACCTTATTTACTTTCATTTGTGTGCTGCCTTTTTATTATTTGTTTATCAATACCATCAGCGACAATGAACTGGTCAAAACCGGTTCCATTATTCTGATTCCAAAAGGACTGCATTTGGAGAATTATATCAGCGTCCTACAGACCAGGGGACTGGGCAGAGCGGCTTTGGTCTCTATTGGACGAACAGTCATTGGAACGGCTTTTACGGTCACTGCTTCAGCGCTGGTTGGTTATCTGGTCACAAAACGGGAGATGTGGGGCCGAAAATTCTGGTACCGCGCAATTGTCATCACGATGTATTTTAACGCAGGGCTCATTCCCTGGTACATGAATATGGTGATGCTGGGACTAAACAATAATTTCTGGGCCTATATTATTCCGGGTATTGTAGCGCCGTACAATATCATCCTGGTCAAGACCTATATTGAATCCATTCCTTCTGCGCTGGAAGAATCGGCCAGTTTAGACGGAGCGGGGTATTTTACGATTTTCACCCGGATTATATGGCCTTTGTGTACACCGATCCTGGCGACGATTGCTATATTCTGTGCGATCGGTCACTGGAACGCCTTCACGGATACATTGATGCTGATGACGGATGAAAAGAATTTTACGTTGCAGTATGTATTATACCGTTATTTAAACCAGACCAATAACCTGCAGTCGGCTATGCAGTCGGGCGGAAATCTTTCCGGGCTGGATCTGACGCAGTCGCTTTCGCCACGAGCGGTTAAAATGACAATATCCATGGTCGTCGTGTTTCCAATTTTATTTGTTTACCCGTTTTTGCAGCGCTTTTTTGTCAAGGGTATTATGATTGGCGCGGTTAAAGGGTAAAGGGGAGGTATAAAAATGTATTTTAGACGATGGACAGCGGCTTTGCTGGCAGCCGTTCTTTCTATGACGGCTTTTTCATCCTGTAAGCCGGGAAACGAAGAGTCCTCCGGCGGTTCCTCGGAAAACTCCAACAGCGAAGCGGGGATTTCACATGCGGAAACCTATCGGATTGACGTATATTCTCAATTGGCCAACTATGCGGGAGAACAAATCGGCTGGTTTGCCAAAGTCATTAAAGATAAATTCAATATTGTTCTTAATATTGTTCCATCCGGTGAGGGTGTTTTTGCCACCCGCATGGAATCCGGAGATCTGGGCGATCTGATAGTCTTCGGCAATGACGGGGATGAGTACACCGCAGCCATTGAGGCGGGTATGCTACTGGACTGGTATGAAGATGATCTGATCGGCCGGTATGGACCGGATATTGAACGAACCATGGCAGCGGCACTCGAGAAAAACAGCCGTGCCTTTGGCGAAGGAGAAGCTCTGTATGGATTTGGACACAATGTCGCTTCCTCAGCCGAGCAGGCAGAAGCCTATATTTATCATCCGGACATTCGATTTGATCTGTATCAGCAAATCGGCGCGCCGGAGATTCCGACCCTGGAAGATTTTCTCCCGGTTTTAAAACAAATGGTCGATGCACAGCCTACCGGGGATTCCGGTCTGCCGGCTTATGCTTTTTCTCTGTTTAGCGATTGGGATGGGGATACAGTCATGGCGGTTAAAGCCATGGGCGCCTTTTATGGATATGATGAATGGGGCCTGACACTCTATGATACAGAAAACCAGGTCTGCGAACCGGTACTGGATCCGGACGGCATGTATATGCGGGCGCTGCGCTTTTTCAATCAGGCTTATCAGATGGGAATTCTGGACCCGGAGTCTGCAACCCAGACAGTAGATGACGTTACCCAGAAATATGCAGACGGACGGGTGCATTACAGCATTTTTTCCTGGCAGGGACCGGCAAACTATAATACGCCAACAAGGCTGGAAGAAGGTAAGGCCATGCTGACTGTTGCCGCACAGGATCAGAAAAATTTGGCCTACGGTCTGAATGTTTTTGGAAATAACCGTGTATGGGCAATTGGCGCTCATGCAGAATATCCGGAACGTATCATGGAATTTCTAAACTGGCTATGTACGCCGGAGGGCGTGATGACCTCTAACTTTGGACCGCAGGGACTGACCTGGGATTATCGGGAGGATGGCAAGGCCTATCTGACAGATTTCGGCTGGCAAACCCAACAGGACAAGCAGGCCACAGTCCCCCAGGAATATGGCGGAGGAAAGTGGGCGGACGGCATGAATCAGATCAATAATACGACCTTCTCCATTGACGCGCTGAATCCGGAAACAGGGGAACGGTATAATCATAATTTCTGGCAGTCAACACTGGAACGCCCGGTGGATCCGGCAACTGCAGCCTGGAGAGAATGGGCGGGTGCTTTAACGCCGGATGAATATCTGGATGAACACAATTACCGTGCAGTCGCAATCGGTACGGATTTCGTCAAGCCTCCGCGGGATGCGGCGCTGGACATTAAATATAAACAGGTATCCACTGCTATTAAAGACGGCACCTGGAAGGCGATGTATGCCAAAAATGATGAGGAATTTGAACAATTGGTCAATCAGATGATTGATTCTGCCAAATCCTACGGTTACGATGAATGTGTTGCCTGGGATATTGCGCAGGGAAAAGCCAGAGCAGAAGCAGAAAATGCTGTCAAGGCAGCGCAGGCCGAATAAAAATAACAGGAGCAGGGAGTGCACCAAGCGACTTCCTGCTCCTGTTATCAGGAACTTTCGTTTTCCGCAGAGCCTTTTGCGGTTTCTGCCGTTCCAGAAAAGACCGTTTTTTCCGGATCCCTGTTCGATGATATGTTCTCTGGAAGAAGAGTCTGCAGCGGCGGCTCAGGATTCCTGTCTTCCGCTGGTTCCGGCGGCATCAGAGGCAGCTCCAGTACAGCTTTAAACAAATCTCCGTCAATCTGTACTGAAAAGCGACCATTCTGAATTTCAGTAAAACTCTTTACAATGGAAAGGCCCAGACCGGACCCTTCTCCGCTTCTGGCATTATCACCACGTTTAAACCGTTCTGTGATTTCTTCAGCGCTGAAGGTCATTTCATAATTGGAAATATTTTTGATTGTCAGAAAAGCATAACCTGACGCCTCGGTAATATCGACATAGACCCTGGTCCCTTTTAGGGAATATTTCACCACATTGCCGATTAAGTTTTGGATGACCCGCCACAATTTTCGGCTGTCCGCTTTCACGTATACCCGTTCCTTTGGAAAATTCAGTTTAAATTCCAGTGCGGCTTTTAAAATCTCATCTTCAGATTCTGCAAGAGACTGCGTTAAGATTTCACAAAGGTTGAGGCGTTCCAGATAAACCTCCATATTACCGCTGTTGGCTTTCGCAATATCAAACAGATCTTCGACCATGGATTTCAGACGCTGTATTTTCTGCTCCAGAATCAGAACATAGTCATTGGCGTAATCGGGCGTCAATTTCTCGCATTTCAAGAGGTTTACATAATTGATCATAGCGGTCAGCGGGGTTTTCAGATCATGCGAAACATTGGTAATCAGTTCGACTTTCATGCGCTCGCTTTTGATTCGCTCTTCTACCTGTTGTGAGAGGCTGCTCAACAGATTGTTGATATGAATCGAAGCTTCATACATGCAGGATGTGTCCGGAAAAAGGATTCGTTCCTGCAGGTGGCCTTTCTCTGCGTCTTCGATATGTTCGGTGACTTTGCCGATATCATTACAAAAACGGCCAAGGGTTCGGTAAAAATTACGCAGTGTCTGGAAAATCAGAAAACCAAATATAATGGACCAGAACAGCAAAATAAAGATATCGTCAATAAACAGTGCACCACATACCCAGATGAACAGCAAACAGGGCACACATACCAAAGTAAAGAAAAACTGATGTTTTATCCGTTTTTGGAATGGATACTTGCGTTCAAAATGCTGATACTGTGCGCGGCACCAGTGGAAAAAAGTATTGGTGAAAAAAGCGCCTGTTCCGTTTAATCGGATATCCCGATATAAGAGATAACAGAAAATGAGAAAGGCCGGCAGAAGAAATAACAAGGCAAGCATGTCGTAGAGCATCCAGGTTCCCATTCCATAAAGAAACAGCAGGCTGAGTAAAATTTTCCATTCCACCAGAACATGCCGGCCTAACGAGGCAATGGCGGCATCCAGTTCTCTACGCGCAGAAAATCCATAGGCTACCATCCCAACAGCGACAATCAGAATGCTGAGCATCCCCACGGCAAACAAAAACGCAGCCAGTTCCTGACCGCTGGGAATCCGTCCATTGAGATATTCCTGCTCCAGATTATATAGGTTTCCAGGGGCCAGATCCATTTTTACAGCCAGAATAATAGAGGTTGTACCGTAATATTTTGGATCGGTAAAATACATGCCTTCATAAGACAAAGCTTCGCGTCCGCGAGGATAATACGAACCCTCATGAACATAGGCAGTCCCTGGATCATCACTCCAGATCCAGCTGTCGGTTTGCTTATTATAATCATAGCGTCTGAATTCGTTGCCTTCATAAACCAGAATGGTACGATATTCTGTACCTGAATTTTGCATAAATTTTTGTTGCAGCCGTTTGAAAAGCAGGGAAGGGTCTGTGGTCAGATCCATTTCTGTTTTCTGCTCCGATATCGGGGATTCGGTTTCTCCCGAGACAAAGACAAGCGACGGAGAAAGCCCGGAATTTTCCGATACAGCAGGTCTTTTTAAAGTTAGAGTATCCAGGTCAATATTGGTAATCGGAGCGACGGAAGGCTGTGCCGGCGAATAGGCAAAATACTCAATATTGTCTTCTTCCGTTGTGTAATAGTCCAAAATATGAGAAATTTGATCTGCCGGAATACTCACATATAACGGCTCCTGATTTTCAGTCCAGTATGCAATCGCATCCGCGTCATAGGGGTTATAAGCAGAGCCCTGTCCATCATAATAGTAGTGCTGGTTGTAGATGCTGAACGGCATCAGCATATGCAGCGGCTGTTCATAGGCGCTGAGCAGCTTGTTTTCCAGACTGATAAAGAGGTCTTTGACCGCTGTATAATAGTCGCTGCTGGTCTGGGTATTCATCTCTTGATCTCGATTCAGTACCGAAGAAAAAATTTGGGTGCGGCCGTAATAATTCAGAAGATTGATGAACAAATAACTGGTTACCAGATACAAAATAGCACCAATCACCAGAAATTTTTTCTTTCCGGAGTTTTTTCTGGAAACCCTGTCCGAACGAAAAAAGGATGCGGCCATCTTATTTCCTCCTGATTTTTTGGATCATTTTCCCAATTCCGCCGCCCAGAATGCCATAGACAAAAATCACGCCAAAAATTGAGATGAACCATAACGGCGCTAAAATGCGCGGAAATTTATTCTTTTTCAATTTTGTATCCAATTCCCCACACCACCTTTAAATATTTTGGCTCTTTTGGATTAATTTCTATTTTTTCCCGGATCCGCCGGACATGGACGGCTACGATATTGTCCGCGTTAAAATATGGCTCATTCCAGACCTTATCATAGATTTCTTCCGTGGAAAACACTTTGTTCTGATTCTGCATCAGCAGTTCCAGAATTTTATATTCGATCGGCGTCAGACGGACCGGTTCACCGTCTACCGTACAGGTTTTCTTCTCTGTGTCCAGTTCCAGCCCCCGCGTTTTTAAAACAGATGGATTTTCTTCTGCCTGTCCTGCATTCCCTAAATTGATATAACGGCGAAGCTGGGATTTAACCCGCGCGACCAGTTCCAGCGGATTATAGGGCTTTGTAATATAATCGTCAGCCCCCATATTTAACCCCAGAATTTTATCCGTGTCCTCTGACTTGGCTGAGACCAGAATAATTGGAATGTTCCGCTGTTCCCGGATATGAAAAGTAGCCTGAATACCGTCAAGTTTGGGCATCATAATATCCATCAGGATCAGATGTACCGTATTCTCTGCCAACAGTTGCATGGCTTCCAGGCCGTCATAGGCTTTAAGAATATTCAGTCCTTCATTCTTTAAATAAATCGAGATGGATTCTACAATCTCACGATCATCATCTACCACCAGTACCGTTAAATCCTGCATGGTTTTTCATCCTTTCAGATCCTCCCGTTTTTCGATCTGTCCAGCGGATGAAAAAGGGAGAAAAACGATATTTCTATGCTTATTATAGCATAAAATAAAATTCTTACAAACCTAATTATAAAAACCTTACAATATTCTTTCGGTTTATCCCGCGATTTTGCCGGAGTTTTTGCGGACAGGGCGATCCGTTCAGAATAATTTTTGTATAAAAATGCTGAAACGGTGTTTCTTTTTATGGAGAAGTATGCTATACTTATTATTAATATTGTCCAATCATTGATTCTGTGCGGAGGGAGGGAACAGCTGGATGTACGGCAGAAGAAAGACTGGGTTTATTTATTTTTTGCTGCTTTGTTTTGTATTGACCGGGTGTTCCTATACGCAGCTCAGTATGGATGAGCTGCTGGTTCCGCCCAAACTCAGCGAGGAACAGGAAGAGATTTATACAGCGTTGAATAATTCGGTGAAGAGCGGGACTGATATTAAGCTTTTATATCCGAGCAGCGGCAACTATCGGTCTGCTTTTGTCATTTGTAATATTGACGAGGAGCCGACAGACGAAGCGCTGGTTTTTTACAGCAATCAGCTGCAATCGAGCAATACCTCTTCTTCTGTCTGCGTCAGTATTCTGGATCAGGAAGACGGAAATTGGGTTGTCAAATGGGAACTGCCCGGAGATGGTACCCGCATGGATAAAGTCATGATCGTACAGGATCAGGAAAGTCGCGGGACCTTTATTGTTCTGGGCTATGGTACCATTATGCAGAATGAAAAGAATTTTTGCGTCTATCGGGTGGATGGAGATGGAATCAGCAGCCTGTATGCAGCGCCTTATTACGAGATGGAAACCTTTGACATAGACGGGGATGGGACAGAGGAAATGCTCTATATCAGCAGTGATGCACCCAAGCAGAGCGATGTAATTTTTCCCGAAGAAGCCAGCAAGGTCACTGCCAAGTTACTGAAGTATCAGGATGGAGAAATGCAGATTGTCAGCAGCGTGGACGTTGCACCGGGTACGGCGGGGTATGTGCAGTTCGGCAAAAGTATGCTGCCAGATGAAAGCCCGGCATTGTATCTGGATGGATACACCGGAAAATACTACAACACACAGATTTTAATGTTCAGAGACGGCGTTCTGCAGAATCCGATCGGTACGACGCCCGAGCTGCTGGAACAGACGGCCAGAGAACGGATTACCCGGTCGGCTGATGTGGACGGGGACGGGGTGCTGGAAATTCCGACAGTAGAACGGTTTCCAGGATATGAGGAGTATGAATCGGCGGATGCTTTATATTTGACCAACTGGTCGGTCTATAATGGGCAGACGTTTGAACAGAAGTATACATCCTATGTGAATACACGGCATGGCTTTATCTTTAAATTTCCCGAAAGATGGAAGGGCGTTGTTTCTGCAAAGGCTGAAATTAATCGGGGAGAGGTTGTCTTTTTTCTGTATAATGGTTCTGTGCAAAACGACAGTTATGAGCTGCTTCGGCTGCGTGTTGTCCAGGTCGGAGAATCGGACGCCGCGGTTAAGGAAGGGTATTCGCGTTTGTACACGCAGGGACAGCTGTGTTTTATGTATAAGCTGCCGGAGAATGAGGTGCCAAACTACGCGCTTTCTGTGCAGGAAGTGATTGATAATTTTGGTTGGTATGAATAAGTGAAGAGAGGGATACAGATGAAACGAATTCTAGTTTGCGATGACGAAGAAAATATACGGGGTTTTGTGGTCATCAATCTGGAACGGGCGGGTTATACCGTTGTGGATGTGGACAGCGGGGAAGAAGCGCTGCGGGTTTTTGAGGAACAGCACGGGGATTTTGATATTGTCCTGCTGGATATCATGATGCCCGGGATGGATGGCTTTGCTGTTTGTAAAGCGCTGCGGGCCAAAAGCAGTACTTTGGGGATCATAATGCTGAGCGCGAAGACACAGGAAATGGATAAGGTCGGGGGCTTAATGATGGGGGCGGATGACTATGTTCCGAAGCCGTTCAGTCCTTCGGAGCTGCTTGCACGGGTAGATGCGCTGTATCGCCGGGTCAGCATGGTGGAAACCAAACCCCAGGAAATCAAAATGGTGGAATCCGGCCCCTTTATTTTAAACCCCAAAAGCCGTGTGCTGACAAAAAACCGTGAATTGGTCGAACTGACACAGGTCGAATACCAGTTGATGGAGTTGTTTATGACCAATCCGAATGTGGCGTTGGACCGGATGAAAATCCTCAATGCAATTTGGGGAGAAAATTATTTTGGTGATGTGAAAATTGTCGATGTCAATATCCGGAGGCTGAGAATGAAGATAGAAGATGAGCCTTCCAATCCACAGTATATCTTAACGGTCTGGGGATACGGATATAAGTGGAACGCTTAAAGATCTCATTTTGCAGCAAACGATCACGGCGCGGCGGACCGGGAAAGGGGGAAGCGAATTGCATCTGAAAAGTTTAACACAGAGATGGGCGATTTATGGAATCGGCATACCGCTTTTGATCCTGATTGGCCTGGATTTTGGATTCGCTTTCGCCATCAAGAATTATTTTTACAGCAGTGCCGAGCAATATATGCAGTCCAGTATCAGTACGGTGTCTGATCTGCTTTTGCGTTATGCAGACGACAGCACCAGAAACCTGAATACGGAGATTCAAAATCTGGTCGAAAATTACAGCGCTAAAGATAATATTGAACTGATGGCGATTAACCATCGGGGCAATGTGGTGCTGACATCCAGCGGTTTTGCTGTGCCTTTTGAAGAAAAAATGCCGGATTATGTGGCGGCGCTGCGCTCGGTGGATGGGACCGGACGGTATATTGGGAATCTTTTCGGCGGAGAAAAGGTTTTGGCGGTTTCTGTATTGGTTCCGACATTGGATAGCGAATATTCTGCGATGCGGTATGTGGTATCACTCGAAAAGGTAGACCGTGCGATTTTGGTTTTGGTGCTGTGTTTTACGGCATTCTGCGTATTTATCATTATTTTTATGACCATTTCCGGTACATATTTTGTGCGTTCGATCGCAATACCGGTACGGGAAATCGGAGCGGCCGCCCGTAAAATTGCTTCCGGCGACATGCGGGTCCGGATTGAGAAAAAATCAAACGACGAATTGGGAGAACTATGCGAGACCATCAATTTTATGGCGGATGAACTGGCAAAAACAGAACAGATTAAAAATGATTTTATTTCCAGTGTTTCACATGAGCTGCGTACCCCTCTGACAGCGATTAAAGGATGGAGCGAAACGCTGATGGCATCTGCTTCCCCCCAGGATATAGAACTGGCGCGCACCGGGTTGGGGGTTATTGCCGCAGAGACGGAACGACTCTCCGGCATGGTGGAAGAACTGTTAGATTTTTCCAGAATGCAAAACGGACGGTTTACGATGAATAAGGCCAAAATTGATATTCTGGCTGAATTGGGAGAAGCGGTGCTGATTTATGAACAACGGGCGCGCCGGGAGGGGAAAACCATCCGGTATGACGAACCGGAGATGCTGCCTTTTGTGTATGGAGATAAAAACCGCCTGCGGCAGGTTTTTATTAATATTATTGACAACGCGCTCAAATACAGTGACTCCGGCGCAACGGTTACAGTTCGCGCCTCGGTGGAAGGCCGGTTTATTTCCATCGCAATTACGGATACCGGATGTGGCATCAGTATGGAAGACCTGCCGTTTGTCAAACAAAAATTTTACAAGGCAAATCAGACACAGCGTGGTTCCGGAATTGGGCTGGCGGTTGCCAATGAAATTGTGCAGATGCACAACGGAGAACTGATGATTGAAAGCACCAAAAACGTTTCTACCACTGTAACCATTCGCCTGCCGGTGTACCGGGAAGAACAGCCGACGCAGGAGGGAAGCACAGAAACTGTGCAGCCTTTAGATGCAACGTTGGTGATGCCTGCTGAACCGCTGCCGATGGATCAGAAATATAAGCAGACGGAAGAGAACGTTTCGCAGTCAGAAGCGGATGCCGGTTCTGCTATAGACCAGGATGCCACTGGATAATGGGGCAAAAGGATTTTCTATGAAAATAAAATAAAAAGGAGAATGAAGACAGATTGGAAAATCAAAAAAAAGCATATAAAACGCAGATTGGCGGACAGGCTCTGATTGAAGGAGTCATGATGCGTGGAATGAATAAAATTGCAATGGCTGTCCGTTTGCCAGATGGCAGTATTGATTTAGAGGAACTGCCGGCTGGGGATTTGGCGCATCCAAAATGGTATCGCCGGATTCCTATTATACGGGGGGTGATCAATTTTATTGATTCAATGGCCAAGGGGTATACCTGTTTAATGAAGTCTGCGGAAAAATCCGGAATGGATGACACAGATGAGGAACCCTCCAAATTTGAAAAGAAATTGACTGAGCTTTTTGGAGACAATTTGATGAAGGTCATGGCCGGTATTGGTATGGTATTGGGCGTTGGATTGGCCATTTTATTGTTTATGTATCTGCCGGCGCTCTTTGTTCAGGGGCTTTCAGCGTTATTTCCCTTATCTAACATCCTCCGCTCCTTGATTGAAGGGATTATCAAGATCATTATTTTTGTAGGATATTTGGCCTTAGTCTCGCAGATGAAGGACATTCGCCGTACCTTTGAGTATCATGGTGCAGAACATAAATCCATTTTCTGTTACGAACACGGAGATGAGCTGACTGTGGAAAATGTTCGCCGTTATCAGCGTTTCCATCCTCGTTGCGGTACCAGTTTTATGATTATTGTTCTGATTCTAAGTATTTTAATTTTTTCTGTGGTGACCTGGGACAATCTGGTGATTCGGATCTTGCTGAAATTGGCTCTTTTGCCGATTGTGGTCGGAATCAGTTATGAGTTGATTAAATTTGCAGGACGTCATGATAATCTGGTGACCCGTATTATTTCGGCTCCAGGTATGGCATTACAGCATTTAACGACACGAGAACCGGATGACAGCCAGCTGGAAGTCGCGATTGCCGCTTTAAAAGAAGTTTTGCCGGTTCATCAGGGAGAGGACCGCTGGTGACGCTTCGTGAAGCTTGCCGGGAAGTAGAGCGCCGTTTTCAGAAAGCAGGGATTGTATCCAGCGTATTGGAAGCACGGATGTTGACAGAGTTTGTATTTCATGTGGACCGGCAGGCAATTCTGCTGGACTTATCCGAACAGCCCGATTCGCAGGTCAGCCGTCTGAAACAGCTGGCGGATCAGCGGATCAGCGGATATCCATTACAGTATATTTTGGGAAGTTGGGATTTCTATGGGCTTTCCTTCCGGGTGGGCGAAGGGGTACTGATCCCGCGTCCGGATACAGAAACACTGGTGGAATCTGGGCTGTATCTGCTGGAAAAGATAGAAAAGACAGATAAGACAGATACAGAGCCTCTTTATGTAGCTGATTTATGCAGCGGTACCGGCTGTGTCGCTATCGCGTTGGAAAAACATACGACTGCGCAGGTTTATGCGGTGGAATATGCGGCTGCGGCTTTTAAATATTTAACAGAAAATATCCGGCATTTAACGTCCCGGGTACAGCCGGTTTTGGGAGATGTTCTGCAGAAAACGACGCTGGAAAGGCTGCCTGCACTGGATTTGATTCTCAGCAATCCGCCTTATTTAACAGCAGAGGACATGAATCATCTGCAGAGGGAAGTGCAGTATGAACCTTCGGACGCCTTATACGGACAAGCGGAAGATGGACTTTATTTTTATCGGCAGATAACGGCTTTATGGAAAAGCAAACTGAAAACCGGCGGATGGATGGCCTATGAAATCGGGGCCGGCCAGGAAGCAGAGGTCGCGCAGATCATGCAGGAAAATGGGTTTGAACATATTGGTTTTCGAAAAGATCTTTCCGGGATTCCCCGTGTGATTTACGGACAATATGATATATGAATCATTCAGGAATATTAAGGAGGCAATACAGATGGCAGAAAACGAGGTAAAGGAAATACAGAATGCCGGCGAACAGGCTGTGCCGAATAAGGCGGTCCCCCAAAAAACTGTAAAGGACAAAGAGCCGATATCTGCTGAAAATGCGGCCAAACAGGCGGCGTTAAAAGCTGCGTTGGCACAGATTGAAAAACAGTTCGGTAAAGGTGCTGTGATGAAACTCGGTGAAACGACTGCTTTGAATGTGGAAAGTATTTCTACCGGTTCTATTGGACTGGATATTGCCCTGGGTGTAGGCGGTGTACCGCGTGGACGGATTGTAGAGATTTTTGGACCTGAGTCTTCCGGTAAGACCACGGTCGCTTTACAGATCGTTGCCCAGGCACAAAAAAATGGCGGTGAAGCGGCCTTCATTGACGTCGAACATGCGATCGATCCTACATATGCCAAGGCTCTGGGCGTAGATATTGACAGACTTTTGATTTCACAGCCGGATTCCGGAGAACAGGCGCTGGAAATCATTGAACAATTGGTCCGTTCCGGTGCGATTGATGTGGTTGTCCTTGACTCTGTAGCAGCTATGGTCACAAAGGCCGAAATCGAAGGAGAGATGGGGGATTCCCACGTGGGGCTGCAGGCCAGACTGATGTCCCAGGCAATGCGGAAACTCACCTCTGTCGTGGCCAAAAATAACTGTGTTGCGATTTTTATTAATCAGATCCGTGAAAAGATCGGTGTCACTTTTGGAAACCCGGAGACGACGCCGGGAGGCCGTGCGCTAAAATTCTATGCCTCTGTCCGGATTGATGTACGTAAGGGAGAATCCATTAAGGTTAACGGCGAGTCTGTCGGCAGCCGGACCAAATGCAAAGTCGTCAAAAACAAAGTGGCCCCCCCGTTTAAGGAAACAGAATATGATATCATTTTCGGAGAAGGGATTTCGGTAGAAGGGGAAATCATTGACCTGGCTTCCAGTCTGGATATCATTAATAAGAGCGGCGCATGGTTCAGTTATGGAGAAGAACGGCTGGGACAGGGCCGGGATAACGCCAAAGAATACTTAAAGCAGCACCCGGAAATTGCAGAAGAAATCCGACAGAAAATTCTGGAGAATCAGGATCAGTTGCAGCTGATTTCTAAAAAAGCGAAGAAAGGCCTGTTGGCTGCGAAAACTGTTTCCAAAGCCAATGCAAAAGCCGTAAATCTGGATGCAGAACCTGATCCGGATGATTTTGGACAGCCGCAATAAGATATGGCAGATATGCAATGAAAATTACGGCAGTAGAAAAAGTAAAAGGGACGCGTTATAAGATCTTTGTAGATGAAGAATACTGGTATATATTGGACCTGGAAGTAATGGTGGATGCAGGAATCCGTCCCGGTCTTGTTTGTGATGCAGATTTTCTGGAAGAAGTCAGACATCGTGCAGATGTCCGGCGTGCCAAAGAAAGAGCGCTTCATCTTCTTTCCGTACGGGATTACAGCCGGCGCGAACTGGCGGATAAGCTTGCGCAGAATGTATCAGAAGAGATTGCTGAACAGGTTGCCGGACGGATGGAAGAACTGGGGCTGATTCGGGATGAAGAATATGCCAGAAAGCTTGCACGTGATCTGATTGAGGTGAAAAAGCGCGGCATACGGCGTGCACGGTATGAAATGATGCAACGCGGGCTGAGCACTGATCTGATCGATGCGTCGTTAGAAGGATATGGAGAAGAGGAAACCTATACTCTTCTCTGCGAACTGGTTGAACGGAAGTATCTTCGGTATCTGGGAGATGAAAAGGGAAGGCGCCGGGTCATGAACGCCCTTTCCCGGCTGGGACACAGCTACCACGATATCCAATCCGTACTGGACGAGTATACACCGGAAACCCAGGAATAAATCAAGATAAAGGAGATGCAGGCATGCCAAAAAAAGTGGGTTTTGTCAATCTCGGATGTCCAAAAAATCAGATAGATGCTGAAATAATGATGAAAAAACTGCAGAATGAGGGTTATATCCTGACCAGCCATACGGGGTTTGCAGATGTCGTCATTGTCAATACATGTGGTTTTATTGAAAGCGCAAAGCAAGAATCCATCGATAATATTTTGGAATTTTGCCATTTAAAAGATGAGGGGCAGGTCAGCAAAATCATTGTGACCGGCTGTCTGGCAGAACGATATCGGGAAGAGTTGATCCAAGAAATTCCGGAATTGGATGCAGTGGTCGGTATTGGTTCCAATCAGGATATATGCAATATTGTGCGGCAGGTAGTGGACGGCGAGAAAATCGAACAGTTTGGGCCGAAAGAGGCTTTGCCGTTGGAGGGAGAGCGTTATTTAACGACTCTGCCCTATTATGCATACATAAAAATTGCTGAGGGTTGCAGCAACTGCTGCAGTTACTGCGCGATTCCTTCCATCCGCGGACGTTTCCGCAGCCGGAAAATGGAGGATATCGTTGAGGAAGCCAAACGATTGGCGGCAGATGGGGTTAAGGAATTAATCGTTGTTGCCCAGGACACCACCCGGTATGGCGAAGATTTATACGGACATTCTGCGCTACCGGAATTGCTGCGCCGTCTTTGCCGGGTCGAGGGGTTGGTATGGATACGGGTGCTGTACTGTTATCCGGAGCGCATTACGGACGAGTTGATTGATGTCTTTGCAGAAGAAGATAAGATGGTGAAGTATATTGATATCCCCATGCAGCATATTAATGGGGAGGTTCTGCGGCGTATGAACCGTCGGGGAGATCGGAACAGTTTGGAAAGCCTGATTGAGAAGTTCCGCGCTAAAGTCCCAGGAATCACGATCCGTACGACTTTGATTGCAGGTTTTCCGGGAGAAACGCTTGAACAGTTTGAAGAGTTGGTACAGTTTGTCAAAGATACCCGTTTAGAGCGTTTGGGATGTTTTGCTTACTCACAGGAAGAGGGGACCCCTGCCGCGGAAATGGATGGGCAGCTGGATGAAGAAGAAAAGGCGCGCCGGGCAGAAATTGTGACAGAGGAGCAAATGAATATTCTCCTTTCGCTGAATGAACAGATGATTGGAAAAACCATACAGGTTATTGTAGAAGGGTATGACCGGTATGCGGAAAGCTTTTTCGGCCGGGGACAGGCAGATGCGCCTGAAATCGATGGGAAGATTTTTTTCTCTTCTACTCGTAAACGGAAACAGGGAGAATTTGTACGGGTGCTGATTGACGATATGCTGGATTATGACTTAATCGGGCATGTCATAGAATAATACATACAAGAGAGGGACATATTATGAATTTGCCGAATAAATTGACAATTCTCCGGACCCTTATGGTCCCGTTGATGGTATTTTTTCTGCTTTGGGATTTGGTTCCCTATCATTATATCTGGGCTCTGGCCGTTTTTATCCTCGCCTCATTAACGGATGCAGTGGATGGTCATATTGCCCGGAAACATCACCTGGTGACGAACTTGGGAAAATTTTTAGACCCATTGGCAGATAAGGTATTGGTGATCTCTGCATTGATTTGTTTACTCCAGTTGGGATCTTTGGGTGAAGTCTGGGGTGCGGTCTATATTATCGTGATCCTGGCGCGCGAATTTATGGTTACTTCCATGCGACTGGTGGCTTCTTCGAACGGCAGGGTCGTTGCCGCCAGTATATGGGGTAAGGCAAAAACCGTTTCGCAGATGCTTTTTATCATTGCCGACATGCTGTTAATTTCCATCAGTGAATATGTTATGGACACTACCTTGACCCCAGTCCTGCTTGGCCTGGCACTTCTTGTGATGGCGTTGGAGGTTCTGAGTCTGTTGCTGACCATTATTTCTGGAGTGGATTATATCTGGAAAAACCGTGATGTGTTCAGACAGAAACCTTAATATAGACGTATATCCGACGGCCAGAAAGAAATAGTTGCAAAAAAGGAAAAAAGTGCATATAATAAAAAATAAATATGCAAGTTTTATCGGGCGTTCTTTCAGAATGCTTTCAGGAAGGGTGTAGACGCGTCTATGTTTTCTAGGTTGAGAGCGGATATCCGCGCGGTAAAAGAGCGTGATCCGGCTGCACGCAACTCGTTTGAAATCCTTTTATTATATTCCGGATTGCATGCGGTCATCAATCATCGGCTGGCACACTGGTTTTACAAACACCGTTTGTTTTTTCTGGCGCGGCTTGTATCTCAGTTCTCCAGGTTTTTGACGGGAATTGAAATTCATCCGGGCGCCAAAATCGGTCGCGGGATTTTTATTGACCACGGAAGTGGAGTAGTGATTGGTGAAACAACAGAAATTGGAGATAATTGTACGATTTACCAGGGCGCTACATTAGGGGGCACAGGCAAGGAACGCGGAAAACGGCATCCGACACTTGGAAATAATGTGATGGTGGGCTGCGGTGCAAGAATTTTAGGCCCGTTTTATGTAGGGGATAATGCAAAAATTGCGGCGAATGCAGTTGTTTTGGAAGAAGTGCCCGCCAATGCAACCGCTGTCGGTGTGCCGGCGCGGATTGTCCGTATCAATGGCCAAAAAGTAGATACATGTCAATTGGATCAAATTCACATTCCAGATCCGATTGCGCAGGAGCTTTGCCAGATGAAACGTCGGATCGCTGCATTGGAAAAAGAAATTGAGGAAGTAAAGGCTGGTACGGTAGAACGCTAAAGCCGCAGCAGCGCCGGCCTATGATTTCAGGACAGAAGGACAGGATGATAATTCATGAAAATCTATAACACATTGACCAGGCAAAAAGAAGAATTTGTAACCATGTATCCGGGAGAAGTACGGATGTATGTTTGCGGTCCAACCGTGTATAATCTGATTCATATTGGCAATGCGCGGCCGATCTGTGTATTTGATACGCTTCGCCGGTATTTTGAATATCGGGGCTATCGGGTCAATTTTGTGCAGAATTTTACGGATGTAGATGACAAAATCATTAAGCGCGCTCATGAAGAGGGAACAACGGCAAATGAAATTTCCACCCGCTATATTGCGGAATATCGGAAGGACGCGGAGGGATTGGGCGCCAAGCCGGCAACCGTGCACCCAAAGGTTACAGAGAATATGGACAGCATTATCGCGTTTGTACAAAAACTGGTGGAAAAAGGATACGCATATGAATCACAGGGGGATGTTTATTTCCGTACCCAGAAATTTGCTGAATACGGAAAGCTTTCCCATATGCCGATGGAAGAGTTGGAAGCGGGCGCGCGGGTCGATGTCAGTGAACAGAAAGAGGATCCGATGGATTTTGTTCTGTGGAAAGCCGCAAAGCCGGGTGAACCCTATTGGGATTCTCCTTGGGGGAAAGGACGCCCAGGATGGCATATTGAATGTTCTGCGATGGCACAGAAGTATTTGGGGAGTACCATTGATCTTCACTGCGGTGGACAGGACTTGATTTTCCCGCATCACGAAAATGAAATTGCGCAAAGTGAATGTGCCAATGGGGTGCCGTTTGCACATTATTGGATGCATAATGGTTTTATTAATATTGATAACCGGAAAATGTCCAAATCATTGAACAACTTTTTTACGACCAGAGATGTAGCTGAAAAATATGGGTATGAACCCATTCGCTTCATGATGCTGCAGGCGCATTACCGCAGCCCTTTAAATTATAGCGTGGAAGTTATTGAGCAATGCTGTTCTGCATTGGAACGGTTACGGAATTTTCAGAAAAATATTACATTTGCATTGCAGTCGGCCCCGGATGGGGAGTGCAGCACTGAACAGCAGACGTTGTTGGATGCACGCCGTCAGCAGTTTATTGACGCGATGGAAGATGATTTTAATACGGCCGACGCTATTTCAGCTGTATTTGAGCTGGTACGGGATGCAAATCCAGCAGTTTCCGGGAAAAATCCGGGAACTAAGGGCTACCTTGCTGCGGTTCAGCAACTCTTTGACGAACTGACAGGCGTGTTGGGATTGCTGCAAAAAAAAGAAGATGAAGAAATTCCTGCCGAAATTCTGGAATTGATTGAAAAGAGAAAAGAGGCGCGCAAGAACAAAGATTTTGCAACGGCTGACGCAATTCGGGATGAAATCAATTCCAAAGGGTATCTGGTTGAAGAAACACGTCAGGGAACTAAAATCTCTAAAAAATAATTTTTGTTTTACAGCGCGGGAAATGCATGAGAAAGAAAATTTCTGCAGGGAAGTACGGACATGCATTTCCTGCCTTCTTGTATACCTGACTGGTCGGCCGCAGTGACATGATTAAAGAAGAAAAAGGGGGAAGATCCGCATGCAGGAGCCATTCGACCTGATCACCGTTTCTTTAAATCCGGCTTTGGACGTCACCCTTTCTGTCGGAGAACTGGATTTTGAAGAGCCCAATAAAACAAAAGGAGAAACTGTTTATGCCGGCGGCAAAGCCATCAATGTTTCCCGTGTGCTGACTTCTCTTGGCATCGCAAACCGTACCATCGGTCTGGCGGGCAAAGATAATTTTCCGGCTTTAGATAAATTATTGGATGAAGATAATGTTCAGCATCAGTTTTTTCCAATTCCGGGCAGTATACGGGAAAATCTGACGATCTGCCTGGCGGACGGAAAGGTTTTAAAAATTAACAGGCAGGGTCCGGATGTACCGAATGCTGCATTGGAGAAATTACAGCGGTTTTTGAGTCAATTGCTGGATAAGGATGACAGACAGTATATTCTGGCTTTCTGCGGCGGTACGCCCCCTAATCTATCCGTCTCACAATATAAGGATTTTATCGCTTCTTTTCAGAGGGACCATGTGCGGATCGTTTTAGACAGCGATGTGTTTTCCTGTCAGGAAATACTGTCTTTAGCGCCATTTTGTATCAAACCCAATCGGATTGAATTTGCAAAAATGCTTGGCAAGGGGAATCCGTCTTTTGATGAACTGTTATCCGGCGCCCGTATGCTCGCTGAAAACGTGCCGCATATTTTGCTCAGCTTGGGAGCGGACGGACTGTTGTATATCCATCAGCAAGAAGCGTATTGGATAACAGTGCCCCCGGTGAAAGTAAAAACAACGATCGGCGCCGGAGATACTACTTTGGCGGGATTTCTTGCCGCGCTGCAGGCGGGACAGTCTTATGAAACAGCTGCCCGTTATGCCGCTGCCTGCGGCACAGCGTCTGTTCAGCTGGAGGGGACTGGCGCCGTTACACCAGCACAAGTAATGGAAATTTTACCTTTGGTGCACAGTCGGAAATTATAAGGGACACACAGGATTGTTTGTGTGTCCCTTCCTGTTTTATGCAGGACCGGTTTATGGCAGCAATATGGGGGACGCAGGCCCCAAAAACGATGTTTGGCCGGAGTTCATTGGATTTTTACAAAACTACGGCCCATCAAATATATAATTTTTACAAAAATTATTCCCGATACACCCACAGATTTTCCCAATAATCTCTTAGCACACCTTGCGAATCTGATAGATTCATGCTATAATAATTTGAATACATAAGAAAGAACTTGATGAAGATAAGAAGATCAAGCGATCAGGATGGAAAAAACAAACAAGTGGATAAAATAGGTTACAAAAGTCAGTATAACCTGTATAAGGAGTTTATTCAGTGATTATTTTAGGGGTCGATCCGGGATATGCTATCGTCGGTTTTGGATTGGTGGAGTATAAAAATACCCGCTTTATGACGCTCGATTATGGTGCTATTACTACCCCGCCGGGCATTCCGATGGAGCAGCGGCTGCAGATGATTTATAATGATTTGTGTACAGTATTGCAGCAATATAAACCGGACGCAATGTCGATTGAAAAACTGTTTTTTAATAATAATCAGAAAACGGCGATCGCGGTCTCACAGGCGCGCGGCGTCATCCTTTTGGCGGCGGTTCAGCATGGCGTGGCCTGCTATGAATATACGCCGCTGCAGGTGAAACAGTCGGTTGTCGGATATGGACAAGCCGTAAAATCACAGGTCATGGAAATGACAAAACGTTTATTGAATCTATCTAAAATTCCAAAACCCGACGATACGGCGGATGCTCTGGCGATGGCGATCTGTCATGCGCATACAGCCGGATCCAGAATGAACATACAAAATTTGGGAAGGAGTAGGCTTTGATGTTTTATAGCATTCGTGGAAAATTGCTGCTTTGTACATTGGCAGATACGAATTTTACAGTCGTACTCGAAGCAGGCGGTATTGGTTTTGAGATCAAAACTTCCCAAAATACAGCTGCAAAGCTACCCCAGCCGGGTAGTGAGGCCAGACTGTTTACATATTTGCATGTCCGTGAAGACGCCATGGAATTGTTTGGCTTTTTCGATCAGGAGGAATTGAATTGTTTTAAAATGTTATTGTCCGTTTCAGGCGTAGGCCCTAAAGCTGCCCTTTCTATTTTGTCAGCAGTATCCGCCGGACAATTTGCACTTTGTGTAGCTTCTGGTGACAGTAAGGCCTTAACACAGGCTAAGGGAATTGGTTTGAAGATTGCACAGCGGATTGTGCTGGAATTAAAAGATAAGATTAGCAAAGAACAGATGGATGGAGGAGCTGTAGGCAATATATCGGCTGCGGTACAGGGCGGCGCCAGCGGAGCGGTGGGAGAAGCGATCAGTGCCCTGGCGGTACTGGGATATTCCCAGGCAGAAGCGGCACAGGCGATCAGCAAACTGGATCCTTCCCTGACAGTGGAAGAATTAATACGGCAAGCCCTGAAGGCGCTGGCGGGAAGGATGTGAGCGTGCCAATATGCTGGAACGGGAAATGGATTTTGAAAATCGTATTACTGCACCGGATTTTTCATCCGAAGATGCCGATGTGGAATTTACGCTCCGTCCGAAGACTTTAAGTGAATATATTGGGCAAGATAAGGCGAAAGAAAATCTCTCTGTTTTTATTGAAGCAGCTCGTGCCAGGGGAGAAGCGTTGGATCATGTACTGCTATATGGTCCGCCGGGATTGGGTAAAACGACCCTTTCTATGATTATTGCCAACGAGATGAATGTGAATGTTCGGATTACATCCGGTCCGGCGATTGAAAAACCAGGAGATTTAGCAGCGCTTCTTTCTAATTTGAACGAAGGAGATGTTCTGTTTATTGATGAAATTCACCGTTTGTCCCGCGCGGTGGAAGAAGTGCTCTATCCGGCCATGGAAGATTACGCGCTGGATATTATGATCGGCAAAGGGCCGTCCGCTCGTTCGATTCGGATTGATTTACCCAAGTTCACCTTGGTCGGCGCGACAACCCGTGCCGGACAGCTGACAGCACCGCTCCGTGACAGATTTGGTGTGCTGCTGCGGCTGGAACTTTACACGCCCGAACAGTTATCCGAGATTATCATGCGCAGCGCTTCTCTGTTGGACATTGCCTGTGAACGGGAGGGCGCGCTGGAATTGGCGCGGCGTTCCAGGGGTACGCCGCGAATTGCCAACCGGCTGCTCAAACGGGTACGGGATTTCGCTCAGGTGCTGGGAGATGGCATTATGACCCGCGATATCGTCCGGGTTGCTCTGGAACGTCTACAGGTGGATGAACTGGGGCTGGAACCGCTGGACCGCCGGATGCTGATGACGATTATCCGAAATTATAACGGTGGGCCGGTTGGTCTGGAAACACTGGCTGCGATTTTGGGAGAAGAAGCCGTCACGATCGAAGATGTTTACGAGCCTTATTTAATGCAGCTTGGGTTTCTGTCCCGTACGCCCCGCGGACGTTGCGTGACAGCCTTGGGTTATAAACATATGGGAATGACGCCCGCCGGAGAAGAACAGGAACAGATGACGTTTGACGAAAAGTAATACGGCCTTTTGGCCTTCTGCGGAATGATCGTATAATTCCCGTGATTGGATAATATCTATGATACTGTCTACGTAAAATTTTGCAAAGGAGTTTGGATAATGGGGAGACTTTTTGGAACAGACGGTGCAAGAGGAATTGCCAATACAGAACTGACCTGTGAACTGGCAATGGCAATCGGCCGTGCAGCGGCAACGGTTTTGACAAGGCATACATCACACAGGCCTAAAATCGTCATTGGATGGGATACACGAATTTCTTCTCAGATGTTGCAGTCCGCTCTTTCCGCAGGAATCTGTTCTGTTGGCGCCGACGCCTTATTATTGGGGATGGTTCCAACTCCTGCCGTTGCTTATTTAGTCGGCCGATACGGTGCAGACGCTGGGGTAATGATTTCCGCATCCCACAATCCGGTTGAATTTAATGGTATCAAGCTCTTTGATCGGAGGGGCTACAAGCTGCCGGACAGTATCGAGGAAGAAATTGAAACCTTGATTTTAGATATGCCGGAAACCGTGGAATTGAAGGAAGGCATATCGCTGGGAAGAATTTTGAATAGTCAGACGGCAGCGGCCGATTATATTACACATTTGACAGATACGGTACAGGGCGATCTTTGTGGCATGAAAATTGCGGTAGACTGTGCCAATGGCAGTGCAAGCGCGACTGCGGCAGAATTATTCAAAAAATTGGGCGCAGAAATTGTACTGCTTCACGCGGAACCGGACGGTACAAATATCAATCAGGCCTGCGGTTCTACCCATATGGAAAGCTTAATGCAATATGTGCGGGAGCATTCCTGTGATGCCGGCGTTGCATTTGATGGAGACGCAGACCGATGTCTGGCTGTTGACGAAAAAGGCAATCTGGTAGACGGCGATCAGATTATGGCGATCTTTGCACACTGTTTGCAGAAGCAGGGGCTATTGGCAAAAGATACATTGGTCGCAACGGTGATGTCCAATATCGGATTGTTTAAGTTTGCAGAAGAAAATGGAATCCATATTGTCAAGACAAAAGTTGGAGACCGGTATGTGCTTGAAGAGATGCTGGCATTTGGATATATCTTGGGAGGCGAGCAATCCGGCCATATTATTTTTGGCAATTACGCATCTACAGGTGACGGACAGCTTTCGGCCATTCAACTGCTTTCTATTTTAAAGAATTCTGGCCTGCGTTTTTCAGAACTGGCCTCGATGATGACGGTATATCCGCAGTATATGGAAAATGTGCGGGTTTGTAATGAAAAGAAACAGGATTGGGACAATGATCCGGAGATCAGAAAAGCGATTGCATCAGCAGAACAAATGTTAGGAGAAAACGGACGCATTTTGGTACGTGCATCAGGAACAGAGCCTCTGATCCGCGTGATGGCAGAGGGAAAGGAGCTGGGGCAGATTACGCTGTTAGTACAGGACATTGTACGGACAGTCCAGAAACGTCTGTGCTGACGGAAAAAACAAAGGGAAAACGGAGGAACATACATGAGGGTAGCGACGCAGTGGAAAGATTATGCGGTCATTGATACCTCCAGGGGAGAAAAGCTGGAACGGTTTGGCAATGAATTTTATATTCGCCCCGACCCACAGATTATCTGGGATACGCCGCGCAAAAATCCGCGGTGGAAAAATGTGCATGCGCATTATTTTCGTTCCAGTAACGGCGGCGGGGAATGGAAACATTATCAGAAGACTGCTGAACATCAGGTGATCTCTTATAAAGAACTCCGTTTTAATATCCGTCCAACAGGATTTAAACATATGGGTGTGTTTCCTGAACAGGCAGTGAATTGGGACTTGTTGCAGGAAATGATCACCAACTCGGGCCGTACCTGTTCGGTGCTGAATCTTTTTGCCTATACGGGCGGCGCTACATTGGCCTGTGCCCAGGCGGGGGCGGAAGTCTGTCATGTGGACGCATCCAGAGGAATTGTGTCTTGGGCGCGTGAAAATGCGGTAACATCCGGGCTTGAAGACCGGCCGATCCGATGGATTGTCGATGATTGTATCAAGTTCGTTGAGCGGGAGATTCGCCGTGGACGGCGTTATGATGGTATCATTATGGATCCCCCGTCTTATGGGCGGGGGCCGAACGGGGAAGTATGGAAGCTGGAAGAACAGGTCTATTCTCTGGTTCAGCTCTGCCGGCAGGTATTGAGCGACCGGCCTTTGTTCTTTTTGCTGAATTCTTATACGACTGGACTGTCCCCTTCTGTGATGGCTTATCTTTTGGGCAGCGTTCTTTCTGAAGATTTTATGGGAGAGGTTACGGCCGATGAGATCGGCCTGCCGGTTGAGGAGACAGGCTTTTGCCTTCCCTGCGGCTCAACAGCGATCTTTCACTTTACAGATGGAAAAAATAAAAGGAGCAAATAAAATTGGAAAACACCGAGCAGGTATTGCTGCAAACAGAAAATTTGGAATTTGCCTATGAGCAGAACGAACAGCAGACAATGGTTCTCCACGGAATTAATCTGAGCATCCGAAAAGGTGAATTTGTCGCTGTTTTGGGGCACAACGGTTCCGGAAAATCTACTTTGGCCAAACATTTTAATGCGATTTATCTGCCGACCAAAGGCGTGGTGTATGTGGATGGGATTGAGACGACCAACGAAGAAATGCTGTTTGAAATCAGGCAGCATGTAGGGATGGTGTTTCAGAATCCGGACAATCAGCTTGTCGCTACTCTTGTGGAAGAGGATGTGGCGTTTGCTCCGGAGAATCTTGGAATAGCGCCAGCGGAGATCCGGAGGCGGGTAGACGCTGCGCTCAAGCAGGTGGATATGTATGAATACAGAGAACATTCTCCGCATCAGCTTTCCGGCGGCCAGAAACAGCGGGTAGCAATTGCCGGCATTATTGCCATGCAGCCTGAATGTATTGTACTGGATGAAGCAACAGCGATGCTGGATCCACGGGGTCGAAATGAGGTCATGAAAACGATCCATGAACTGAACCGGAAAGCAGGGGCGACCATTGTGCATATTACGCATTATATGGAAGAAGCGGTGGAGGCAGATCGCGTGATCGTTATTGACGAGGGAAAGGTTCTGCTGGACGGTACGCCCCGGTATGTTTTTCAGCATGTGTCCTTGTTGAAAAAGGTGGGACTGGATGTGCCACAAGTTACGGAACTGATGGCGGAACTAGCGGAAGCAGGGCTAAAGGTTCCGGATGATATTTTAACGGAAACAGAATGTGCAGACGCATTGGAAAAACTTTTATCCGGGCAGTAAAAAGGAGATAACAGATGCGGATAATGGAGGTATCAGCTTGTCGATGATAAAGCTTGAAGATCTGACCTATATATACAGTCCAGGAACGCCTTTTGAAAAAAAGGCCATTGATTCGATCAACCTGGAAATTCAAAAGGGAGAATTTGTCGGAGTGATTGGACATACCGGTTCCGGCAAGTCAACTTTAATTCAGCATTTGAACGGACTTTTAAAACCGAGTTCCGGCCGTGTTCTGATTGACGGTCAGGATATCTGGGCAGAGGGTACGGATCGGCGCGCGATTCGTTTCAAAGTAGGATTGGTATTCCAATACCCAGAATATCAGCTGTTTGAAGAAACGGTTTATAAAGATATTGCCTATGGGCCTAAGAATATGGGGTTGGACGATCAACAGATTGACGTATGTGTCCGGGAGGCGGCGCAATTTGTTGGGGTTTCTGAGAGCTTGTTTGAAAAAAGTCCGTTTGAATTGTCGGGCGGGCAGAAAAGGCGAGTTGCCATCGCCGGTGTGATTGCGATGCGACCGCAAGTTTTGATTCTGGACGAGCCCACTGCCGGATTAGACCCAAAAGGACGAAATAAAATCTTGATGCAGATTCAGCGTTATCACGAGGTGGAAAAGAACACCATTTTGTTGGTGTCCCACAGTATGGAAGATATTGCAAGCTGTGCTTCTAAGATTTTGGTGATGAATAAATCCAAAGTTTTTACTTATGACACCGTAGAAGCTGTATTTTCCCGCAGTGAGGAAATTGAAAAAATGGGATTGGCTGTTCCGCAAATTACCCGCGTGTTTCATGAACTCCGCCACCGTGGATTTGATGTTGCGCCCAATGTGTATACCTTGGCGCAGGCCAAATCAGAAATTCTGCGTCTGATCGGAGAAAACACAGCTAAAGGATAAATGAAAACCGAAAGGATGGAAAATATTGATTAAAGATATCACGATCGGACAGTATTTTCCGGGGAAAAGCGTTCTGCATCGAACAGATCCCCGGATGAAGCTGATCCTGACTGTATTTTATATTGTCCTGCTATTTTTAATTCAGAACATTTTGGGATATATCATTGCCATCGGTTTTCTGGTCGTTGCTTATATTATTGCAAAAATTCCATTCAAAATGGTGCTGAAATCCATTAAGCCGATTATCCCGATTATTATTTTTACCGCTATACTGAATATGTTTTTTATTGAAGGGGAATCTGAACCGCTGTTTGAATGGTGGATTTTCCGGATCGCACCAGAAGGAGTCAAACTGGCTGTAACCATGGCGATCCGGGTTGTCTGTTTGATTGTGGGGGCTTCTTTGCTCACCTATACGACTTTGCCGATTTCCCTGACAGACGCTATCGAGGATCTTTTAGGACCGCTCAAGAAACTGAAATTTCCGGTTCATGAATTGGCCATGATGATGTCGATTGCCCTGCGTTTTATTCCAACACTGGTAGAAGAAACAGATAAAATTATGGCTGCGCAGAAAGCCAGAGGGGCCGATCTGGAAAGCGGAAATCTGATGCAGCGCGCCAAGGCGCTGGTGCCTATCTTAATTCCATTGTTCATTTCTGCCTTTCGACGTGCGGAGGAACTGGCATTGGCCATGGAAGCGCGCTGCTATCACGGCGGGGAAAATCGAACCCGGTTAAAACAGCTGCACTATACCAAGCTGGATGTCTTTGCTTTTCTGCTGTTTGTCCTTATGTTGGTTGGGATTATTCTGCTCAATCTATATGCACCGGTGCTGATATGAGAAATCTGTTGTTTAAAATATCTTATCATGGCGGTGCATATCACGGATTCCAGGTACAGAAAAATGCTGTAGCTGTCCAACAGGTATTGCAGGATGGTATTGAAAAGGTTTTTGGCCGCCGGGAAGATATTATCGGCTGTTCCCGTACAGATACAGGCGTTCATGCCAATGCTTATTATTTTAATATGCATACGGACTCTGCGATTCCATGCAGCGGAGCTGTTCGTGGCTTAAACACAGTTTTGCCGGAGGATATTGCCATTCTTTCCTGTACAGAAGTCGCAGAAGATTTCCATGCGCGGTATTGTGTGCGGGAGAAAGAATATATTTATAAAATCTGGAACGCTGCAGTTCGTAATCCATTTTGGAATGGGCTGGCATATTGGCATCGGTATCCATTGGATGCGGAAAAAATGCGTCGTGCTTGCATACCGTTTATCGGTGAGCACGATTTTCGCGGATTTTGCAGCAAAGGTTCGGATGTAGAAGATACAATCCGCCGCATTACAGAAATGGATGTGGAACGAAACGGGGACTTGCTGGTTATCCGTGTGCGGGGTGACGGCTTTTTATACAATATGGTTCGTATTATCGTCGGCACGCTTTTATATGTGGAACAGGGAAAGATTTCCTGTGCGGATCTGCCGGAGATCATTGCCTCCGGGGACCGGCGGCGTGCTGGAAAAACAGCGCCTGCCTGCGGATTATATCTGAATCAGGTCTTTTATGAATAGCGGTAAAAGAGAGGCGCAATTTCGACTACGCCGAAAACGGCATGATCCCTGGTTTCGGCGGGAAAGGGACGGTCATAAGAATGGATGAGGGAAAAACACGGGAGTTGAGCGAATACCGTAAAAAAAGAAAGCGCCGTATTCTCATTCGTAGAGTTTCCATTATTTTGGTGCTGGCGCTGCTGGTGACAGGCGCGTATTTTGGCATGCGTCATATGGGATTTGAAGATATAGGAAGTCTGATGGACTATTTACAAAAAACGACAACTACTGAAAAAACCGGATTCCCAGTTAGATTAACCGGCGAAGATATTTATTCTTTAGACAGTATGGGGGATACACTGGTCCTTTTAACCGGAAAAAACCTCTATTTATACAACGAAAGTGGACAAAAACTGCAACAGATGACCCATGGATATACCAACGCAAGATTGCAGGTTTCCAGTAATCATACTCTTGTGTACGATCTGGGAGGGAACAAATTCAGGGTAGACAAAAAAACCGGAACCGTTTATAATAAAGAATTGACCGAAGAGATTTTGTTTGCCGCGTTGAGTCCGGATGGGTATGCCGCTGTCGTCACACAGGCAGAACGGCATGCAAATACTCTGTTGATTTATGATAAGGAAGGCACAGAGATTTATCGTATGGACTCTACGGAGCTGATTACAGCGGTCGAGTTTACGAATAACAGCCGTGGCTGTGTCGTGGCAACGCTCAGTGCCAGCGGGGGAAACACCGTATCCAATTTATATGGATTTGTCTTTAACAGCCGGGACAAACAGTATGAAGTTTCCATCACCGGTTCGATTATCCTTTCGATTGACTGTAAGGCCAATGGAACGTTTGGTGTGATTTGTGATAATGCGACCTTTATTTTAAATGATAGCGGCGAGATCACGGGACAGAATCAGTATGCAAGGAAATTATTATTTTTTGATAACAGTTTATCCAGAGGCATGGTACTGGTATTTGGTAACGAATTGCAGGCGGCCGATAGCATGATGCTTTTAAATATGGACGGCACAGTGAAAGCCAATCAGATCTTAGATCAAAAAATAGCAGATATTGCCTGCAATGACCAATGGATTGCTCTTTTATCAGAAAAGAAAATCTATATTTACGATCATGATCTGGTGTTCAGCCATACACAGGACGCAACATTGGGGGCCAAACAGATTCGTTTGATTGGTTCTTCAGTGTATGAATTGGGGGCTTCTGAAATTGCACAACAGCCCGTTCAGCCATAACTTTTGCAGAAAAATGCAGAGTGGGAATTTTTGCATTCCCATGAATGGCTGAATATAACAGGATAGATAGGAGGCTGACATGTATATACCATATCTTTTGGACGGCATTGCGGTTATTATCGTCCTGATTACAGTGGTTTTAAGTTATCGGCACGGTTTTGTCCGTACCATTGCTGAACTGGCGGGCTATATTGCTGTGGTTGTAGCTGCAATCATGATTAGCCAGCAGGTGTCCGGTATGATTTATACTTCTTTTGTTGAGGAACCGCTGACGGAGGCTATACAGGAACGATTGGCGGAAAGCGCTCAGACACCCGAAGAAATAACTGACTCTGTTCTGGATATGCTGCCGGAATATCTGGAAAGTATTCTATTGGCACAGTTTGGCGGCCGGGAGGAGATTCGGGCATTTGTATCTTCTTTTGCCTCGGATACGGCAGAAGCAACAGCCGATTTGGCGCTGAATCAGGTGATTGCGCCGACTGCAAAAGCGCTAATTCAGGTGATTGCTTTTATTGTGCTCTTTTTAGTCGGCTGTTTATTGGTCAAGCTATTGTCTCATTTGCTTTCTCTGATTCGGAAAATACCGGTGATCGGGTCTTTGGACGCTGTATTGGGCGCTGCTCTGGGCTTACTGAAAGCGGGAATTTTTTTGTTTTTACTTTCTCTTGCTTTAGATGTCGTGATTGGTGTCACAGGAAATGAGTGGGAATATCTAAACCGGAATATCGTCAGTGATACCCTGATTATGCGATGGTTTTTTGAGATATTATAAATTTTCAAGTATTGGTTTTGCAACAAGATACAGCCGGGAAAATAGAAACAGGAACGCCTGGCTGGAAAGATAGAAATACACTTTGGGAAGGAGTTCTTAGATGCTTTGTCAACGCTGTAAAAAGAGAATGGCAGTTTTACTGATTACCAAAATGGAAGACGGAAAGCCGGTTAATGAAGGATATTGTCTGAAATGCGCCCGTGAATTGGGAATTCCCCAGGTTTCTGCCATGATGGACAGTATGGGAATTACAGATGAAGATTTGGAAAAAATGGAAGATCAGTTCTCCAGTATGATAGAAGATTCCTTTGAACCGGGAGGGGCAAATACCATGCCGCCTTTTCTGAGCAATATGTTCAATATGATTCGAGGAGACGAAGAGGAGAATTCGGAGGAACCGACGGCGGATGGGCTGCCTGTCAAAAGGGAGCCGGAGCCTTCTTCATCCGACGAACGAAAAAGAAAACGGTCAAACACCAACGAGAAAAATAAAGAGAAAGATAAACATAAATATTTGGACAGTTTTTGTGTGAATTTGACGGATAAGGCCAGGTCTGGCGGGATGGACCGAGTGGTCGGAAGGGATAAGGAAATCTATCGGGTTACACAGATTTTAAGCCGCCGGACAAAAAATAATCCCTGCCTGATTGGTGAGCCGGGTGTAGGAAAAACAGCAATCGCTGAAGGAATAGCCCAGAAAATCGCATCAGGAGATGTCCCGTTCCGGTTAGCGGATAAAGAGGTCTATTTATTGGATTTGACTGCTTTGGTAGCCGGCACACAATTCCGCGGACAATTTGAAAGCCGTGTCAAAGGGCTGATCAATGAAGTCAAACAGCAGGGAAATATTATTCTGTTTATCGATGAGGTGCATACACTGGTCGGTACAGGAGACTCGGAAGGGTCCATGAGCGCTGCGAATATTTTAAAACCTGCGCTTTCCCGTGGGGAAATTCAGGTCATTGGCGCCACAACTTTCAATGAATATCGCAAACATATTGAAAATGATTCCGCTTTGGAGCGCCGTTTTCAGCCGGTAACGATTGGAGAGCCGACCATGGATGAAACGGTGGAGATTTTAAAGGGAATCCGTTCTTATTATGAAGATCATCATAAAGTCAAGGTTTCTGATGCGGTGCTTCGTTCCTGCGCGGTTTTATCCGAACGCTATATCACAGACCGATTTTTACCGGATAAAGCAATTGATTTATTGGATGAATCCTGTGCATGCCGTTCTCTGGCCAGTCCCGAATTGACAGAATATGAAACGCTGAATACAGCGTTAAAAGAATTTTATACGGAAGAAGAAAAGCTGGAAAGCGAACCGGCTGAGAACGAAGAAGACTATAAAAAGCTGGCGGATCTCAAAGTAGATATTGGACGGACCAAGCAAAGGCTGATGGAGCTTGAACCGGTTGTAGCCAATATTGCTGTGACGTTAGAGGATATTGCAAAGGTCATTGAGCTCTGGACAGGGGTGCCGGCTGCTAAAATTCAGCAGAACGATATGCAAAAGCTGGCCAATTTGGAAGAGCATCTGCACCAGAAAATTATCGGACAGGATGAAGCGGTACATTTGGTTGCAGCGGCGATTAAACGCAGCCGTGCGCAGATTTCCAAGCGTCGCCGTCCAGCTTCCTTTATCTTTGTCGGTCCAACCGGCGTTGGTAAAACGGAACTGGTGAAAGTATTGTCTACAGAACTTTTTGATACGGTTGATCCTTTGATTCGTCTGGACATGTCGGAATACATGGAAAAGCATGCAGTATCCCGTCTGATCGGTTCTCCTCCAGGATATGTCGGATATGACGATGCCGGTCAATTGACAGAAAAGGTGCGGAGAAGACCATATTCTGTTATTCTTTTTGATGAAATTGAAAAGGCACATCCGGATGTCATGAATATCTTACTGCAGATTTTGGATGAGGGCAAAGTCACCGATGCGCATGGACGTACGGTAAACTTTGAAAACACGGTCATCGCCATGACTTCCAATGCTGGTTCCAGCGACAGAAATGGTGTTGCCGGGTTTAATACAACCAAGCAGGAAGTATCCAAGGATAAAGCCATGAAGGCGCTTTCCGAATTCCTGCGTCCGGAATTTATGAGCCGTGTAGACGAGATTGTTGTTTTTCATCCTTTATCACCAGAAAGCCTGGAAAAAATAGCGGGACTGATGTTGGATGAGTTAAAGGAGCCGCTTGCTGAAAAAGCAATAACGTTGACTTATGACACGCAGGCGCTGCAGTCTTTGACCGCTGCTGCCAGGGACGGTAAATTCGGCGCCAGAGATCTGCGGCGTACCATTCGTAAAAAGGTGGAGGATCCAATTGCTAACCTGCTTGTCGATCATGCGGGAGAGACGATCCGCGAAATCCGTATTTCTGGGGCCGGTGATGAATTAAAAGTAGATGCTGTACTGGCTGAATGAACTGCAAGGTAGGGCATAGGGAGGAAATATTGATGAAACATTTATTAAAGCTGCTTGATTTAAGCAAAGAGGAGATCATTGAGTTACTGGATTTGGCGGATAAACTCAAATATGAAACCCGTAATCATATTCCCCATCCGCTGCTGGCTGGCAAAACGCTGGGCATGATTTTCCAGAAGGCATCGACCAGAACCCGTGTTTCTTTTGAAACCGGTATGTATCAATTGGGGGGCCATGCGCTGTTTTTAAGTTCCAATGATCTGCAGATCGGACGCGGAGAGCCTGTTCAGGATACAGCGCGTGTTCTTTCCCGTTATCTGGACGGTATTATGATCCGTACTTTTGCCCAGAAAGAGGTTGAGGATTTAGCACAATATGGCTCTATTCCGATTATCAATGGTTTGACGGATTTCTGCCACCCTTGTCAGGTGTTGGCTGATTTGCAGACCATCCGCGAATATAAAGTTGATTTTGATCAATTAAAGATGTGTTATGTCGGAGATGGCAATAACATGGCGAACTCTTTAATTGTTGGCGGATTGAAAGTAGGTATGCAGGTTTCTGCCGCTTGTCCGGAAGGATATCATCCGGATCCGCAGGTGCTTCAGTTTGCATCGGCCTATCAAGGATTCACACTGACTGATGACCCGATAGCGGCTGCGAAGAATGCGGATATTCTCGTCACAGATGTATGGGCTTCTATGGGGCAGGAAGGCGAGGCAGAAAAACGCCGTCAGGTATTTGCGGGCAAATATCAGATTAACGCTGCTTTGATGGGGGCGGCAAAAAAGGATGCGATGGTTCTTCATTGTTTGCCAGCGCATCGCGGAGAAGAAATTACCGAAGAAGTGTTTGAGGGACATGCCGCTTCTATTTTTGATGAGGCAGAAAACCGTCTGCATGCGCAAAAAGCGGTTTTGGTTAAATTGCTTGGCAGCAAAGCATAGACCCCAAAAATTTCTTGGACAATGGAAGATGCGCAAAACGATGCAGCGATTGGCTGCATCGTTTTTTATTTCGTAACGGCCTGTTTGGATAGGGAATTTGAATGATTTTATGACAGTAAAACACGATATGTCATACATCGGCTTTATAAATTTAAAATATTCATGAAGATTATGAATAAATAGTGAACAAAAGCTTGTAATCTCATAACATGCATGGTACAATAAGGCAACAATCAAGCAGATGTATCGCCTGTTAGACCTATTCTGCAGGGAAGGAGATCATTACAATGGTGAAAAGTATGACAGGATTCGGCCGCAGTCACCAGGTCGTTGATGGACGGGAGATTCTGGTGGAGATCAAAGCGGTCAATCATAGATATTTTGAATTTGCAGCCCGTGTCCCCCGTACATACGGCTATTTGGAAGAAAAGCTCAAAAGCCTGACCGCGGGGCAGGTATCCCGTGGAAAAATTGAAATCAATGTCAGCATCTATACAACCAGTGGACAAGATGAAGATGTCGTGATCAACCGGTCGCTGGTGAAAGGGTACCTGGACGCTCTGCGTGGGATTCAGGATGAATTTGGATTGACAGACGACCTGTCTCTTTCAGTAGCAGCACGGTTTCCGGATGCCTTCAATATCCATAAAATCATTGAAGACGAAAATGTTGTTTGGGAAGCAGTAAAACCGGTTGCTGAAGAGGCGCTCCAGAAGTTTTCGCAGATGCGTGTCCACGAAGGGGAAAACCTGAAAGAGGACCTTTTGGGAAAAATACAAGAAATGGAAGAGATTATAGAAAAAATAGAAATTCGTTCTCCTTTGGTTGTCCAGAGCTATCGGACCCGTCTGTATGAACGGTTAAAAGAAGTGCTGGAGGATAAAAATATTGAGGAACAGAGAGTATTAACAGAGGCTGCTTTATTTGCGGAAAAAATTGCAGTGGACGAGGAAACAGTCCGTCTGCATAGCCATATGCAACAGTTCCGAGAGATTCTTCAGCTGGATGAACCGATTGGAAGAAAACTGGACTTTTTGGTGCAGGAGATGAATCGAGAAACCAATACAATTGGCTCTAAAGCTTCTGACTTGGACACGACCAAAATGGTGATTGATCTGAAAGCGCTGATTGAGAAGGTTAGAGAACAGATTCAAAATATAGAATAAAGGGGGGATGAATATGAAACTGATTAATATTGGGTTTGGTAATATGGTATCCGCAAGCCGTCTCGTAGCAATTGTCAGTCCGGATTCAGCCCCGATTAAGAGAATCATATCTGACGCCAAGGAAAGAGGCACTTTGATTGATGCAACTTATGGCCGGAGAACGAGAGCTGTTGTGATTACAGACAGCGATCATGTCGTTCTTTCTGCGGTACAGCCGGAAACCATGGCCAATAGGCTGCTTGACGAATCTGATGAGGAGGTCGCGGGAAAGGATGAATAAACGAGGCATATTAATTGTCCTTTCTGGCCCGTCCGGATGCGGAAAGGGAACGGTGCTGGCGGAATTTTTTAAGAGCCATCCGGAGACGTTTTATTCTATTTCTGCGACAACCCGTTCTCCCAGAGTAGGAGAGCAGGACGGCGTTCATTACTACTTTTATACAAAAGATGCGTTTGAGTCGCTGATTGAAAAGGGTGGGATGCTGGAATACGCTGTTTATTGCGACCACTATTACGGTACGCCTAAGGCCCCTGTGTTTGCAGAGTTGGAAAAAGGGCATGATGTAATTCTGGAAATTGAGGTTCAGGGCGCTTTCCAGGTCAAACAGCGTGTGCCGGAAGCCGTTATGGTATTTATTGCTCCGCCCAGCTTACAGGAATTGCGCCTTCGTTTGGAAGGACGGCAGACAGACAGTCAGGAAGTCATTGAAAAACGCCTGGCAGCCGCAAAAAAAGAGATTGAATGGGCTTCAAAATATGAATATCTGATTATTAACGATCAGGTAACCCTGGCAAAACAACGCTTGGAAACGATTATTTCTGCAGAGAAACTGCGGGTATCCCAAATGAAAGAAGAAATAAATGAGGTGTTGAAAAATGCATAGACCATCCATCAGTGACATTTTAAAGAAAAATGAGAGTTATTATTCCCTGGTTCTGGCCGTCGCAAAGCGTGCGCGAGATATTGTAGACGAAGCAGAACAGGAAGGAAGGATCTTGGTGGAAAAACCTGTATCTTTGGCAGTCGATGACTTTGCCAAAGGCAGATACAAATTGATTGAGACACCAGATATTGGACAGAAATCGGAAATTTAAGAGCAGGATGCAAAACAGATTGGAGGGCTTTTCGTGCTGAAGGGAAAAGTAGTGGTGTTGGGCGTTACTGGCGGGATTGCTGCGTATAAAACAGCAGATCTGGCCAGCCGGCTGGTAAAACAGCATGCAGAAGTGCATGTCATTATGACAAAAAATGCAACGGAATTTATTACACCGCTTACCTTTGAAAGTCTGACGGGGACAAAATGTATTGTAGATACCTTTGATCGGAATTTTCAATGGGACATTCAGCATATCTCTCTGGCCAAAAAGGCGGATGCGTTTATGGTCGCTCCAGCAACGGCCAATGTGATCGCTAAAATGGCGCACGGATTGGCCGATGATATGCTGACAACCACGATTTTGGCAGCAAAATGCCCTAAAATTATAGCGCCTGCTATGAATACGGCCATGTTTGAAAATCCGATTACGCAGAATAATTTGGAAATTCTGCGGCAATATGGATTTACTGTGATCGAACCGGAGGCAGGGATTCTGGCTTGCCGGGACACCGGAAAAGGAAGACTGCCTTCTACCGAGCTTCTGCTCTCTTCCATTCTGCAGGCAATTGCCTTTGAAAAAGATATGGCGGGGCTGCGGGTGCTGGTTACAGCCGGACCCACCCAGGAGGCGCTGGATCCGGTCCGGTATATCACAAACCTGTCTTCCGGAAAAATGGGCTGCGCCGTTGCGGAGGCTGCGGTGCTGCGAGGGGCTGCGGTGACATTGGTTTCCGGTCCCATGACGGCGGAAGCGCCATATGGTCTGCAAGAGCATCTCTCTGTACGAACGGCGCAGGAAATGTATGCCGCAGTCATTGACCGTTTTGCAGAACAGGATATTACGGTGAAAGCGGCTGCAGTAGCAGATTATCGGCCGGTACACTGTGCAGACGAAAAGATCAAAAAATCGGACACGGATTTGTCTGTTTCTTTCACAAGGAATCCGGACATTTTGCTGGAGCTGGGAAAAAGGAAGCGGGCAGACCAGCTTTTATGTGGATTTGCCATGGAGACAGAAAATCTTCTGCAAAATGCAGCCGAGAAGCTGAAAAAAAAGAATGCAGATTTATTGGTCGCTAACAGTTTGCGCCAGGCCGGGGCAGGATTTCAGGGGGATACTAATGTGATCACTTTGATGACACAGACGGAAACCACAGAACTGCCTCTTTTAACCAAAAAAGAAGCCGCACATCGGATTTTGGATAAACTTCTGGAGATGCGTGCCAAACAGGAAACCGCATCTATTTAACCATGCCTTGATTTCAACGGGGGAAGGAGGATACGAATGGCGGGCAGAGTAGCGAGAGTTGCGGTGGATAAGGCATCGCTGAGCTTTGACAAGCTGTTTGATTATCTGATTCCGGACAGCCTGCGGCAGATAGCCAAAGGGTGCCGGGTGATGGTTCCCTTCGGCCGCTCGAATCGGCTGCGGCAGGCAATTGTGATAGAGGTGACCGACCAACCGGAAGTCGAGAAATTAAAACCTGTTTTTGCACTGCTGGATCCGGAGCCGTTATTAAATCAGGATATGTTTGACTTGATGGATTATCTGCGGGAGAATACATTCTGCACATATTATGAAGCCGTGCGGGCCATTTTACCTAGAGGACTGCAGGTGCATACAGAGCCAGTATACTCTCTTTCCAAAGATTTTACCCAGGATAAGTTTGACCAGTGCACGGAAGAAGAACAGAATCTTCTTCGCTTTTTACGGGAAGCACCGTCTGCCGTTTCCATGGATGCTTTTCTGCAAACAGACAGCAGAGAGGGCAGTACAGATAAAAAGAAGGTCATTGCTGCTTTACTGGAAAAGGGTGCGATTATATATACCGAAGCGTTACGCAGAGAAGTGAATGATAAAACAATCCGTATGGTTCAGCTGTGTGAAGGTGTTGACCTTGACAATCAAAAATTGTCTAAAAAGCAAAAAGATGTAATTTCATTTTTGGAACAATCTGGTTGTGCTTCTGTTAAAGAGACCTGTTATCTTTGTGGGGTCACAGAAGCGGTTATTAAAACATTAGAAAAGTATGGTATAGTGGCTTATTATGAAAGAGAGACCTATCGTGCGCTGCGCACCGTGCAGAAGGTACAGGAGGAAGAATTAAAAACGTTGGTCTTATCACCCGAACAGGAGAAGGTTTTCACAGGTATTCTTTCACAGTACAGAGAGGCTACTCCTTCGGTGGCTTTGCTGCATGGGGTTACAGGAAGCGGAAAAACCCAGATTTTTTTGAAATTAATTGAACAGGTCATAGCAGAAGGTCGGCAGGCGTTGATGCTGGTACCGGAAATTTCTCTTACGCCCCAGATGGTACAGAAATTTCAGGCTTTATTTGGAAAGAATGTTGCTGTGATTCACAGCAGCTTATCTTTGGGAGAACGTTTGGATGAATGGAAGCGGATTCGCAGCGGGGAGGCAAAAATTGTTGTAGGCACCCGCAGCGCCGTATTTTCTCCCTGCCGAAATATCGGTCTGATCATTATGGATGAAGAAGGAGAACAAAGCTATAAATCGGATGCATCGCCGCGTTATCACGCACGGGAAGTGGCTAAACTTCGCTGTGTGAAACATCGGGCGCTTCTTTTACTGGCTTCCGCAACTCCTTCTATTGAAAGCTATTATTATGCGACTACAGGAAAATATTCTCTCTATACGCTGCATCACCGTTATGCAGGTGCTGCATTGCCGGAAGTGTACATGACGGATCTGCGGGCGGAAGCAAAACAAGGGCAGGATATTGTTTTAAGCGAAGTGCTGGCTCGGGAGTTGCACGCTAATCTGGAACGGGGCGAGCAGTCCATTCTTCTTCTGAACCGCCGGGGGTATAATACTTATGCTGCCTGTATGGACTGCGGAGAGGTTATGGAGTGCCCCAACTGTAGTGTGCCCCTTACTTACCACAAGGTGAACCATTCTTTGCTCTGTCATTACTGTGGATATATCCAGCCTTATGGCGGGACATGCCCTGCCTGTGGCGGCAGCCATATCCGTCTTTCCGGTTTGGGTACTCAGCGTATTGAAGATATTCTGGCACAGTATTTTCCAGAGGCCAGAATTCTGCGGATGGATACGGATACAACTTATTCGCGCTTTGCTTATGAAAAGAATTTTGCGGATTTTGCCAATGGTGATTACGATATTCTTGTTGGAACACAGATGGTGGCAAAAGGGCTGAATTTTCCGAACGTTACCCTGGTTGGCGTGCTGTCGGCGGACAATACGCTGTATGGCGGGGATTTTCGCTGCATGGAGCGAACATTTTCTTTGATTACGCAGGTCGTAGGACGAAGCGGACGGGGAGATAAACCCGGTCGTGCCTATATTCAGACCTATACGCCGGATCATCCTGTGTTGCAGTTTGCAGCGCATCAGAATTACCGGGATTTTTATCAAGATGAAATTCAAAGCCGTAAAGCGTTGCTGTTTCCTCCATTTTGTGATATTTGTGTTGTTGGATTTAATGGTATGGATGAAGTGCAGACAGAAAAAGCGGCCGGAATCTTTATGCAAACCCTGCACCGGGCAGCGGAGCGACAAAAAGAGACAATTCCGATGAAGGCGATGGGGCCCAGCCGCGCAGGGATTTATAAACTGAATAATCGGTACCGGTATCGAATTGTGATCAAATGCCGTGCGGGAAAACGTTTCAAGCAGCTGCTGGGTGAAACATTGCGGCAGGTGCTCAAACAGAAGGCGTTTGCCGATGTAACGGTTTTTGCCGACATTAACGGAGATATTGGTGTATAGTGCGGGAGATCCTGCAACAAATAGGGGAGTCAGACAGCACTTTATATAAAGTAGATATTTGGAAAGAAAGGACGTATAAAAATGGCAATTCGGAATATTGTATTGGACGGAGATGACGTTTTACGAAAGGTCAGCCGGCCGGTCACGATTTTTGACGAGAAGCTGCATCTGCTGTTGGATGATATGGCGGAAACCATGCATAAAGCAGAGGGCGTAGGATTAGCGGCACCGCAGGTTGGCATTTTGCGCCGAGTGATTGTAGTTGATGTAGGGGAAGGCGTCATCGAACTGATTAACCCGGAACTGATCAGCAAACGCGGCTCACAGACCGGAAATGAAGGTTGTTTATCGTTTCCGGGACAATGGGGAATTGTCACACGTCCGATGAAAGTAAAGGTTAAAGCCCAGAACCGGTACGGAGAAGAAATTATTGTAAAAGGCGAAGCGCTCCTGGCGCGTGCACTCTGCCATGAGATTGACCATCTAAACGGCGTTGTTTTTGTAGATTTAGCAGAACGGATGCTGGGCCCGGACGAGGACTAAAAAATTTTCAGAAAGGCAGGCTTTGATATTCTATGAAAATCGTGTTTATGGGAACACCAGACTTTGCAGTGCCTTCTTTGCGCGTCCTGATCGCGGCCGGACATGAAGTACAGGCGGTATATACCCAGCCGGACAAACCAAAGGGACGAGGATATAAACTGACCCCGCCGCCGGTCAAAGTACTGGCGCAGGAAAACGGCATTCCTGTTTTTCAGCCGCAGACCTTAAAGGATGAAGAGGTACAACGGCAGATCGCGGCACTGGCCCCGGATGTGATTGTAGTTGTGGCGTATGGAAAGATTCTGCCCCAGTCGATTTTGGAACTGCCCCAATATGGCTGTATTAATCTGCACGGTTCCCTGTTGCCGAAATATCGCGGCGCGGCACCCATTCAATGGAGTATTTTAAACGGAGACTCGACCAGCGGGGTTTCTACCATGTATATGGCAGCAGGCGTAGATACGGGAGATGTTATTTTATCGCTGGAAACGCCTATAGGAGAAAATGAAACCGCGGATGAACTTTATACCCGCCTTTCTGAACTGGGAGCGCCGTTATTAGAGAAAACGTTATGCTTGCTGGCATCTGGGGCGGCACCGCGTATACCGCAGGATGATGCAGATTCCAGTTATGCGCCTATGTTGACAAAGGAGATGGGAAAAATTGATTTTTCCAAATCCGATAGGGAGGTGCATAATCAAATCCGAGGACTTTCTTCCTGGCCATGTGCTTATACTATCTATCAGGGAAAGCGTTTGAAAGTATATCGCTCTTCTCTGATCCATGAATGCAGCGGTCGTCCGGGGGAAATACTGGATCATAAGAGGTTGATTGTTGCCTGTGGAACCGGTGCGGTAGAATTTCTGGAAGTACAGTATGAAGGCGCTAAACGGATGAGTGGTCATGACTTTTTAAACGGAAAACAGATCCAAAAAGGACAACAGTTCTTAGAGTAAAGGAGAGAAGTCGTTTTGTTTTGGTATGATACAACCATTATTTTATTAATTCCAGCAATTATTATCACAATCATCGCGCAGATTCATGTGAAAAGCACCTTTCAAAAATACAGTCGCGTGAACAGTTTGCGCGGATATACCGGCGGTATGCTCGCACGAGAAATCCTGGACAAAAACGGTTTATATCATATTCGCGTGGAGCATACTCAGGGACATCTAACCGACCATTATGATCCGCGCGCGCAGGTGATCCGGTTGTCAGACAGCGTGTATAACAGTACTTCTGTCGCTTCTCTGGGCGTTGCTGCACATGAAGTGGGGCATGCGATTCAGTATAAGGAAGACTATATGCCGATCCGGATTCGGCAGGCGGTGATTCCGGTCACACAGATTGGATCTCAGCTGGCATTTCCTTTGACCATATTCGGCCTTATTTTTTCATGGGATCCATTAATCTGGATCGGTATCCTTTTATTTATTGCAGTGGTCTTTTTTCAGCTTGTCACTTTACCGGTAGAATTTAATGCGAGCGGTCGCGCCCTGCGTACACTGGAAGGGGACGGAATCCTGGGAGATACGGAATTGGAGGGCGCGAAAAAGGTGCTGCGCGCTGCGGCAATGACCTATGTTGCGGCCCTGATTACTGCATTAGCAAACCTTGCGCGTCTGTTAGCGCTGGCCAACCGCAGAGAAAGATAACAGATGGGCAACATGAAAAATACGGCGCGGAAGATTGCCTGGAAGGCTTTATGCCGGATGGAAAATGCAGAGGGTTATTCCAACCTGGTGTTAGATCAACTTTTACGGGAAAGCGGTTTAAGCCATAGAGATAAAAGTTTTGCCAGCGTTTTGTTCTATGGGGTGCTGGAACGCAGATTGACATTGGACACGATGATCGCTCCTTATATTCCGAGGGGCCTTGCTTCCGTAGAGACAGAGATTTTGATGATTCTTCGCATGAGTTTTTATCAGCTGTCTTATATGGATGGGGTAGAGGATTTTGCGGCAGTCCATGAGGGGGTCGCTTTATGTCAATTAACCAAACGAAAGTCTGCCGGTGGATTTGTGAATGCGGTTCTTCGGTCTTTTATCCGGGATGGGAAGCCGTTGCGGCTTCCGGATCCAAAACAGGATCCGGAAAGCTATTACAGTCTTCTCTATTCTTGCCCCCGATGGCTGGTGGCACAATTTGCGGCGGATTACGGCTGGGATGCTGCAATACGGATTTGTGAAGCTTCTATTGGAAAGCCGCCGTTATTTGTCCGTGTAAACACCACCCGTATTTCAGCAGAAGCGTTAGCGGAAAGCTTTCGTTCTAGCGGTATAGATGTTTCTGTCCATCCGTATTTGCCGGGCTGTCTGCGTTTAAACGAGGCAGGCGGCGTTGCTGAAAGCCCTCAATACCGGGATGGTCTTTTCCATGTACAGGATCTCTCTTCGCAGATTTGTGCGGCTGTTGCCTCTTCTTTTGCCGGTAAGTTGATCTTTGATGTTTGCGCAGCACCCGGTGGTAAAACCTTCAGTATAGCCCAGGCGTGCCCGCAATCACATATTCAGGCTTTTGACCTGCATCAGAACCGTGTGCGTTTAATTCAGCAGGGTGCAAAACGGCTGGGCTTAGGAAATGTAGAAGCGAAACAGGCTGATGCTTCGCAGTTTGACCCGGATTTAGGACAGGCTGACGTTGTATTATGTGACGCGCCTTGTTCCGGGTTGGGGATCTTGCGGAGAAAGCCGGAAATTAAATATAAAACAGAAAATGCTTTGAAAGGTCTACCCGGTGTACAGTACCGGATTCTTTCCAATGTTTCTCGCTATGTTCGGGAGGGAGGAGTCCTGATATATTCTACATGTTCGATCAGTAAAGCGGAAAATGAGCAGGTAACAGCGCGTTTTTTAAAGGAACATCCTTTTTTTGTTCCCCAGCCGCTGCCGGCTTTTCTGGAAAAGTTCCACCAGGAAAAAAATCAGCTGCGCACAGAAAATACGATTACCTTTTTACCTGGCGCAGAAAATCAGGATCAAGATACGGATGGTTTTTACATAGCGGTGTTGCAAAGGAAGGAAGCAGGGATGCAGAAGTGAAAACAGATATCAAATCGCTGACTTTGCCGGAACTTAAGGCGGCGTTTGCACAATATAATTATCCCGGTTTTCGGGCGAAACAGGTTTTTGACTGGCTGCATAAAAAAAGGGTTTCGGATTTTACAGAAATGCAAAACATACCCATCCAAATGCAGAAGGAACTTGTTGAAAATTTTTGTATAATATCGCTGAAAATTATAAAAAAGCTTGTATCTTCTATGGATCATACTGTAAAATACTTATATATGTTGCCGGATGGTGAGTATATTGAAAGCGTCTGGATGAAGTACAGATATGGGAACAGCCTTTGTATTTCCACGGAAGTGGGATGCAAAATGGGGTGTACCTTTTGTGCGTCAACCAAACAAGGCTTTGTCCGGCAATTATCTCCGTCTGAGATTTTGGAGCAGATCTATATGGCGGAGAAAGATATGGGAGAAAAAGTGTCCAGTATTGTGTTAATGGGAATTGGAGAGCCCTTGGACAATTTTGAAAATGTACTGCAATTTTTTACACTTCTTTCCTGCCCGGAGGGCTTGAATATGAGCCTGCGCCATGTCACTGTATCGACTTGCGGTGTTGTGGATAAGATCTATGAACTGGCAGAAAAGAATTTGCAGCTAACGCTGTCCATATCATTGCATGCGCCTAATGATGAAATTCGTTCCCAGACGATGCCGGTTAACAGGAAATGGAATATAGAGGAACTTTTGAAAGCGTGCCGTTATTATACCCACAAGACCAGCCGGCGTATTTCTTTTGAATATGCGCTGATTCGGGGGGTTAATGACAGCAGAAAAAATGCGGAAGAACTGGCCGGACGGCTAAAAGGAATGCTCTGCCATGTCAATTTAATTCCCGTCAATCAGATCAGGGAATCTGATTATCGCGCCAGTACAAGAGCGAACGTTTACCGTTTTCAGGAATATTTAAATCAGTTTGGTATTCAAACAACCGTACGCCGGACGTTGGGGGCAGATATTCAAGCTGCCTGCGGCCAGTTAAGACGGGATCAATATAAGCAGTAAGCCCGATTTTATCAACGAGTATAAAGGAGAGTGTAGTCTTGTGACCATTTTTGGCATGACGGATATCGGACGTGTCCGTGAGAATAATCAAGATGCATTTGCCTGCGGGGAGATTCGAGACGGCGGATATGCTGTTGTCGTTTGTGACGGTATGGGCGGCTATAATGGCGGAAACGTTGCCAGTCAGATGGCATGCGACATTATATTTGAAAAACTGAAAGCCGATTACCATGGCAAAATGGAAGATATGACAGTAAAAAATCTGCTGCTTTCTGCAGTGCATCTTGGTAATTTGAAGGTATATGAACATGCACAGGAACATACAGATCTTGCCGGTATGGGGACAACGGTGATTGCAGCGATTGCAGATGCAGAAGCGATTCATCTTGTCCATGTTGGAGATAGCCGTGCGTATCTATATACGCCGCCGGGAACTGTACAGCAACTGACTCGTGACCATTCCTTGGTACAAACGCTGATCGAACAGGGCAAGATTGCGGAGGATGAGAGAAAGACGCATCCCCATCGTAACTATATTACGCGTGCAGTTGGAATCGAAGAAGAAGTGGAAGTGGATTATACATATATTCCCTTCCTTCCTGGAGAACGGTTGCTCTGCTGTACAGATGGACTGACCAACTTTACCGATCCGGAGCGGATTGGTTCGATTCTTTCCAAATTGGATGACCGGCAAGCTTGCATGCAGTTGATTGAACACGCAAATGCTGCGGGCGGTTATGATAATATTACAGTGGTTTTACTCTCTAATCAGGGAAACTAAATCATTTGTGACGATCACTATATAGAGAATATGGAGGTTATGATGGATAAATTTATTGGAAAACGGCTGGACGGTCGGTACGAGCTGAAAGAACTGATCGGCATGGGCGGTATGGCCAATGTTTATAAAGCGTATGACGTCCTGGAAAAGAAAGATGTAGCAATTAAAATTTTAAAAGAAGAGTTCATTGGAAATGAAGAGTTTCTGCGCCGCTTCCGGAATGAATCAAAAGCCATTGCTGCGCTTTCTCATCCGAATATTGTTAAAATTATGGATGTGAATTTCGGAGATCGTATTCAATATATTGTGATGGAGTATATCGACGGAATTACATTAAAAGAATATATTGAACAGGTACATGTACTGAAATGGAAAGATGCGGTTCATTTTACCGTACAGATTCTGCGTGCCCTGCAGCATGCCCATGACAAGGGAATTGTTCATCGGGATATCAAACCCCAGAATATTATGCTTTTGCAGGACGGTACCATCAAGGTCATGGACTTTGGTATTGCGCGGTTTGCACGGGATGAAAGAAAAGTGAATAATAACCTGGCCATTGGTTCGGTTCATTATATCAGTCCGGAGCAGGCCAGAGGAGAATATACGGATGAAAAATCCGATGTTTATTCTGTCGGCGTTATGATGTATGAAATGCTGACCGGCCGGCTTCCGTTTGACGGAGATACACCGGAAAAAGTAGCTGTGATGCAGATGCAGGCGTCGGCTAAGCTGCCGCGGGCCGTTGTGCCCTCCATTCCGGAAGGGCTGGAAGAAATTATTGTACGGGCTATGCAGAAAGATCCCAGCATGCGGTACCAGAGCGCAGCGGAAATGCTGCGGGATATTGATGAGTTCAAGAGAAATCCCAGTATCGTATTTGAGTATAAATATTTTCCACAAGATGGGAATACTCGTTATTTTAATACGACCTCTTCTGTCGCCCGCCCGCAGCAGGCACAGACACAGCATATCCATACGGCAGAACAGCCTTCCAGGGCGGTTGCACAGCAGCAGGTTGAGTATGGGGAGCGCAAGTCCCCGGTACTGGCTGTGATGACTGGTGTTGCATTGACATTCATTATTTTTGCGGTTGCCATTGTAACATTTTTCCTGTTAAATCGTGAGGGACCTGTGGAGGAAGTGAAGGTTCCTTCTTTGGTCGGAAAAAATTATTATGAAATTAAAAATGATCCGGAATATGCGGATGTGGTGATTACAATTGAAACCACTTCTTATAATGATTCTTATGCCAAAGATATCATTTACGATCAGGATCCACGTCCAGGTCTGAGTGTCCGGAAAGGTTATGAAGTAAAAGTCAAAGTCAGCGATGGTTCTAAGCCTTACCGGGTGCCAAATATCGAAAATCTGCCTTTGACCGATGCAGAAGATATTCTTCAGAATCAAGGTTTTCTTTATACGACCGTCTCCAAGGAAAGCGATACCGTAGAGAAGGGAAATGTCATTAATACAATTCCAGCGCGGGATGAGGAGATTACCAAGGACGTTGTCATTACAATTTACTATTCTGTTGGTGTTGTAAAAGACCCGGTGACTGTGCCGGACGTTACTGGCAGGCCGCTGGAAGAAGCCATTCAAATTTTGGAGGAGTATAAACTCAAATATAATGCGATTCCGACTGACAGCAATGAGGAAGAAGGAACGGTATTAGAACAGACGCCAAATAAAAGCGAAATCGTAGATGAAGGATCTACCATTGATTTGAAAGTCAGTACCGGGGTTGCGCCGCAGACAACACTGGAATTTTCAGCGGACATTCCAAGTCATGCTACCGGTAAATATGATTTTATTGTCTATGTAAACGGTTCTGAAAGAAGCCGGGAAGAAATCAATACGTCGGCTGCCGGCGGAAAGTACCGGTTCAGTCTGTCCAGTAACGAAACCGACGCAGTGGTGACGTTGATGGTGAAACCGGCTGACTCCTATCAGGATGAAGTCATATTTATGAGCTGGTCCGCTGACTTTGTGACGGGAACCATTTCCGAAACCGAACGAAACCAGGACGCGTTTTCCGGCGACGATGAGGATTCCCGTGAAGAATCCAGCAGCTCTTCAGAGACGAATTCCTCGGATTCCGGATCCGGAGAATTATCCTGGGATGATAGCTGGTGGAATGAAAACTGGGAGAGTATTTTCGGATAAAATTTATGTCAATCAGCCGCCTGTGAAAAAAGGCGGCTGATTCTCTAGAAAGAGGGAGAGGGGTCAAAGATGCTGCAAGGAAGGATCATGCGTTCTGTCAGTGGATTTTATGATATTCAAACAGACACCGGTTTATATCGCTGTAAAGGCAGAGGAAAATTTCGCCAAAACGCTCTGACCCCTGTTGTAGGGGATCAGGTGCTGTTTGAACCATCACAGAATGAAGGGGATTCTTTTATTACAAAAATATTTCCACGGAAAAATTTTTTAGCACGTCCGCCGCTAGCGAATCTGGATCAGTTGGTCTTTGTCGTCGCTACACGGGATCCGGCCCCCAATACCCTGATTTTAGACAAATTGATCGCTGTGGCGGAATATAAGGCCATTGAACCGATACTAGTATTTACTAAAACGGATTTAGCTTCGGTTGAAACGTTATATGCACAGTATACGGCTTCCGGTTTTTCGTGCTTCATCATCAATAATCTAACCGGCGCCGGTACAGATCTGGTGAAAGGACTGCTGGTCAACAAGATTAGTGCTTTTACGGGAAATACCGGGGTGGGCAAGTCTACTTTACTCAATCATCTCTGTCCAGAACTTTCGTTGCAGACAGGGGATGTCAGCAAAAAGCTGGGAAGAGGACGGCATACAACACGTCAGGTAGAATTATTTGCTTTGGATCATGGCGGATATGTGGCAGATACACCGGGCTTTTCGTCGGTGGACACTTTGCAGTATGATATTATCTATAAAGATCAACTACAGAATTGCTTTCGTGAATTTGCTCCTTATCTGGATTCCTGTAAATTTACAGGGTGCTCTCATACAGTGGAAAAAGGATGTGCCGTTCTGGAGGCACTGCAGGAAGGAAAGATTGTGCAGTCCCGGCATGATAGCTATCTTGCCATGTATCGGGAGGCGCAGACACTCAAAGAGTGGGAGCAGAAAAAACATTAACCCTCCGACATACGCTTTGTCTGATCAACAAGTTTTCACGTTGGAGAATATTCAGGGCCAGGGGAAGGATAAGGGATTAAATATGAAAGACCTGGAGACGGAGAGATTATTGCTCAGAGAATGGACCTTACAAGATGCCTCGGACGTTTTTGATTATGCTTCTGGAGCAAAGGTTGGTCCAATGGCCGGGTGGAAACCCCACGATGATTTAGAGGAAACAAAACAGATCATCCAAATGTTTATAGAGGCTGGAGATACATGGGCGATTGAATATCGTCAAAATCACAAGGTGATCGGTTCTATCGGCCTCCATCAACCCAAACGGAAGACAATAGAGTTTGACCGGGAGTTAGGGTATGCCCTGTCAGAACATTATTGGGGGCAGGGACTCATACCAGAAGCTGCCGATGCGGTGATAGCATATGCCTTTAATGAACTGCAGATTTCTACTCTTTTGGTGTCTCATTTTTCTTTTAATATACAATCAAAGCGAGTCATTGAGAAGCTGGGATTTGTTTTTCATAAACATTTAGACCGTTCATGGAAGCGATATGATGGTGAAATACTGGATGAAGAGGTCTACTTGATGACATTAGAAGACTATCAAAAGAGAAAAAATCATTAAATTTCTGCGTTTATAGGCGCCTGCATTGTTTATTGGAACCATTTTTGATCTTTTGGAATATAATAAGCATGAAATAAACACAAAGCAGGTGTATATAATGCGATGGAAAAAGAACCGGCGAATCTGCATATCCGCTGTGGCAGTCGGGCTTTCAATCTTAATACTGCTGATATGTCCGATGCGCCTTTTACTGGCAATTATTGCGATTGCACTCATCGCATTTGGTCTGTATACGCTGATGTGCTAAAGCTGGGAGGCAATGTATATGAAAATTGTTGTGGTAAAAAGCCCAAAATTCTTATCAGGAATTCTGCGCTTTATTTTCAAGATCAAAAAAGAACCGGTTTGAGTGTACATATCTCCAGACAGCACTCTGTAGTTTTGAACTGCAGAGTGCTATTTTTTTATTCTGCGTCATATACATACAGTACAAGTACTACAAGTACAAAAGCAATTGATATGATAAACAGGAGGCACAAAATATGGACGAGATCATGAAAATGCAGGACAACAAAGTTTTATCTGCAGAAGAAGAAAAGGAGGAGCGTGCAGATGAGTTGTGGGAAACAGAAGCCCTGGACTCCTATATGCCCTCCAACCAAGCGAAAGGCTCTGCTGCCGGTGTGCTGATGATGCAGTCCATTCTATGTGTCATCCTGGCAATCGTCATGGTGATCTGCGCAACCTTTTTACCTGCACGGTTTCAGGAATTTCGACAGGGTTACCAAAAAGCCGTAACAGAACCATTTGATTTTGCCGCAGCTTTTGTGGCCCTAAAAGAAAGCCTTTTGCAGTTTATGCCGTTGCCGGCCGAAGGCTACCCTGAACCTAGCATAGAGGACACTGAGACCAGCATACCCGTCGAGGAAAAAATTCCTGAGAACAGCTCTGTTCATTCTGAAAATACAGCATTAGGGGCTGGGGGAGAAGAAAACCGGATTTTTAGTTATAATCTTTTTCAAAATGAAACCCTGTCTACTCAGAATGGTCCGTCTTTTGCACCGGATTTTTTGACAGACCGTGCAGTACTTCCCGTTTCCGGTGTGGTTTCTTCTCCATTTGGATACAGAGAACATCCCATCAGCGGTGATCCGGATTTCCATAAAGGTACGGATATTGCAGCGCCGGCCGGAACTGACATTTATGCTGCGCTGGAAGGTACGGTGATCACGGCACAGGAGTCATCAAGCTTGGGATTATATATTGAACTAAGCCATGGGGATGGTCTGATCACCCGATATGCGCATTGCAGCGAATTAATCGCTACTGTCGGGACAAAGGTACGACAGGGAGAGGTAATCGCAAAAGTCGGCAGTACGGGGAATTCTACAGGCAATCACCTGCATTTTCAAATTACCAAAGACGGCGCCGCCGTCAATCCAACCTGGCTTTTCCCGGAATTACAAGATGATTGAAGCAAAAATTGGGGGCGTTAAAGTCCAATTTACTTTTTTCTTTTTTGCGATCTTAACCCTGTTCCTGCTGAGTGATCGTACAGGACTGACGTTTTGGGGGATATTAGCAGCGCTGATGCATGAAGGCGGACATATTTTAGCTTTTATTTTAACCGGGAATATACCTAAAAAGATTTCGTTTGATCTATGCGGAATCCGGATTGTAGAGGCCGGGCCATATGCTTCTTATCGGCAGGAAGCGGTGATCCTGGCCGCCGGCAGTTTAGTGAATCTGTGCTGTTTTCTGCTGCTGTACTGGCAATTGGGTTGGAAATTCAGTCAGATTGCGGTCCTGCATCTGGTGCTTGGCATTTTTAACTTATTGCCGATCTGGTCTTTGGATGGGGGAAAACTGGTACACTTAATCTGTATGCAGTTTTGCAGTATGCGGACTGCGAACTGGGTGACTTATCTGTTGTCCGGAGTCACCCTGTTATTGTTATTGGGAGCCAGTATTTGGCATCTGCGTATCGAAAAGAATTTCAGCCTTTTGATGGTTTCCGGATTTTTGCTTTTTTCTTTATGGAAAGAGATAAAAAAATAATTATACCTTTTATGTATATGGGACAGACCAAAACGCATAGGAATACGGTAGGGGGTGACTGCCGTGTCATGCAGATTGATGGATTTGCGGAGCAAAGAGGTGATCAATATCAAGGACGGCGTACGCCTGGGATGTGTGGATGATATAGAAATTGATCAAAAAAATGCAGTGATACTGGCACTGGTTATTTATGGACGGGCAAAATTTTTTGGATTATTCGGCAGGGAAGATGATTTGATTATTGAGTGGCACAATATTGAAATTATTGGAGAAGATACAATTCTGGTTCGTTTTGATGGTTATACGCGGGTACGTACCAGCAAAAAGCACGGATGGCTGGATCAGTTTTTTAAAGGATGATGAAATTGATCCATAAAAGAAGCACTGTCAGAATGAGCCGCGCACTCATAAGGAAGTCATCTGATGTTTATAAGACAGCATGGCCCTTTGGCATGCTGTCTTGATTTTTTTCTTTGCCGTTCTGTTTGTCCGCCATCATGCCCGCAACCCGTTGAAATACTTTGCCATTGATTATGACGGGCTGCGTGTGGGGGAGGATACGTATATTTTCGGGCGTTTTACTTAGCTGCCTTTTCAGTTTGTGGGACTTGAAATCAGTTTTGAAGTTCATCGTATGTTTTTGGCCCTGAATTGCAGAATTGAAAAGCAGAATACTCCATGATACTTGTGTTTTGCTTTATAATGTTTTATAATTTTGAGTGAAGGTAGTGTCAAATGAGTTATGAAAAAATGGAGCCTAAGAAATAGGCTCAGATTGAACCTTGAAAATCGCAGATATGATGTTTGAT
>CAJFUK010000026.1 GCA_904420125.1 Candidatus Falkowella caecavicola | reverse complement strand
GTGTAAAGAGTGTAGAGAGTGTAAAGAGTGTAGAGAGTGTAAAGAGTGTAGAGAGTGTAAAGAGTGTAGAGAGTGTAAAGAGAAAACCGGTGCCTTGAGGTGTTGCCAGACAGAGCGGGCGTAGACCCGCGTCTCGAGCTATCTGTAAGGCGGGTGGACGGCTGTATGAAAAAATTTAAGGATAGGAAGATGGAACTTCCGCTGCTACGGCTGTAAAACCTGCAACGAGTCCCCGTCTGAGCAGACTACAACCGTTCCTTCACTGGTCAGATATGTTTCTGTCCCAAAATCCTGCAATTCCTCCAGCAGTTCCGGTTCAGCCCCCTCTGTGGCTGAGTTGGTGATCACCGCATACGTTGGCGAAACAGACTGGATAAATGCTGCGCTGGATGAATTAAAACTGCCATGATGCGGCATTTTGACAAAGTCAAAAGTTCCGGCCTCTTCCCGCAGGAATTCCTGCAGGCGCTTGCTTTTGGCATCACCGGCAAAAAGGAACCGGCTGTCGCCATAAGTCAGAGACACCATAAGAGAATAATTATTTTCATTCTCATAACTTTCCTCCTGGGGCGCATAGATGGTTATTTCTGCATCTGCAAAAGAAAAGGTGATATTTTCTGTTGTCTCCACAGGAGTGATTTCGGTTTGAGACAGAGCCAGAAGATAGGCAAGGTAAGTCTTAGAATCCTCTGCATAATCAGGCTGGTACACAGTGGACACGGAAATATTTTGTAAAAGCGCTGCCGCGCCGCCGAGGTGGTCTTTGTCAAAATGGCTGATAATCAGTGCATCCAAATCAGAAATAGACTTTTGATCTAACAGGCGCAGCATTTCTCCGCTTGTTTCAGACAACCCGGTATCAATCATGATCGCCTGTCCATCCAGTTCCAGGAGAATACAATCGGCTTTTCCGATATCCAATACAGTGACCGTCAGGCCGTCTTCACAGACGGGCAATACGGTTTGGCGGCAGGAGGCAAACAGGACCAGAAAACATACCGTGAACAGACAAAAAAGTCCGGATCGCAACGACCTGCGCATCGCTTTTCCCTCCTTTTCGGACTCAGGACAGAGTTTGGACGGGCGGCTGCGCATATTTGCCCTGCCAGCTGTTCCGCCGCGTCAGTTCTTTATCAATTTCATTGAGGACAACAAACTTTTTCAGGCTCCATAAAGGCGCGATCAGGTCTTCTTTTGCTCCGTCTCCCGTTAAACGCTGAATGACGATACTGGCGGGCAAAAGTTCCAGCTGATCGCAGACTAACGACACATATTCATCCAGGGAAAACAAAGGAAAAGGATTCTGCTGGTATTCTGCTGCCATTTTTGTGCCTTTCAGAAGGTGAAGCAGGTGGATTTTGACAGAATTCGGATGAAGCTGCGCTACGCGGGAAATGTTCTCCAACATCATATCGCGGGTTTCAAACGGCAGACCGTTGATCAGATGAATACAGGTCTGAATCCCTTTATCCTGAAGTTTCTGGTAGCCTTGCAGAAATTCAGCGTAGGTGTGTCCGCGGTTGATGTGTTTTGCCGTTTGATCAAATGTGGTTTGCAGCCCCAGCTCGACCAGCAGATAGGTGCGCTGGCTCAGTTCCGCCAGATAATCCACCACATCCTGGGGCAGCGCATCGGCGCGGGTTGCAATAGCCAGTCCCACAACACCCGGCTTGGACAGTACACTTTCATAACATTGCTGCAAATAGGAAAGCGGCGCATAGGTATTGGTATGCGCCTGAAAATAGGGAATATAAGATGCATGCGGCCATTTCTGATGCAGCTGCATTCGTACCGCATCAAACTGTACAGAAAGACTATCCCGGGGATTTCCAGCAAAATCTCCGCTGCCGGATCCGGAACAATAAGTACATCCGCCGGTTCCCTTTGTACCGTCAATATTCGGGCAGGTGAACCCCGCATTTAAAGATACTTTAAATACTTTTTTCCCAAACCGGCGGTGCAGATCATAATTCCAGGTATGATACCGTTTATTATCGTCTGCATAGGGGAAAGGGTTTGTCATAGGCAGGCCTCCTTGTCAGATCAGACTCCAGACAAAACCGGATCCCAGAATCAGAATAAACATAATGCCCCAAGTATAACCAATATACCGTATTTTGACGACTTTGTTCAGCATCACGATCGTGGGCAAAGAGAAAAACGCCAGAGAGAAAATCAGCGGCAGAAGCAGGCCGTAGCCCGCACCCATGCTAAACAGGGTTTGGGCAACCGGCAGAATAGAAATGACATCCGTATGCAGAAAAAGGCCGATGACAGTAACCGCCAGCACGCTGATCCATCCCAGCTCGGCAATTTGCTGCACAAAATCCAGGTTCACAAAAGCGCTGATTCCAGCAGAGATCGCTACGCCCAGCAGAATATACAGCCACTGCTCCCGAAACGCATGCCCGGTTTGATGCCAGGCGTAACGGCAGCGGGAAGCAAAGTCCCGGCACTGATTCGGGTTGTGATTTTCAGCACAGCCGGATTCTGAATGATCATGGGTATGCTCGGCATGGTCAGAATCTACATGATCCGCAGCCAGATGCTTGTGACTGATCGGATGGTCATGATTACAGGTACAGCCGTGTCCATGCAGATGGACATGTTCCGGGGCGGTATGCTCCGGAATAGCCGCATGATACAGGTAATCTTTTTGACGCAACAACGCAAGAATCAATCCGGCGATATAGGTGATCACAATGGCGGTGATCGTATACACTCCCGTAAAATGCGCCCCGTTAATCGCCAGCATCGACAAGATCGAAGAAATATTCAACAGTGAAGAAGAAATCAGAAAGGTCATGGAGGCATACAATGGAACGCCCATTGCAATCAGGCCGATGAAAATCGGAATATTGGTGCAAATACAGGTCGAAGCCAATAGACCCAGCAATAGGGCAATCAGAATACAAAGGAAAGGATTCATATGGGAAAAACGGTCCCGCAGCCGGTCCATGGTCACGTATGTTTGCAGAAAGGAGACAAGAAACAAAACGACAAAGAAAACCAGCAGAACCCTTCCAAGGTCGTAGATAAAATGAACAGCTGCTTCTGCCCACGGATTTTCCTCCGATAAGCCAAACAGGTGCAGCAGCCATTCCTGCAATCCGCTGTGGCTGTGGGTGTGGGCAACAGCCACAGAAAAAAATAATGATAACATGGCGTATGCATACCTCCTGGTAAGCGGCCGCTCCGCATACTGTCCGGGTCAAGCGGTCGCTGAAATTAGAAACTAGGACAGAGAAGCCAAGATGCTGTAGTTTTCTTTGAGTGCGGGATAGAGTTTGGTATATAACTGATAGTACGGCTGATAGGCCCTGACGTTTTCTGGAATCGGATGTTGGATTTTATCCGCTGTGATAATGGCGTCGCAGGCCTCGGGAACGTTGGCGTACAATCCACACCCGACACCGGCAAGAATCGCAACGCCCAGAGCCGGACCTTCTTTTGAACCAACCGTCTTTACGTCACATGCATACAGATCTGCAAGCATCTGCCTCCAGAGCGGGCTGCTGCCGCCTCCTCCGCATGCCATCATATCATGAATCGAGACCCCCATATCTTCAAAAATAGACAGACAGTCTTTTAAGGAATAAGAAACCCCTTCCATGACGGCACGCAACAGATCCTTTTTGGTATGAATGGCGGACAATCCAAAGAAAACACCACGCGCGTTCGGGTCCAGATGAGGCGTGCGTTCTCCCATCAGATACGGCAGATAGAGCAGCCGGTTGGCGCCAATCGGCACGGTAGCTGCCTCCTGATCCATCAGAAAATACGGATCTACCCCCATCCCGGTGGCCGTATCTATTTCCGCCTGGCAGAAATGATCCCGAAACCACTTCAAAGACAGGCCGGCCCCCTGTGTGACACCCATCAAATGCCATGCGCCGGGAACAGCGCAGCAGAATGTATGGATGCGGTTTGCCGGGTCGATCGCAATATGGGAACTATGCGCAAAAACGACACCGCTTGTACCGATGGTCGTAAAGGCACGTCCATCCCGTACCACGCCTGTGCCCACGGCCGCCGCCGCATTATCTCCTGCGCCGCCCACTACAGGCGTTCCCGGAGCCAATCCGGTTTTTTCGGCTGCTGCTGCGGTTAACCGGCCGGTGATTTCCGGCGATTCATAGACTTTACCCAAAAGGCTTTTGTCAATTTGCAGTTTGTCCAGAATTTCATCCGACCAATTGCGTTGAGCAACGTCAAAAATCTGCATGCCCGAAGCATCGGATACCTCAGTGGCAAACTCGCCGGTCAATTTGAAACGAATATAGTCTTTAGGCAGCAGAATATGGGCGCAGCGCGCATAATTTTCCGGCTCATGGTTCCTGACCCAGAGAATTTTTGCAGCCGTAAACCCTGTAACCGCCGTATTCGATGTGATGGCAATCATTCGTTCCCTGCCCACCGCAGCATCTATCTCTTCACATTCTTTTGCGGTTCGCTGATCACACCAGATGATCGAGCGGCGGATGACCTCGCCGCTTTTATCCAGCATTACGAGGCCATGCATTTGCCCGGAGAGGCCAATGCCTTTGACATCTTCTTTCTTCACGCCGCTTTGGTGCAGAACAGAAGCGATTCCAGCCACAGAAGCGTTCCACCAATCGGAAGGTTCTTGCTCTGCATAGCCGTTTTGAGGCTGATATAATGGGTATTCTCCTGTATAAGATGCGACGACTTCGCCCTTTTCTGTAAATAATACGGTTTTTGTACCGGAAGTTCCAATATCGACTCCAATTAGATAAGCCATCCTATAACACTCCTTTTTTATCAGTTGCTATCAGTTTACCATATCTTCCCCCGAAATTCAATCCAAAACAATGTGCTGGAATCAAAATTTGACGATAAAAATGAAACAGTCCCGCAAAGCGGCCAGGCCTTAGAAAGGTCAATGTACACAGAGATGAGGGGCGGACATAAGCGGGCCAGGGGGCGGGGGAATACCGGTACGTGCCAACGAGAAAGAACAGGCTGAAAAAATTATTTGGTTCCAAGCGGTCATGATTGGCTAGCATAACGAGGCGAAGACCGGTTCCGGATGAAACTGTCAGTTTCATCCGGAACCGGTCTTTCATGGATCGGATTAAACTTTGGCGGCTGGAACATAGGAAAGCATGGAAAACGGATACCAGGTATCCGGAGACAAAAGCTGTTGCTGCAATTCCTCTGCTCGGGTAAACAGATAAGCGTTTTTACTTTCATCACACCGGAGAATCCGAAAACGATCGCCCTGTGCGACAAACGCAGTACAGGATTCCAGGGCAATACCGGTACTGCCCTGCGTGATCCGATCCGAAAAACCCGAACGTGCCCACTCTTCAAAATGCGGGCAGCAGAAACCCGGAATCAGGTCAACGCCCCGGACAATCCCAAAGTTTCCGTGAAAACAGGCACTGTCGCTATAACTACGGGTAAACCAGCAATTCATTCCTGCACTCAGTCCAGCCAGGACAATGCCATGATCCTGTGCTTCCCGCAGATACCGGTCGATATGATATTTACGCCATTGTTCCATCATATATTCCGTGTCGCCGCCGCCCACATAAATCAGATCCGCAGAAAGAATAGCCGCTTTTGTCGCCTCCGGGTCGGGACGAACTTTTTTTTCAATTGGAAGAACATCCGTTTGACAGCCCAACAGATCCCGATAGACCGAACAGAAAGCTTCAATATAACCCGGGGCGTTGTGGCTGGCCGTGGGAATAAACAGAGCCCTGGGATGTGTTTTTTCTGTATAGGACACAATGAAACGGTCCAGCGGCAGCGTTTGCCTTTCTTTTAACTCGCCGCCTCCGATGGCTACAATTTTTCTCATTTTCTGATGACAGACTCCTTTGCGTAAGCCAATTCTTCTCTGGCAGGATGAATCGAAAAGCGACCACACCCGAACGTTTGGCAGGGGGGAACCCTTATCGCATGGGGAGCACTTTCCGAAAGACAGCGGTATAACAGGGAGGGATCAGCCTGTCCATATGATACTTGCCAAAATACCACATGGAGAATTCACAGCCGGCTGTCAGCTGATTCAGCATAAAGGGAGTATATTCCTCCTGGCCGGAAGATTCGCTCAGAAAACCCCGTACTTTTTCCGGCGCTTCATGCGTGATGATATAATCTACCTTTTGTCCACAGGCGGTTAGATGCTGCTGGGCGTTGAATGCATCAGCAGTACTGGGCGCTGCCACCGGCCAGTACGTTCCGGCTTCAACCCGTATGTCCTGTTCGTCGCTTTCTCCGCCGCCAAACACAAACACCCGCTTATTTTCAATGGTATAAATCTCTCCGCGCATCAGCTGCAGAAGATTTCCGGAAATCCGGCGCACTTTGCCGCCGTTCCATTCTTCCGTCTCGTACTGAGCAAGCAGATCAAAATTTTCATGGCAGCCTTCTGCAAACAATACAGAGTATGGGCGTTTCCCAATCCATTTGAGCAACCTTTTTTCGGCCGGCGTTCCCTGCCATATAAATCCAAAGTCCCCACATACAAACAGGCAGTCATTTTTCCGCAGGCGGCTGATGCCGGGCCGACGGAATGCAGATACATCCCCATGCATATCACCAGTTACATACAGCATGATTTTCCTCCTTGCCGCTTTGACCCAATAAAGAGAAAGGGACAGAAGTTCTTTCTGCCCCGACAGTTTCCAGCCGATTAAGCGTGGGCGGCGTTAATCGCCTGATCCAGATCTGCGATCAGGTCGCGCACATCCTCAATGCCAATCGACAGGCGAACCAGACCCGAAGAAATTCCGGCAGCAGCCAGCTGCTCTGCACTGAGCTGGCTGTGCGTCGTGGACGCCGGATGGGAAACCAGAGAACGAACATCTCCGACATTGGCGCAATGGCAAAATACCTGCAGGTTGTTAATAAATTTTGCACCGGCTTCCCGGCCGCCCTTCAGTTCAAACGTAAAGACCGCACCCGCGCCAAGCGGCAGATACCGATCGACCAGATCTTTATATGGGCTGGAGGCAAGGCCGGGATAGTTGACCTGCGTCACCAGCGGATGATTCTCCAGAAATTCCGCCACAGCCATCGCATTCTGACAATGCCGTTCCATCCGGAGAGACAGCGTTTCAATACCCTGCAGAATTAAAAACGAGTTAAACGGGGAAATACAGGATCCCAGATCCCGAAGCCCCAGCGTCCGCAGACGGGTGATAAAAGCAGTCGCCCCCAAATCAGCAAACACAAGCCCATGGTAGCTCACATCCGGTTCATTATACAGCGGAAAACGCGGATTTCCTTTAAAATCAAAAGAACCGCCGTCTACGACGATACCTGCCATCGCAGCGGCATGTCCGCCCAGAAATTTCGTGGCCGAATGGATGACATAATCCGCTCCATGCTCCAAAGGACGGCAGAGGTAAGGAGTGGTAAAGGTCGAATCAACGATGACCGGCACACCATGCCGGTGTCCGATTTCGGCAATCGCTTCAATATCCGCCACGTTCGCGTTAGGATTGCCCACGACCTCAAAAAAGAGCGCTTTTGTTTTTTCAGTAATGGCCTGTTCCCATGCCTGCAGATCACTGACGTCTACAAATGTGACCTTGATGCCCAAGCGGTCCAGGGTGACGCCCATCATGTTGATTGCGCCGCCATAAATCTGGGCAGAGGCGACAATTTCATCGCCGGCATTGGCAAGATTGGTAAAAGCAGCAAACATGGCCGCGTGCCCGGATGAAAATGCCAGCGCAGCCACACCGTTGTCCAACGCAGCGACACGCTGCTCCAGAACATCGGTCGTCGGATTGTTGAGACGGGTATAAATATTCCCGCTTTCTTCCAGGGAAAACAGACGGGCCGCATGCTCTGCACTGTCAAAAGCATAGGCATTGGACATATAAATCGGCGGTTTAGTCACTTTGGTGGTAGCCTCGGTCTGATAGCCTCCGTTGACAGCAATCGTATCAAAATGAAGATGGTTCTGTAAATTCTGCATCAAAAAGCCCCCTGATTTTTTCAAATATATTTGTAATTTGTTTGATTATCTGGTATAATAAAAAACAATGATCAATACCATAATCATACACCAGAATAAGGAGATTGTCTATATGCAAAAGCGAATATTTTTTCTGACAGCCTGCTTTTTGCTGAGCGTATTGTTTCCCTGTTTTCAGGCGGCGGCGCTCTACCGTCCTGCTTTTGAGATCCAATCGAGCGCGGCTGTTCTGGTCAATATGGATACAGACACCATCATCTATGAAAAAAATCCGGACAAACAGCAATATCCGGCCTCTCTGACAAAAATTATGACGGCGATTATTGCACTTGAAGAAATTGAAGATCTGGATACTGTGATTACCATGCCGCGCTACATATATGATGAGCTCTTCCTGGGCGGCGCGTCCAATGCAGGGATCAACGCAGGAGAGGAGATTTCTATACGGGATCTGCTCTATGCGCTGATGGTGCGTTCTGCCGGAGAAGCAGCCAGCGCACTGGCTGATTATGTCGGCGGCGGGGATATCGCGACCTTTGTGCAGATGATGAACGACAAAGCCAAAGAAATCGGAGCCGTCAACACGCATTTTACCAATGCGCATGGCCTGCATGATCCCGACCAGGTGACAACGGCGTACGATATGTATCTGATTACCAAATACGCACTGACAGTTCCCTATTTTCAGGAGATTGCGACAGCAGTCAGCTATGATCTCCGGGGACAGACCATTTATCACACCTGTTCGCTTTTGCAGAAATCCAGCCAGTACTATTATCCCTATGCCAAGGGGATTAAGACAGGCTATACGGATGAGGCCGGAAGAAATCTGGTTTCCATGGCAACCAAAGACGGTTATAACTATCTTCTGATTACGATGGGCGCACCTGTCTATTTCCCAACCGGAGAAATGATTCAGGACAATTATTCCTATACGGATGCGGCAAGTTTATATGACTGGGCTTTTTCCACCTTTGAGTTTATGCAGATTGCAGATGAGGGGGAAAGCGTGACGGAAGTGCCGGTTACCCTCTCCTGGGACAAAGATTACACCCTGCTGACGCCGGAAAAAAGTATTTCTGCCCTCCTGCCCAATTATGTTGACCGCAGTGCCATTCAGCGAGAACTGACAGTGCCGGAATCTTTGGAGGCGCCGATTGAGGCCGGACAGGTCGTCGGCAGCATGGATCTGCTGGTTTCCGGCGAAGTCATCGGCACGGTCAATCTGATCACCGAGGAGTCCATCGAACAGAGTAAGCTTTTATATATTGGTGCGCAGATTCAGGAGGTGGTGCGCACCTGGTGGTTTCGACTTATACTCGGTATTCTTATTTTTCTTGTCCTTGCTTATATCGCACTGATGATTTTGCACAACAGGCGAAAGAAAAAACGCAACCGTTACCGTGCGAAAATTATGCAGATGCAGTATCAGAACAGACGTCGCCGTTAAGGCGGCATCCGATGTGGGGTGCGGGCCATCCGGTTTGTGTTTGGCGGCTGTGAAAGAAGGCTAAACGGACCATCCGCACCCAAATCAATCAGGTGGCTGAAAACAGACTCAAACAGCATGTATTGCAACTTGCAGTACACGCTGTTTTTGTTCTATACCGGCTATGCATGAAGGGGGATGAGGACCATCAGCGGCAAAAAACTTTCAGAAATGTCCCTGGAAGAATTGTGGCAGTTGTTTCCAATTGTTCTGCGGGATCATGACTTGCGGTATGCAGAATGGTATACAGAGGAAAAGATGCGGATTTTGCAATTTATCCGCGCACGTTCCATTTATCGGATCAGCCATATCGGCAGTACGGCAGTACCCGGTCTGCGCGCAAAACCAATCGTGGATATTCTGCTGGAGACCAGGGAGGATGTAGATCGGATCCGGGTCGCCCGAACCTTGGAAACAGCAGGATTTTTACAGATGTCGCTGACACATTGCCCGGATCTGCGGATTTCAATGAATAAGGGGTATACGCCGGACGGATTTGCCGAAAAAGTATACCATCTTCATCTGCGGCAGCCCGGAGACTGGGGAGAACTGTATTTTCGGGATTACCTGCGGGCACATCCGGATGCAGCACGGGCTTATGGGGAGCTGAAAGACCGGCTGGGGGAAGAATACCGGCATGATCGGGATGGATATACCCAGGCAAAGACGGCGTTTGTCCAGTATTACACAGAGAAGGCAAGAACTTTATATAACGGCCGGTACCGACCGGAGAAAGGAGTAGAAATATGCGGGTAGAGGTAGTTCCTTACCGTCCAGAGTGGCCGGAAATCTACAGGCAGGAAGCAGAGCAGATCCGTGGTGTTTTAGGTGGGGCGCTGGCAGCTGTATTTCATATCGGCAGCACGGCTGTACCCGGTTTGCAGGCAAAACCGATCATCGATATTCTGCCGGTGGTTTTTTCGCTGAAAGACGCGGATGCGGCGCGGCCTGCCCTGGAAGCGCTGGGCTATGAATGGATGGGCGAACTGGGGATTCCGGGCAGGCGGTATCTTAGAAAAGGCGGCGACCGGCGCACGCATCAGATCCATATTTTTGACGCTGCCAACCGGCTGGCCATTGAACGGCATCTGGCTGTACGGGATTATTTGCGGGAGCATCCAGATGCGGCAAATGCATACGGAGCGCTCAAATACAGGCTGAGCCTACAGTATCCGGCAGACATCGAAGGATACTGCGACGGAAAAGATGCTTTTGTCCGGGAATTGGAACAAAGAGCGCTGGCCTGGTTCAGGCAACAGGGAAGAAACTGGGAAAGCGCAATATAAAAAGGGACATTTTGGATGTTTCCGGCATAGGATGCGTCATATCAGACACATACCGGAGGAGGCATGCCGTTTGGAATACAATCGTCATAAGGCTGTAGAATACGCGCATCGATGGGCGTATATGCGCAATCCTTTATATATGGATTTCAGTGGCATGGGGGGAGATTGTACCAATTTTGTTTCCCAATGCGTGTATGCCGGCGCACCTGTGATGAATGGTACGCCGACCTACGGCTGGTATTATTACGGCCCCGAAAACCGTGCGCCGGCCTGGAGCGGCGTGAAATACTTTCATCGTTTTCTGATTTCCAATCAGGGCCCCGGCCCTTATGCGCAGGAGGTCGATATCAGGGAAATTCAGCCCGGTGATGTCATTCAGCTGGCAACCGTAGAAAGAGATTTTCATCATATGGTTTTGGTAGTGTCGGTTGGAGAAGAGCCGGCTTTCCATACGATACGGATTGCGGCACATACCGATGATGCGGATAACCGGCTGCTTTCCAGCTATCCGATCCGTATGATCCGGTTCCTCCATATTGTAGGGGTACGGCCGCAGAAAGGCTAGCGGATGAGGAAGAAACGGCGGACAGCGGGTGAAAGATGGAAGGTAGATCGGAAAAGCGGTCAAATCAAAAGGCGCTTTTCCGGCAGGAAAAATTTTCCCGCTGAAAAAGCGCCCTGCGTCATCGATGATGCCTTACTTTTCGTTGGCGTCTACCATGAGTTTGGATACAAGCGCATCCCTTTCTGTGGTTTCAGGAATGAGCTCCCCTTTTTTATTTCGTTTATGAAAATCTGTCAAAGGAAAAACTGTCCGTTCGGGAATCACGTCCCGTTCCGGATTATACCGGGTATAATTTCCGTTGCGCAGATCCGCCATTTTTAGCCCTTCCTTTCCGATCCTGCCGGTTACAGCCAGGTTTTCAGGTCATTGATGCTATTCTGTTCAAACTGCATCAACTCGTTGGCCTGCTGTTTGATCTGGTCATCGGCCTGGGGATTTTGGTTGAGCGCTTTGTTCAGCTCGATGATCCCCATGTTGCTGCCTTCAATCATCATCTCAGAAATATGACTGGCCGAACGGTCCTTGAAAGTATTCAATTTGACGCTGATGTCTGCCATGGCTTTGGCAAGGCCACTCTGTTCTTTCGGGGAAATGCCCATTTCCAAAAGTTGGGTTTCCGCCTGTTCTTTGACCTGTTTATAATTTTTCAGCTGAAAATTCAGCTTATCCCGCATCGTGGCATCCGTCACTTCCGGAATCAACGCCTTCAGGGAACTTGCGCCCATATCGGCGTTTTTGTAAAGCTGATTGAGCAGATTTACATTCTGTGTGTTCATATTGCCCTTCCTTTCCGGTTAAAATCGCGTACTGTTTTGATTACAAAGACAATACACAATCCTATTCTGTGTATTTGCAACAAATTTATGTGTTTGCAATCATATGCCTTTTTCTATCAAAAAGCTTGACGAATACCGCTTTAGCGCGCTATAATAAAAAGAACACAGGATGATACAAATTTTTAATGTTTTTTACGATGTTTGAATGATACGGATTTTTGAATCATAAAGAAGAAAAATTTTTTAGACTGATTGCAGAAAGGCGTGTTTTAAATTGATGATCACAGCCGCAGAGGCAATGGTAAAATGCCTTGAGCAGGAAAATATACAAGTGATTTTCGGATATCCGGGAGCGGCGATCTGCCCGTTTTATGATGCCCTGACCGCATCCAATATCCGGCATATTCTGGTCCGGCAGGAGCAGAACGCTGGACATGCAGCCAGCGGATATGCGCGTTTGACCGGCCGGCCGGCTGTCTGTGTGGCTACGTCGGGTCCGGGTGCCACCAACCTGATTACGGCAATCGCGACTGCTTATATGGATTCGGTTCCAATGGTGGCGATCACTGGACAGGTTTCCAGTGAAATGCTGGGAAGGGATGTGTTTCAGGAGGCCGATATAACGGGTGCCGTGGAGCCGTTTATCAAACACAGTTATTTGGTCAAGGACGCCAAATCGCTTCCCAGAATTTTTAAAGAGGCTTTCTATATCGCCGGGACGGGCCGTCCAGGTCCGGTGCTGATCGACGTTCCGGTCGATATTCAGAAAACAGGGATTGATTTTTCTTATCCCGAATCTGTGGATATTCGCAGCTATAAACCCAGTGTTAAAGGGCATGTTGGTCAGGTGAAAAAGGTCATTGAAGCCCTGGCAGCCGCCAAACAGCCGGTGATTTGCGCGGGCGGCGGTGTTATTTTGGCGGACGCTGCGCAGGAATTGATCGAGCTGGCAGAACGCTGTGATATTCCCGTTGTACATACGATGATGGGGATCGGCGTGATGCCCTCCTTCCACCGCCTGAGTTTTGGTATGCTGGGCAGTCACGGCGTGGAGGCGGCCAACTATGCGGTCAATCATACGGATCTGCTGATTCTGATCGGTGCGCGGGTTGGAGACCGGGCGGTTGCTGCGCCTGGGCTGCTGGAACAGCGAACCAGGATTATTCATATTGATGTAGATCCCGCGGAAATCGGAAAAAATCTGGGTGCGAATATTCCGATTGTCGGAGATGCGAAAGTGATTCTTCGTCAGCTGCTGGAAGCGGATATCGTAGAAAATCATACAGAATGGATCGACAGGCTGACGGAGAAAAAAGAGGCGTTTATGCACCCGGCTCCGGCACAGGACGGACGGGTCAGCCCGAAACAATTTATGCGGATGTTGTCTGCAAAAGCCGCTGCCGATGCAGTGGTCGTTGCGGACGTCGGACAGAATCAAATCTGGACCTGCAATTATTTTGAGATGAAAGGACAGACGCGCTTTTTGACAACCGGGGGAATGGGGACCATGGGATATTCTGTTCCCGCTGCTGTCGGCGCCAAACTGGCCGCTCCCCAGCGGCAGACGTTGGCAATCTGTGGAGACGGATCCTTTCAGATGCAGATGATGGAGCTTGGCACGATCTGCCAGCACCATGTGCCGGTCAAGATTGTCATTATGCGGAATAATCGTTTGGGTATGGTGCGGGAATTACAGACTTTGCAGTACCGGGATAACTGCACCGCGGTCTTCCTGGACGGAAGTCCGGATTTTATGACCCTGGCCGAGGCTTACGGTATTCCGGCAGCCCATGTGTCCAGCATGGAGGAAGCGCCGGCGGCCATTGACGCCATGTTGCAGGCTGAAACCCCGTATGTGATGGTCGTGGAGATCGGAGAAGGGGAACCCACTTTATAATTTGTATGTTGCCGGTATTTATTGCGGCAGTCATTTTACAGAGCCGGCGTTCTGTTTGAACCCGGCCGGAAAGGCGCAGTCGAAAGAATGAAAAGAACGATTTCAATTCTGGTGGAAAATCATCCGGGTGTTCTTTCCCGGATATCTGGCCTGTTTTCACGCCGGGGATTCAATATAGAAAGTCTGGCTGTCGGCGTGACCGATGATCCGACGATTTCCCGGATTACCATCGTAGTAGATGGTACCGAGCGGATCATTGAACAGGTGGAAAAGCAACTCAATAAGCTGATTGATGTCATCAAACTGCGGACGCTCAACCCGGATGAGATGATCAGTCGGGAGCTGATGCTGATCAAGGTTGCAGCCAATGCGGCGGACCGCGGAGAGATCATGAATATTGTGAAGATCATGGGAGCAAAAATCAGCGATATTACTCGGACCACGATGACCGTAGAGGTTTCCGATTCCGCGGACCGTTTGGAAACCATGCTGGAGCTTCTGAAACCCTTTGGACTCAAGGAAGTCATCCGTACCGGTATTGTTGCAATCCAAAAGGGAACCGAATCCCTTCGTTAACCCTGATACTTGATATACGGCTCCCCATGGGGTTAATGGCGCCGTATGTTGTGTATTATATAAATTCAATAAGATCGGTTCGGATGGAATGCAGAGCATCCAGCCCCCGATGGATAAAATGAAAGGAATGTTTGATCATGGCAAAAATTTTCTATGAGTCCGATTGTAATTTAGGGCTTCTGGATGGCAAAACCGTTGCAATCATCGGTTACGGAAGCCAGGGCCACGCACATGCGCTGAACCTGCATGAAAGCGGCGTTGACGTAATCGTTGGTTTGTATGAAGGAAGCAAATCCTGGGCAAAAGCAGAAGCTGCAGGCCTGAAAGTGGCGACAGCGGCAGAAGCTGCGAAAAAAGCAGATATTATTATGATTCTCATCAACGATGAGAAACAGGCAGATATGTATAAAAAAGATATTGAGCCCAACCTGACAGCAGGCAAAACGTTGGCTTTCGCACACGGTTTTAACATTCATTTCAAACAGATCGTTCCGCCGGCTGATGTTGACGTGATCATGATCGCACCTAAGGGTCCGGGACACACCGTGCGTTCTGAATATGTAGAGGGAAAAGGCGTTCCCTGTCTGGTTGCTGTTCATCAGGATGCAACTGGCAGAGCGCTGGATACAGGCCTTGCTTATGCTGCGGGTATCGGCGGCGCAAGAGCGGGCGTGCTGATGACCACATTCCGTTGTGAGACAGAGACCGACCTGTTTGGTGAGCAGGCTGTTCTTTGCGGCGGTGTGACCGCGCTGATGAAAGCTGGATTTGAAACACTGGTGGAAGCTGGCTATGATCCGGCAAACGCATATTTTGAGTGCATTCATGAGATGAAACTGATCGTTGACCTGATTTATCAAGGCGGTTTTGCAAAAATGCGCTATTCGATCTCCGATACTGCTGAGTTCGGTGACTATGAGACTGGCAAGCGTCTGGTGACAGAAGAAACCAAGAAAGAAATGAAAAAAATTCTGCATGAGATCCAGGATGGTACGTTTGCAACCAAATGGATTGCAGAAAATAAAAACGGACGCGCACATTTCCTGGCAACCAGAAATCTTGAAGCAGAACACCAACTCGAAGCTGTTGGTAAAGAGCTTCGTAAAATGTATTCCTGGAACGAAGAAAAATAAGTACATAGAAAAACAAGCCCTGGTTCTTAACGAGCCAGGGCTTAATTTATTATTCAAGAAGCATGTAGATAACTGGGACGCAAAATGAAAAATTTTTAAAAATTACTTGACAAAGCAGCAATCATGTTATATAGTTAGTTACATAAGTAATTAACTATATAACAGGGCGGTGGAAGAGTGAAGATTAATTTTGAAAGCGAAACACCGATTTATATCCAGATCGCTGAACAAATAGAGGACGCTGTCCTTTCAGGAGCTTTTCCAGAGGAAACGCAGGTTCCGTCTACAACAGAAATTTCTGTTACCTATCAGATCAATCCTGCAACAGTGTTAAAAGGGATGAATTTACTGGTAGACGAAAAAATTCTGTATAAGAAAAGGGGAGTCGGTATGTTTGTCACAGCAGGTGCGACGGAAAATATCCTGCGGAAACGGCGGGAAGCATTCTACAACCAATATATCATCAGACTTCTGGAAGAAGCGGCTAAGCTGAAAATCGGAAAAGACGAGCTGATCCAGATGCTGCAACAAGAGGGAGAGAACAATCATGAGTAATCCGATATCGGGAATCTGTACGGAAAATCTGACCATGCAGTTTAAACAGGTTCAAGCGCTGGAAGATGTTTCTGTCTGCTTTGGAGGCAATCAGATTTATGGGCTTCTGGGCCGAAACGGCGCGGGCAAGACGACGCTGCTGAATATCATCACCAACCGGATGATCCCGTCTTCCGGACGGGTTTTAATAGACGGAGAACCAGCGTTTGAAAATGACCGGGCACTGGAAAAAGTTTATTATATGGGAGAGAAAACCTTTGTGCCTGATACCGGAAGGGTCGAACAGTTTTTTAACTGGACCCGGAGTTTTTATCCCAATTTCCAGATGGAGGAAGCCAACCGTCTGGCAGATGCCTTTGGGCTAAACCGGAAACAGAAGCTCAAAAATCTTTCGACCGGATATACCACGATCGTTAAACTGATTGCTGCGCTGGCTTCCGGGACGCCCTATGTGCTGTTTGATGAACCGGTACTGGGGTTGGATGCCAATCACAGAGAGCTGTTCTACCGGGAATTGATTTCCAATTACAGTACAATGCCCCGCACCATTGTGATCTCTACCCATCTGATCGAAGAGATTGCAGACATTATTGAGCAGGTGGTTATAATTAAAAACGGCCGGATTCTGCTCGATCAATCCGCAGAAGAAGTCAGAAGGATGGGGTATTCCGTATCCGGCAAGGCCGCTGCTGTGGATTTATATTGCGAGGGGAAGAACCTTCTGGATACAGAAACGCTGGGCGGATTAAAAACCGCTTCCCTGCTGGGGTCACCCGACGACGTGCCGGAAGGGTTGGAAGTCACGCCGCTCGATTTGCAGAAGCTGTTTATACGCTTAACCAATGCCTGATAGGGAGGATACAAGAATGAAAACAAAACAGATGGTGCTCTGGACATGGCGGAATATCGGAAAGGTCAATCTGATTTGGTTTTTTATCTGCTTTTGTACGACTTATATAATCATATGTACCGCGATCACACTCTCCAGTACAGCACAGGATGCAACCATGAACGGAATCGTGTTTTCCTCCCTTATCAACCTGCTGGTCATAGGGATTATTGCATTTCCGGTCGCGCTGCGGTTTGGCCTTGGGAACAGCGTTTCCCGCCGGACGATTTTTAAAGGGCTGGCTGGTTTTTCTCTCTGGATCGCTGCAGTCAGTGCTGCTGCAGACTTGATTTTGATCCTGCTTTTCTCTCAAATCATTCACACAAACGGGGATATCATCGGCATGCTCTATCCCGGATACCGGGCCGAACACGGCGAGGTTCAGTTTTATCTGCTGCTTGTCTGCAGTACGCTCCTGTTCCTATTGGCCTTTAATGGTATCGGATTATGCATTGGCGGTGCGTATTACCGAATGAACAAACAGGCACGCGTGATTGTGTCTGTCTCGGTTCCGTTGGTTGTGTTTTTTATCCTGCCGCTGTTGATCACGCTGTTCCCGGATTCCTTTGGCAGGGTTTTTGGGGGGCTGCTGGAATCTGCGTTTGAACTGTTGTCCAATCCTCTGTGGCTGCTTCTGGCACTGGCCTGTATTTATCTGCTTTCATTTTTCTTCTTATGGCTGCTGATCCGGCGTGCCCCGGCTGAACGGGTTCGATAATTCGAACGGTTTCGCCCATAGGGGCCAGCCATTCTCTTATTTTGATTTTTTCTGCAAAAGAAAAAATCTATATTGCTTTTGGCTCTGTTTATGGTATAATACAACAGGATCAAAAGAAAAGAGATGGTGTTATGATCAAAGATATGACAGAGGGAAGTCCGTCAAAAATCCTTTTGCGGTTTTCTTTGCCGATGATCCTCAGCGGCATGTTTCAGCAGATGTATAACGTAGTAGACAGCGTTGTTGCCGGAAAATTTTCCGGTGTTGATGCGCTGGCAGCGGTCGGCGCGTCCTACCCTGTAACCATGCTTTTTATCGCTGTGGCTACTGGTGCGGGGATGGGAAGCTCTGTTGTGATTTCACGGCTGTTTGGGGCCAAAGAATACCAGCGGATGAAGACCGCTGTTTTTACCGCGGTCAGTTCGATGCTGGTGTTAAGTTTGTTGTTGACAGCGGTCGGCACGCTTGTCTGCAGTCACTTGATGCGGCTGCTCCGGACACCGGCAAATATTTTTGAAGACTCCGCTTTGTATCTGAGAATCTATATTTGGGGATTGTTTTTCCTCTTTCTGTATAATATGGCTACGGCGGTATTCAACGGGCTGGGAGACTCAAAAACACCGCTGGGTCTACTGATTTTTTCTTCTCTTTTCAATGTTGTACTCGACATTCTCTTTGTAGCCGGTTTTCACTGGGGGGTCGCCGGAGTGGCTTGGGCCACTTTCATTGCGCAGGGGCTTTCTTCGATTCTTGCATTCCTGATCCTGATCCGTCGGCTACGCAGCATTCAGACAGAAGGGGGATATCCCAAATTCAGCTGGCATACACTGGGAAAGATCGCCGTCATCGCAGTGCCCAGTATTTTGCAGCAGTCGATCGTCTCGGTCGGACAACTGGCAGTACAGGCGCTGGTCAATGGATTCGGCGCTGCGGTTATTGCAGGATATTCCGCGGCCATCAAGATTGATTCATTCTTTAAGATGACAATCATGAGTATGGGAAACGCCATGTCCAGTTTTACAGCACAGAATATGGGCGCAGGAAAGCCTGAACGGGTGGGACCCGGAAAAAAAGCCGCCCTGTTGAGCATGCTTTTGTATGCGGTGGTTTCGCTGGTCTTAGTCGTTTTCTTTGGGCAATACATGATCGGTCTTTTCGCTGATACGTCAGAAGACGCCGCACAGGTGATCGCCGTCGGAACCCAATATATGCTGATTGTATCCGGGGGCTACTTGATTTATGCCGTGCTGATGGTATATAACGGAATCCTGCGGGGAGCGGGCTATATGCTTGGTTTTACCACCGTCACCCTGACGGACTTAATTTGCAGGGTGGGATTTTCCTATCTGCTGGCCTGGATCACCCAGAGCGATGCGTCGATCTGGTGGGCTATCCCGATCGGCTGGGGAGTCGGTGCCGTGCTGGCGCTCCTGTTTTACTACAAGGGAAATTGGCAGAGGGCTTAAAGGCAAAAGTCTGTTGGGAGGCCGTAAACCAAAAACAGGAGAGAGAATCAGCCGAAGTGTGATGACGAAATATTGATGTAGTGGGGCGGTACAGGTAGTACAGGCGGCACAGCGAAAAGCTGTGCCGCCTGATTCGGTGTTTCAGCGGCAGGTTTCTGCCAACGCTCTTTTCTGCTGTTATCTGCGATGCCGGCGGCCTTAACCATATGGCTCACCGGCAACTTTGCATTTCAATCGCAATCTTTTGTTTTCGTTGCCCACTGCTCTTGCTGGAAGCGCTGCTCTGGCTTTAAAATGATGTTCTATGGAATGGCCAGGCTTTAAAATTAAAAGCCTGTATTTGAATGAATATCATTATGCCTTTCAATCGTTATCCAGTCGAGTTTTTTTGTTTCAATCTATTGATTTTTTTTGAATTTTTGATATAATAATGAGCAATAGCCATGACGAGAAAGAGTAAGCAACAGAAACTTTTCAGAGAATCCCATCGTCTTTTGATGTGCTGTGAATGGGTAAAGCGGATTTTGCCGAACATGGTCTCCGAGCTGCGTACCGAGCCTTAGTCAGGGTTAGGCTGCGCCGGGGTCGCCCGTAATAGCGATAGAGTTTTGATAGATCATTTCCTGTCCGAACTTGATAAGGCTTGTTATCGTGAGAAACAAGTGAATTAGGGTGGTAACACGTGAGTATTTAGCTCTCGTCCCTTGTACGATGTATGGGGGTGAGAGCGTTTTTATTTTGCAAATTTTATTTGCATACCAATGAAGTGTTATCCACGATAAGAAATGAGGTATGAATGATGGACAACATTGTTGTAGGAGGAGCTTGGCCATATGCAAATGGTTCGCTCCACATAGGGCATCTTGCAGCCCTTCTTCCGGGAGATGTCCTGGCCCGTTATTTTAGAGCAAAAGGAGACCGTGTCTTTTATGTATCCGGCAGTGATTGCCATGGTACGCCGATTACGATTCGGGCAAAGCAAGTAAACGCAACACCCGACGTAATCAGCGAACATTATCACAGGGAATTTTGTGCAGTGTTTGAAAAGCTTGGATTTTCATATGATCTTTATACCAAGACATCGGATCCCAGACACAAGGAATTCGTTACAGAATTCCACAAGCGTCTGTATGGCAGTAACTATATCGAAGAAAGAACGGTAAAACAAGCGTATTGCCCTTCCTGTAAAAAGATTCTGACAGACAGACTGATCGTTGGAACCTGTCCTGCTTGTGGCGCCGCAACACGCGGCGATCAGTGCGATGCCTGCGGCGAGGTATTGGATGCAGATACCGTTGTGAATGCTACATGTGCAGATTGCGGTACACCGCTGTCCTTTGGGGAAACGACACAATTATTTCTGCAAATATCAAAGTTGAAACAGGAACTGTGTGATTTTCTTGAGGCACATCCGTACTGGCGTAAGAACGCGATTGCATTTACAAAGCGCTATATAGACGAAGGCCTTCGTGACCGTCCCATCACACGGGATCTCGACTGGGGCATTGATGTTCCCAAAGCTGGTTATGAAAACAAGAAAATTTATATTTGGGCTGAGAATGTTCTTGGGTATTTATCTGCAACTGCTATCCTTTGCCATGAAAGAGGGATTGATTTCAAAACGGTATACGGTCAGGACGGCCGCCATTATTATGTCCATGGCAAAGACAATATACCTTTCCACACAATCATTCTTCCTTCTCTTTTACTTGCGCACGGAGAAGGTTTGCACCTTCCCGATGATATCATTTCCAGCGAGTATATGACGCTGGAAGGCAGAAAAATATCTACCAGCCAAAATTGGGCTGTCTGGGCCAAGGATCTGATGGAAGACTATGATCCTGATGCAATAAGATATTTCTTTATAGCCAATGGCCCTGAAAAAAGAGACACGGATTTTTCCCTTCGAGAATTCAAGAAGCAGAACAACGCAGAGCTCGTAGGCGTATGGGGCAATTTCGTGAATCGTACACTTGCTTTTGCAGTAAAGTACCTCGACTGTGACATTCCTCCTGTCGCAGTTGACACGTATATCAAAGAGCGTGTGTTGTTACTGTACAATACGGTTGGGACAAAAATAGAAAAAGGAGCGTTTCGCGAAGCGCTTGAGGAAATATTTGAAGCAGTTCGTTTTGGCAACACATATTATGATGCCAGGCGGCCGTGGAAAACCAGAACTGAAAATCCGGAAGAATGCAGAAACACGATCAGCCATTGTGCTTACCTGATTGCAAATATCGCCAACCTGTTACACCCTTTCCTGCCTTTTTCATCTGCTAAAGTAGCTGAATGGCTCGGTATCACACTTCAATGGAAAGAGCAGGAAGTTGCTGTTCGACAGGTTCCGCCTGATATATCCATACTGTTCTCTAAAATCCAATAATCGGTTAGGCAAAATAACGGCGGCAGGGAGTAAACTCCTTGCCGCCGTTATTCTTCGATGTCAATCTTACAATCCCGGTTATTCTATAACAGACGTTGTTAACCGGGACAAACCAGTTTGTTTGATTTTCTGCTTTGAGCTGTTCGGTCATTTCTGAGGACCGGATATCTGTTCTACCGGCCTCAAAAACATATCCTCAGCCTGCCTGCCGATCTGGCCAGGTATTTGTTCGGTTTACCAAAGGGCAGCCAATGGATGTCCAGTATCTTTTATGCTCTTGCATATACTTTAGATATCGCTGCCCCATAAACCGGTTTGGCTTTTTTCGGCGGGTAAAATGAGAGGGGGAGTTCTCCCTATTTTGTATAGTTATCAAAATACCCCTGAATATAGATAATCGGTGTTCCCTTATCACCGCTGCCGGAGGTCAGGTCGCACAGCGAACCGATCAGATCGGTCAGACGTCTGGGCGTAGTACCCTGCGACACCATTTGTCCAACCAGGTTGTCATCTTTGTGTTTGATATATTCAGAAATCGCGTTTTTCAACGCATCACCGCTTAAATCAGCAAAATCATTGTCCGCCAGATATTTCAATTTTACTTCGTTGGGCGTCCCTTCCAGACCGGAGGTATAGGCCGGAGAAACGACCGGGTCTGCCAGTTCCCAAATCTTGCCGACCGGATCTTTGAATGCTCCGTCTCCGTAAACCATGACTTCTACAGTTTTTCCGGTCTGTTCCTTGATCGCTTTCTGTACAGCCTCTACAAACGGCTTACAGTCGCGCGGAAAAAGTTTGACCGTCTCTTCGGTTGCTTTATTAGAGCCCAGCAGACCATAATTTTCATTATATCCACTGCCATTGACCGGCGCATTCAGAATATCGTCGAGCCCGTAAACCTTTTCAGCGCCGACCGCTTTCAGCAGGCGTTTGGTCCGCTGGCGGGTATGGATATCACAGCAAAGAACGTTTTTCGTGTAATCCAGAATAGATTTGCAGTTATTGGAAAGAACAATTTCAACTTCTGCGCCGCAGTTCTGAATCAGCTCCTTATAGTAGGCAATATAATCTACGCCTGTAAACGGATGCGGATTGCTTCCAAACAGCTCCCGGTATTTTGCTTCGGTCAGGACATCCGTCCAGGGATTGATGCCTGCTGCATCCAGCTGGTCATAATCAACCAGATGATTTCCAACTTCATCCGATGGATAGCTTAACATCAGCACAATTTTTTTCGCGCCCATTGCGATTCCCTTCAGACAAATGGAAAAACGGTTACGGCTTAAAATCGGGAAAATAACGCCCACTGTTCCATCGCCGAATTTCGCCTGGATATCTGCAGCGATCTGCGCAGTGGTGGCATAGTTCCCCTGCGCCCGTGCGACAACAGCTTCGGTAATGCCGATAATATCCCGATCACCGATTGTAAAATTTCCACTTTTTGATGCTTTCAGGACAGAATCCACAACAATTTTACACAGGTCGTCTCCCTGCCGGATAATAGGTGCCCGCACACCGCGGGAAACCGTTCCAACCATTCTTTCCATAGCGGCTCATCTCCTTGTTATTTTTATATCCTTTGCTTTGACAAAATGATTGCATTCATGACCGTTTTCTATTATAATCAATATGAACACATTAGTAAAGTTAATATTTTTAATAGTTTCTATAAGAACAACTAATTATAAGGAGCAATCATGAATATCAGGCTGGATCAATATAAAATTTTTTATCAGGTGGCAAAAAACCTGAGCTTTTCCAAGGCGTCGGCGGCGCTGTTTATGACGCAGTCCGCGGTCAGCCAGGCGGTGAAGACGCTTGAAAATACGATGGATATCCAGTTGTTTGTCCGGAATAGCAAAGGCGTTGTTTTAACAAAAGAAGGGGAAATCCTTTATGAGTATGTCAAAAACGCTCTTTCCCTGATTGAACGGGGGGAAACCGAATTACGCCAGATGCAAAGACTTGAGGAGGGTGAGCTGCGGATTGGCGCGGGGGACACCATCTCCCGCTATCTGCTTTTGAAGCCTTTAGAGGAATTTAATAAACGATACCCTAAAATCAAGTTACATATTACCAACCGTACCAGCCGTGAGACCCTCGAATTCTTAAAGTCAGGCAGGATAGACCTTGCATTTGTCAATCTGCCTTTGGAAGATGATGCTGTACAGACCAGAGAATATATGCGGGTACAGGATATTTTCGTGGCCGGAAGCCGGTTTGAAGGATTGCGTAATACCTGCCTGCAGCTGGAAGAGGTTGCAAGGCTTCCGCTGATCCTGCTGGAGAAGATATCGAATTCCCGTCGGGTGGTAGAAGAGTTCATGTTTCGTCAGGGGATAGCGATTGCACCGGAAATAGAGTTGGGCTCCCATGATCTGCTGTTGGAGTTTGCCAGGATCAATTTGGGCGTTTCCTGCGTGACACGGGAATTTTCACGCTCTTATCTGGAAAGCGGCGTGCTGTTTGAGCTGCAAACCCAAAAGAAGCTTCCGGAACGGAGCATTGGCATTTGTATGCTGCGGGGCGTTCGAACCTCGTATGCGGCCGCCGCATTTCTGGAGATGCTGGAACAGCAGAGGGACAAAAAACAAGATTGAAAAAATGAAAATATATGCTGAAAAAAATAAAGGCAGCGGGATTTGATGGATTCATCGCATCAGATAAATAACAGAAAGAATCCCCGGAGAGTTTTTATTCTTCGGGAGAATTTTTTGTTACTAATTTTTTACTGATGACCCTATATTTTTTTGGGGGGTTGTAGTACCATGCATTTTAAACATTGCTGAAAAGATCGATGTTTTGCAATCTTGAAAAAATGAAAATGTATGCTATAATGGAGCTCGAATTCTCTGCAAAGGCGGAATGAAAGTAAAAGGGGAAAAACATGAGTATATTAAACGCAGAAAAAATCAGTCATGGATTTGGGGCACGTAAAATTTTGGAGGATGCTTCCTTTCGGTTACTCAAGGGGGAGCATATTGGGCTGGTTGGCGCAAATGGCGAGGGAAAAACCACATTTTTGAATATTATCACGGGAAAATTGCAGCCGGATGCGGGAAAGGTGGAATGGTGCCGGCATATTACGGTCGGATATCTGGATCAGTATCGTACGCTGGACAGGGGGATGACGATCCGGGAGGTGCTGCGGGGCGCGTTTGAGCCAATGTATGCAATGGAACAGGAAATGCTCCGACTCTATGAAGAAATGGCAGAAGCAAACGAGGAACAACTCACGCAGCTGATGGAAGAAGTCGGAGAGATGCAGGATTACCTGGAACAAAGCAGTTTTTATACCCTGGATGCGAAAATAGAAGAATATGCGAATGGATTGGGGTTAGGCGAAATTGGACTGGACCGGGATGTACATGATTTAAGCGGCGGGCAACGCGCCAAGGTGCTGCTGGCTAAACTTCTTTTGCAGAATCCCATGATCCTGATTCTCGATGAGCCGACCAACTTTTTGGATGAAAATCATATTGCCTGGCTGAAACAGTTTTTACAGCATTATGACAATGCATTCATTTTAGTTTCCCATGATATCCCATTTTTAAATGATGTAGTCAATGTGATTTATCATGTGGAAAATGCAACACTCACTCGATATACGGGAAACTATCAGCAGTTTGAGTCCATGTATGCATTGAAAAAGCGGCAGTTGGAACAGGCTTATGAAAAACAGCAGAAGGAGATCAAACAGCTGGAAGATTTTGTGGCCCGGAATAAAGCGCGGGTTGCGACCACGAACATGGCCAAGAGCCGGCAGAAACAACTCGATAAGATGGAAGTTATTGAGCTGGCCAGAGAACGGATAAAGCCCGTTTTCCAGTTTAAAGAAGGGCGCACGCCGGGAAGGATTCTGCTGGAAGCAAAGGGACTGGTGATCGGATATGATGAGGCACTGTCCAGGCCGGTTGATTTAGTGGTAGAACGCAATCAGAAAATTGCGATCCGCGGTGTCAATGGCCTGGGAAAATCAACCCTGCTCAAGACCCTGCTGGGATATCTTTCTCCGCTCTCTGGCAGTTGTGAGATGGATGCTTTTACGCAGGTCGGATATTTTGAGCAGGAAGAAGTTGAGAGTGATCGGACGGCACTCGAATATATCTGGGATGCGTATCCCGGTATGACCAATGGAGAAGTGCGGGCTGCTCTGGCCAAGTGTGGGCTGACCACCAATCATATTGAAAGCCAGATGCGGGTGCTGTCCGGCGGCGAAAACACAAAGGCAAGGCTTTGCCGGCTGATGCTTCAGGAAATCAACCTGCTGGTACTCGATGAACCGACCAATCATCTGGACGTTGATGCAAAAGACGCGCTGAAAAAAGCGATTCGGGATTTTAAGGGTACCGTTTTAATGGTCAGCCACGAACCGGAATTCTATCAGGATCTGGCCACCGAGATCTGGAACGTGGAGGACTGGACGACAAAAATCGTAAGGTAATCGGCGTTGCAGAACGCGAACCGTTCCTGGATCATTTGGATGACTGCCAATCAAAAAGATTAAAGAGACAGGCACCCCGCTCAAAATGAGCGGGGTGCCTGTTTATAGGGATCTGTCACGTGTAAAGAACAGGGCCCTTTATCATCCAGAACATTCTGTCGCGCAGGTAGTTTGGAATCATTTTATTTCGTATTTTGCAATGCGGTCGCGATAGGAGGGAAGTGAGGGCAAATTGGTGACAGGCTGATTCAGATAAAAATAAGCAATAGAGCACCAATCGTCTCCGAAACGCTCAAAAATAGTGTCTTCCATCTCCCGGTTAACCGGGACGCCGTCTGTCCGTATCACGTTCAAGCCGTTTTCCAGCATGGTCTGGATATCCTTTTTGCCGGTATAACCGATCTGTTGGACGGTGATCCGAATGTCGCTGGAAAAGTATACGGGATCCGGTCCATGGAACCGGTAAAAGGAAAACCTTTTGGCGGTATCATCTGCATAAACGCAGCCCTGGTACCGGTTACAAAAGCGGCCCTGGCCCCAACCTGTGCCGATATAGTCTTCTGTACCCGTACCAGCAAGGCTGGGAAAATCGGTATCTCCGTCTATGTAGCATTTGACCTCGCCCTCGCCCCACCAGGAATTTGCCATCAACGGGTTGGCAATGACCCCAAAAGAAGCCCCCAGATAACGGCCGTACCCGGAGATTTTAGGCAGGATAACATAATCCTGCCGGGCTTTTGTATCCGGCTCTCGGTTATAAAAGGCATGAAAGTACAGTGCGTCAGAGACATCATCTCCCAGAGTATAATCGATCTGGTAGAAAAACTGCACTTCTTCTATGGACTCCGTTTCATTGGTCAGGGTAATTTTCATGCCGGTTTTAAAAGGCATGGGGATATAGCAGTTAAAACTACGGCCTTCCGGATTGGAAAAATATTCGTTTTCCATAGCAGAGAGTTTTCCGGAATTAAAACAGAAAAAATCACCCAGAGGAACGGAAACTGCTGGCTTTTCTGCACCGTCCCAATAACAGGAAAGGATAAAGCCTTTTAAGGCCTTCGGATCATCCTTTTTTTCCAGGGTGATCCAGATTCTGCGTATTACGCCATGGCCCTCCGCCTGAGCCAGCACACGGGTTTCTCCCGGCTTTACATGGCGCAGGCAGGGAGCACCTTTGCGGCCCTGGAGTGCTTTGGCGGCTTCTCCCTTTTTTCCAGTGGGGTTTTCCGCATTTGCCCAGCAGGTGACAATGCCTTTTTGCATTTGATAAATCGGTGTACTCATGATACATCACTCTCCTTGATACGGAAATTTTAATGGGGCATACAGCTGTTTTCTTCAGGAGTTAGAGAAAGACCGCCATTATGAAAATAACAGCGGTCTTCCTCCTCCTCTTATAGTGCTTGGAAAATATAGGTCATAACGACACTACATTTTGGTAAAATCGTCCTTGGTCAGGCCGCATACCGGACAAACCCAATCCTCCGGGATATCTTCAAAAGCAGTGCCTGGTGCAATGCCACTGTCCGGATCACCAACGGCCGGATCATATACATAGCCACAGGGACATTCATACTTATCCATCCTATTGTCCTCCTTTCTGTCCATGGATCTGCACTATTTAGCGTTTCTAGTTTTATACGTTTTATACGTAAAACCAGAACCAGAAATCCATTCTATTCATACTATAGAAAATTTTTATGAAGAAAATATAAACAGAACATGGATACAAAATCAATATTATTGCATTATTTTCGAATTTTTGCCGTTTGACGCTGGGCCATGACCAGATTATAGTATACGCCCTGGTGCTGCATCAGTTCCATGTGCGTACCAAATTCTGATAATTTGCCTTTATCCAAAACAATCAGCCGGTCTGCATTGCGCAGGGTGGAAAGACGGTGCGCAATAATAAATGTTGTACGGCCTTTCGTCAATTTGTCCAGAGCATCCTGAATCAGTTTTTCTGTCTCCGTATCCAGTGAAGCGGTCGCTTCATCCAGGATCAGTATTCGAGGATTATGCAGGATGGCACGGGCAATCGCAATACGCTGCCGCTCGCCTCCGGAAAGCATATATCCGCGGTCACCGACTCGTGTATTATATCCGTCGGGCAGGCGGGAAATAAACTGATGCGCATTGGCTACTTTTGCAGCGCGAATGACTTCTGTGAAATCTGCGTCAGGCTGCGCATAGCGGATATTGGCCAGAATGGAATCGTCAAACAGGAAGGTTTCCTGCAGGACAACACCCAGCTGGCTGCGGAACAGGCTTTTATCGATGTCCTTCAGATCCTGGCCGTCTACTCGGATCGCGCCGGACCGAACGTCATATAAACGCATAATCAGATTGATCAGAGTGGATTTTCCTACGCCGGACGCGCCTACGATTCCGATGACTTCACCAGGATGCACTTTAAAGCTAATATCCTGCAGGACCGGGGTATAAGGCTTATATCCAAAGGAGACGTGGTCAAATTCCACATCGCCGACAATTTGCAGTTGACCTTCTTTGGGCGCTTCGATTTCATCCGGTTCGTCAAGCAGCTCAAACATTTTGCTGGCGCTTACAGCTGTTCGGGTCAGCTGACGGGGAAGGTAAATAATCCAGTAGAGAGGGGTATAGAGCATATTGACATAGGTGATGTACTGCATTAATTCACCCAGCTCCATGGTATTCCCCAGAACGGCTTTTGCACCGAAATAAAGTGCCAGATAGAGTCCGCTACGGATAAAGAAGTTCACAAAAGGGAAAAGCTTGGCCCAAAAGATTTCTGCCTGTGTCAGAGAATCGGCGTTTCTTTTGGAATAACGGGTGTAACGGTCAATCTCCCGTTTTTCACTGCCGTAGGATTTAACCACCCGGATGCCGTTCAGAATATCGTGCAGGACCGTATTCGCACGATTTCCCACTGTCCAGTTCTGATTGAACAGCCGGTTGATCTTATTGTTAATCAGGGATACAACTAAAAAAACAAAAGGAAACGGCAGTATGATCAGCAGCGTTAACATCGGCTGCGTCCAGAGCATGATGACCATCAGCACCAGGAAAGAAAAAACACGGACGATGACTTCCGTACCCTGCTCGGACATGAACTGCTGCACTGCCGCCGTATCATAAGACAAACGGTGCATCAGGTCGCCGGCTGAATGTTTGGACAGGGAAGTCGAAGAAAGAAACTGAATTTTATTAAAGAGCATCTGCCTGAGATCCTTGGAAACGGTCAGCGCCAGACGATTCTTCATCTTGGTGCAGACAACCTCCAGTCCCATAATCACCAGGTTCATGACCGCTCCCGCGCATCCCCAAAAGATCAGACCCATCCATTCGGACTTCTGGGGCGTAATATAACCGTCCACCATGACACGCTGGAAATACGGAATAATGATATAAAACAGCTCAATAAGCATGGTAAAACCGGCAATCGCAACAATCTGCCATTTATAGGTTTTACACATCTCAAAAATTCGTTTAAAAGCAGTTGACTTATTGACACAACGTGGACAGACCTTGGTGCCCCACATAAACGGATGGCCGCATTTGGGACAGACCCAGACCTCTACTTCCAGATCCGACAGGTTGCCTGTTTTCAGATAATACTGGACGACCTGTGCAAACTCTGCCAGATGGGAGCAAATTCGCTGCGTACAATGGCAGAGAATCAAAATCCGTTCATCTGTACGGCAGAGCAGGCGGCCAGATCCGACCATCCATTGTGCTTTCAACTCACGGACAGAGGAAAGCGGAATTTTATGGATACAACTGCCGTCTGCCAAAATATAAAGAAATTCTTTGGTGATCGCAGCATATCCTTCACCGCCGGTACATGCCTCTGTAACATCATAAGCGACGCAGAGCAGGCATTCTTCTTCCATTAAATCCTGCGCCCATTGAGGGGGATCTATATTAACCTTCATACCAATCACCTCTTTTGGAATTTAAGCCGGTAGATCCGGTTTGATTTGATACCGGTTACATCCATCACGTTCTGGCTCAGATCGTGATATACATATCAATTTTCTGCCGGTTTGCTTTGGACATCTTTTCCAGTTCCGCGATCAGGTAACGGTTGCCTGTTACATCTGTGATCGTAATCATATCCCCCATAGTCAGCCGCATGTTTTTAGAGGGCTCACTGACACAGATTTCTTTTTCAACATCGCCGAAAATAGCCTTGATAAAGACAAAGGACATTTTTTCCCGGATACTGAGGACCTTGGTCGTCGTCGGCGCATAATAACGGAACGCAAGCTGACGGCGGATTAATTCTGCCTGTTCGGCAGGCAGATCGGCCACTTGTTTAATAATGCCGATTTCCTGCGTGTCTCCGTTAAAATGATCGGCCAGCGTCACTTCGGGTTTTCCAGGACCGCCTCCCGGTGCCGGAGGACCATCATGCGCTGGCGGACCATCCGGAGCCGCAGAACTGTCATATTCCGCAAGCTGTGCGGATGGAACCTGCACAGAGATGTAACTTTCCGGATCCGTAAAGGGCAGCAGGCGGTTCAATACAATATTGTCATAGGTTTTCCCGTTGAATTCCACGGCCAGGAAGCCGTCCGCATTGCAGGTAAACCGGCTGTTATCTGCGGTTATGTATTTGATTTCTGAAATATCGTCCAGATTGTACAGAGAAGTGACATTCTGCTGCATATCATCCGCTCCCATCTCAATAAACTTCAAAGACTCTGACTGCAATTGATGCAGCCGGAAATATGTTCCCTTTCGCGCGATCAAATCCGCATGGGTACCGAGTTCTTTCAATTCGCCGTGTTCAATTACCGCCAGGCGGTCTGCGTCACGCAGGGTCGACAGGCGGTGAGCAATGGAAATAACAGTACGCCCTGTCCGCAGAGTCTCAATCGCATGCTGAATGCGGCGCTCTGTTTGGGTATCCATCGCAGAGGTTGCTTCATCCAGAATCAGAATGGAGGGCGATTGCAGGATCGCACGTGCAATCGAAACACGCTGTTTTTCACCACCCGAAAGAGAAATACCTCCGGAACCAACCAGGGAGTCATAGCCATCGGTCAGTCTTGCGATGAAATCATGGGCAAATGCACTTTTTGCCGCCCGGATGATTTCTTCTATGGAAGGATTCTCTACGGCATATCCGATGTTCTCGGCAATTGTGCCAACAAACAGATAGGTTTCCTGGGAGACGACGCCAATGCTTTTTCGCAGGGTATCAAAAGAATACTTTTTAATATTCTCTCCGTCAATTGTGATTTCGCCCTCTGTTACATCATACATCCGGGAAATCAGGTTGATAATGGTTGATTTTCCTGCACCGGTTTTTCCCACAATACCCATCATTTCGCCGGCATGGATATCCAGATTTACTTTTTTAATAATCGGCCGGCCGGTATCATATTCAAAGGAAACATTTTTCAGGGAAATATCCCCGTTCAGACGTTCCTTTCTGATCGGGTTTTCCGGCTCTACAATAGTTGGCTGAGAATCCAGAATCTCAAACATCCGGGAGGATGCATCCACACAGCTTGACCACCAGTTGGCAAACCACATAAAATAATTGATCGGTTCAAAGATCATTCCTGCATAAGAAAGAAACGCAGTCAGCGCGCCCAGGGTGGAATATCCCTGCAGAATCAATATGGCACCCAACAGGAAAGTCAGGGAAAAAATCGCATTCGTTACGCCGCGGACCTTTGGAAAGGTACAGGCTTCCCGGTTGACCGCTTCCAGGTTATACCCAAAAACCTGCTCGTTTTTGCCCCGGTAACGCTCGGTTTCCGCACGTTCACGGGAAAAGGCCTTGACAACCCGTTGTCCGCCCAGCACATCGCTCAGATAGGAATTGGTTCGGTGAGAACTGATATGGAATTTGTGCCAGATGCTATGCTGCACTTTATAAAAACGGGTAATGACAATCGTTGTCACCAGAGAAACCAGCAGAACGATCAGGCTGAGCGGTGCGTTCAGCAGAAAGAGCGCCGCAATAATACCGATGATTTTGATCGCGTTAATAATAATGGAAGGACAGACGTCGATAAAAAACTGATAGATATAATCCGTGTCATGACTGATCCGGGCCATCAGAGACCCCGTCTGTTTTGAGGTAAAAAAGCTCAGGGATAAAGGCTGCATGGCTGAAAAGATTTTGATCCGCAGCGTATGCAGCATCCGGGGCGCAAACCATGCATTTGTCACACCATAGACCACGCTCAGCAACAGCCCGATGACCTGTGTGCCGACAATCAGCCCGATCGCCAGCATAACATTCTGATAATACGCACCGTTTTCTACCAATACTTCATCATAAAGGAATTTGGTGCTGAACAACGGGGAAATCAGCGCCAACACCGTTGTTGCTAAAATACAGAGTCCAACGGCAAGCGCCTGAATCCAGAACTCTTTATACATTTTCAACAGTCTTTTTAAGATAGAAGCTTTATTGACACATTTGGGACAGGTACGCCGGTTTGGATCCGGATAACGCATACCGCATTTTGGACAGTGAATTTCCATCTCATCCAATTGCGAGTCGTCAATCGGTTCGTGATTCCGCACCTTCATCATCCGGTCGCGGAATTTTTCAAACATATCGCATCCGCCAATTGAAAAGCGGCAGATCTTTTCCGCTTTTTCATCGGATTCGATCAGAAGAACCGCACTGTATATGTCCCGGTTAACAACAGCTCCCTGAATCTGCGCCAGGGGAATTTCCCGGAAGCTGCCCGGGTACTCCTGGTGATCATCCAGGCAGGTGATCATATAAAGATTCTGGTTGTCGAAGGTCAGATAGGTATCGACAAATAAACCTTCCTCATCCAGATCCGCTTTGGCGCAGTACAGCAGATTTTCCTTCTGCACACCATGCGCTTCGAGAAGCGCAAAAACCGGTGCGGGAATATCTACAAAATATTTCAAGTCGCACACCTCCTGCGAAGCAGCAGAGCTTAAATCCATACTCTGCTGTCAAATGCCTTTTCATAAAATTACCAAAAATATTTCCGCCGCGTTACTCTTATTATAGCAAACTTTAATAGGGACACAAGAGAAATTTTAATTAAAAAAAGGAAAAATATTATGATTTTCCTTTGAAATTGACACTTCGTATGGCTCCATTTTTGCCGGCAACCGTCCTGGTCATGAGATCGGACTTTTGACTGAATGATTGATCCATGATGACATCAAATGATGCAGCGGTTCCGGCAGTTTGGATACATCCGGTATAGAATGGCTCCGTTTCCGGTTGGCGTAGTCTGGGGACTGACATTCATCAGAACGGCCGATGTCCTTTTTACCATTATGATGTGATGGTCTCAGCGCAGCATTTTCCATATTCAACATAACGACTCCTTTCCGCGGCAAGATCTGTATTCGTTTCCGACCTCCAGTTTAACATACAGGATTCATGCCAAACAGTCTAACAAGTATTCCTAGAGTCCCTGTTCAACCATCGCTTGAACAAGGAATCAGGGGCTTTATCTTTCTATTTACAGACTGCTGATTTCCGGAATTTTTTAAAATTCTGTAATTTTCTTTGTAAAACAGCTTGTAAAAGAAACAATATAATAGTATACTAAATGAGTATGTACGTATCAGATAAGAAGTAATTCTGCTGTTTTTATCGGCAAGCAACGGATGATATTTTGCCGGTTTCTGTTATTCGGACAGACTCTACGCGTATTTATAGAATCTCAAAACTTATAGAGGTGGATGGAATGAAGTTGTTTGAAAAAATATTCGGCTCTTACAGCGAGAAAGAAGTCAAGCGAATCCTCCCGCTGCGGGATCAGGTACTGGCGCTGGCGGACAAGTATAAGAGCTTGTCACAGAGCGAATTGCAGCAGCAGACGGCCGTTTTGAAACAGCGGCTGGCAGACGGAGAAACGCTGGATGATATCCTGCCGGATGCATTCGCTGTTTGCTGCGAGGCGTCCGACCGTGTGCTGAACATGCGGCCTTTTCCTGTGCAGATTGTCGGCGGCATTGTTCTTCACCAGGGCCGGATTGCAGAGATGCGTACCGGAGAAGGTAAAACGCTGGTGGCAACCCTTCCTGCCTATCTCAACGCGCTCAGCGGCAAGGGCGTTCATGTTGTAACCGTCAACGATTATCTGGCCAAGTATCAGTCGGAGTGGATGGGACAGATCTATAAATACCTGGGGTTGACCGTGGGTTTGATTGTACACGGCTTGTCTTCCGAAGAACGCAGGGCTGCGTATAACTGCGATATCACCTATGGTACCAACAATGAATTTGGATTTGATTACCTGCGGGATAATATGTGTATCTATAAAAAGCAGCGGGTGCAGCGCGAGCATAATTTCGCGATTGTAGACGAGGTTGACTCCATTCTGATTGACGAAGCCCGTACACCGCTGATTATTTCCGGCCCCGGAGATCAGTCTACAGATTTATACCAGCGTGCCGATCAGTTTGCGCGTACGCTTCGGGTCTATAAAGTCAGAGAGCTGAATGACAAGGAAGAACACGACGACATTGATGCGGATTATATTGTAGACGAAAAAGCAAAAACAGCGACCCTCACGCCTGCCGGTATCAAAAAAGCAGAGGCTTATTTTAATATTGAAAATCTGATGGATCCGGATAATATGACCATCGAACACCATGTCAATCAGGCAATTAAAGCCCATGGCGTGATGCACCGTGAAGTCGATTATGTGGTTAAGGACGGAGAAGTCATTATTGTCGATGAATTTACAGGCCGTCTGATGCTGGGGCGCCGTTATAATGAAGGACTCCATCAGGCGATCGAGGCGAAAGAAGGCGTACAGGTCGCACGGGAATCCAAGACGCTGGCAACCATCACCTTCCAGAACTATTTCCGTATGTATAACAAACTTTCCGGTATGACCGGTACGGCCATGACCGAAGAAGGCGAATTCCGGGAAATTTATAAGCTCGACGTTGTGGAAATCCCCACCAATAAGCCGGTGCAGAGAATCGATCATGAGGATGTTGTCTATAAAACCGAAAAGGGAAAATTCAACGCTGTCATTGATCAGATTGTTGCCTGTCATGAAAAGGGGCAGCCTGTATTGGTCGGTACCATTTCTATTGAAAAGTCCGAGCTGCTTTCCTCCATGCTGAAACGCCGGGGGATCAAACATGAGGTTCTCAATGCAAAGTATCATGAAAAAGAGGCTGAAATCATTGCCCAGGCTGGTAAAAAGGGTGCAGTCACCATCGCGACCAACATGGCAGGACGCGGTACCGATATTATGCTGGGAGGAAACGCGGATTTTCTTGCAAAGGCGGAAATGCGTAAAAAAGGTTACAGCGATGAGATGATTGCGGAGGCCAACAGCTACAGCGAGACAGAGGATGAGGAAATTTTAGCTGCCCGTGCTCTTTATGCAGAACTCAAACAGAAACATAAAGACCTCATCCGTACAGAGGCTGAAGAAGTTGTCAAGGCAGGCGGCCTGTTTGTGCTTGGTACTGAGCGGCATGAGTCCCGCCGAATCGACAACCAGCTGCGCGGTCGTTCCGGCCGTCAGGGGGATCCGGGCGCCAGCCGTTTCTATCTGTCGCTGGAAGATGAACTCATGCGGCTCTTTGGCGGCGAGCGGATCCAAAACATGATGAATGCGCTCAAGATCGACGAGGACCAGCCGATTGAAAATAAAATGCTGACCAGTTCGATTGAATCGGCACAGCGGAAGGTAGAAGGACGTAACTTTGGCATTCGTAAAAGCGTTCTTCAGTTTGATGATGTCATGAACAAACAGCGTGAGATCATTTACAGCCAGCGTGCAAAAGTGCTGGACGGCGAAAATCTGCATGACTCCATTATGAAAATGATGGAGGAAACCATTAATGACGCGGTCGATCAGTTCCTGGGAGATGAGGAAATTCGGGAAAACTGGAACATCAACGGACTGCGTGACCATTTCCTGCATGTCATTACCACCGAAACGGATATGCAGTTTACCGTTAAAGATCTGGAGGATTTGACCAAACAGGATATTGCGGTAGACTTATTGGAAAAGGCAAAGCGGATCTATCAGGCCAAAGAGCTGGAATACGGAACCCAGATTATGCGGGAGTTGGAACGGGTCATTCTGCTCCGGGTGGTCGATGCAAAATGGATGGACCATATTGACGCAATGGATGAGCTGCGCAAAGGAATCTATCTTCGTTCTTATGGGCAGAGAGATCCGGTGGTTGAGTACCGGATCGAAGGTTTCAACATGTTTGATGATATGGTCGCTGCGATTCGGGAACAGACCGTTCGGATGCTTTTGACGGTACGTCTGCGCAAACAGGAGGAGCCCAAACGTGAGCAGGTCGCAAAACCGATGACCGAATCTCTGGGCGGCGAACGGGTTGTGCATAAACAGCCGGTCAAAAAACAAAAAGTAGGCCGCAATGATCCATGCCCGTGCGGAAGCGGTAAAAAATATAAAAAGTGCTGCGGAGCGAATGAACCCGAAGCATAAGGTTGGAAAAGCAAAAGCGCTTACTGTTTGGTAAGAGGCTTTTGCTTTTCTTTGTGTGACTGGTCATGGTATCTGCAAACAGGCAGGATATGAGATGCATGCAGAAAAACAGGTATAAAAAACTTGATTTATTGATATGATGTATAGTATAATAAAACGGAAATCAAGTGGGACAACTTTGCGTTTTGCAGCGAGGAAGGTGGAAAATACTGAGTTTATACGGCTGGATACGGTGAGGTTCTGCTTTGGCTACGTGGTTCAGCTGATGAAAAGAAGGGGGTTGTATCATTTTGCGGGGGGACTTGCATTGCCATACAAAATTATCAGACGGTTCACAGGGAATCGAATATGTCATTGCGGCTGCTAAGCGTGCACGACTCGATTTCCTGGCCATTACTGATCATGATACCACCGCTTCTTTTTCCCGTTCCAAGGTGCTGGGAGAACGGTATGGCGTACAGGTGATACAAGGAGTTGAGTTCTCTTCCTGCGATGAGACGCGGGGAAGAAAGGTGCATATCCTCTGTTACCTGCCGGAAAAGCCGGATCGTTTGCAGGCCCTTTGTATGCGGACAACCGAGGCACGCAAGAAAGCGGGCAGCCAGATGTTGCAGATGGTCATGCGCAAATATCCCATTTCAGCATCCGAGGTTGTCCGGCTGGCTGGCGGGGAATGTATCTATAAGCAGCATATTATGCATGCTTTAATGAATGCCGGATATACCACGGAGATTTACGGAGAACTGTTTCATAAACTGTTTGATCCGGGAGAGAAAAGCTGTTTGGTCCAGATTGAATATCCCGGCTGCAGGGATGTGATCGATTTAATTCATTCAGCTGGGGGACTGGCAGTGCTGGCGCATCCGCGCGTTTATGACAGCTTTGATCTGGCGCAGGAACTGATTGCCGAAAAACGTCTGGACGGGATTGAAGTTTGGCATCCCAGAAATCAGGAGGGAGATTCTGCGCGCCTGCTGTCCCTGACCAAAGAGCATGGATTGCTTTCAACCGGCGGATCAGATTTTCACGGGATGTATGCTTCCCAGCCTGCCGAAATCGGCAGGTGCTATACGCCGAAAAGTTATCTGGATGAGCTGTTCGTCCGCAAAGATTCCATGAAATAATCGGGTGGTTCCGGCGCGGTTTTCGTGCCGGAATTTATGCGTATTCCATAATTTTGACGGAAGTGAGAGGAATTAGATGAATATCAAAGAAAAAGCCATCTTGGCACACCAGGAATGGAAAGGAAAAATTGAAATTGTTTCCCGCGCGAAAATCACCAATCGTGAAGAATTGGCCATAGCCTATACGCCGGGAGTTGCTGAACCCTGCAAGCTGATCGAACAGGATCCCTCCCTGTCCTATACCCTGACCCGCCGGGGTAATCTGGTGGCTGTGATCACCGACGGCACGGCTGTGCTGGGGCTGGGGGATATCGGGCCAGAAGCGGCGATGCCGGTGATGGAGGGAAAGTGCGCGCTCTTTAAAGAGTTTGCAGGTGTGGATGCTTTCCCGATTTGTGTCAATTCGCACGATGTCGATGAAATTGTTCGGACAATTGAGCTGATCGGACCGAGCTTCGGGGGGATTAATTTGGAGGATATTGCCGCTCCCCGCTGTTTTGAAATTGAGCAAAAGTTAAAAGAGAAGCTGGATATTCCGGTGTTTCATGACGATCAGCATGGAACGGCGATCGTTGTGGCGGCTGCCATCATCAACGCCATGAAAGTATGCGGAAAACAGTTGACCGACATGACAGCCGTGATTAACGGCGCCGGCGCTGCGGGCATTGCGATTGGCCGGCTGCTGCTCAAATTGCAGGTAAAAGATATCATAATGTGCGATATCGGTGGTATCCTATATGAAGGCGCAGATTTTATGAACCCTGCACAGGCTGCTATGGCTCGCTGTACCAACCATGCGGGCAGACGGGGGAACCTGGCGGAAGCGATGAAAGGCGCAGACGTTTTGATTGGTGTTTCCAAACCGGGGCTGGTGACTCCTGAGATGGTGGCCTCGATGGCCGAACGGCCGGCGGTCTTTGCTATGGCAAACCCCGTGCCGGAGATCCTGCCGGAAGAGGCGAAAAAAGGCGGGGCATATGTTGTCGGTACCGGGCGCAGCGATTATCCCAATCAGATCAACAATGTGCTGGCTTTCCCGGGGATCTTTAAAGGGGCGCTGCAGGCGCGGGCCAAAGATATTACAGAAGAAATGAAGCTGGCTTCTGCCTATGCGATTGCGGGTATCCTAACCGACGGGGAACTGTCTCCCGATCGAATTCTGCCGGATCCATTTGACAAACGTGTGGCACAGGCTGTTGCGCAGGCCGTCGTAGGCTGTGTTGAGGCAGAAGGTCTCTGAATCAGGAAATCTACAGATTTTTTTCCTGAAAACCAGAAAATTAACAAAATTCATCTTGCATATTGAAAATATTTATGATATAAAAAGATAAAAGCGGGTAAATTTTTAAGAATAAATCTAGAATGGATGGCATAGGATGACTTATACGTATCATACAAAAGGAGTTTGTTCCCGTCAGATCGTCATTGATTTAGAGGACGGGGTCGTGCAGAATGTGCAGTTTATTGGCGGGTGCAGCGGCAATACCCAAGGGGTTGCCGCACTGGCAAAAGGGCAGAAAGCGCAAACACTGATCCAACTCCTGCAGGGCATTCGCTGCGGGAATAAGAATTCATCCTGTCCCGATCAGCTGGCAGAAGCTTTAAAACAGGCGCTGGCACAATAAAGAAAGCGATTGTCTGCCTGTATCAAGGACAAGATGTCGGGTCCAACAGGCGGCATAAGCGGAAAGAAGGTGACAGGCATGGAAGAACCAAAAGAGCAAATTAAGATTTTTCATACAGATGAAACATCGGAATCGCAGGAACAGGAAGACTTCCATTCCCTGGTACTGGATTTAGTCAGGCAAAAAGATAATGGGAATCTCGAAAAAGCCCGGCAGTTGGGGGCTATTTTGGCGGCAGAAGTAGAATCGGACGACGGAGAGTTCGTTTTTGGAGACGCTTCAGCTGAAGAAAATCATGATCTGGTTCTGCAGCGCCGCTTATTACTGGCTTTTGTGATTGACCATGGGCTGAATGTATTTTGTCCCAACAGCATTATTACAGAGATTGCCTCGTCGAGTTTTTATGAGACGATCCAAGAAGATGCACCAGGGATTTATGAGGATATACGGGAAAACGGCGCGTTTTCGTATTATCTGCTCTGCGTTCGGAACGGAGACAGGATTGATGAGGAGATTGGCGCTACTTTTGCTGATCTCATCGGGCATAAGGGTGATCACGTATATCAGGAGCTTGGAACAGCTTTATACCTGCGTTTTATGGATGTTGTCGGACAAAAAGTCAAAGAACTGGGATTCGTCGGATAGAAGCAGGCATTCAATATTTCCGGCGTTGCAGTTCGCCGGGCAGCGGACATAAAAAAAGTCCCCGGTACAGCCGGGGACTTTTTTTATGCGTTATGGGATCCGGATGAGTACAGAGAAGCCTTATGCCGTTCAACCGCTTCGATGGCCTGCTGTTTGGTACCGACATACAGATACTTTGCCAGATGGATTTCTTCCGGACAATGCAATCCGGAAATATCCAGATCGGAGGTAATAAACTGTGCCGTACTGGTACGGAAAAAATCACAGGACTGGAGCAGCTGATCATCCGGACGGATTAAATTCAGCAGTTTCAGGTTGGGAATTCGCTGAAGGTTTTCCCATTGGTGCATGGAATCGGCACAGCAGTGCACACCGACAGCGCCATATCTCCGGGCCAGTTCCGATAGTTCCGGTTCAAAAAATTCCCGATACATTTCTGGACTCACAGCGCCAATTTCATCTTCAGAAATCGTGACCCCGGAAGGCATATAGTAATCAGGATAATGGGCGATCATTTCCGGCCCATACCGTTCGATCCAACGGTCCAAAAATTCAAACAGAAAAAGCTTAATTTTTGCAGAGAGCTCTTTTACCAGTTCCGGATTTTCATACATATTTAAAAACAGATTGGATTTGTCCCAAACCAGCGCCAAAATGTCCATCGGCGTCTGTAGATCCGGAAAGCTCAGCAGGGCATTTTTTCCCGCGCGATCCTTTAAACGGTCCGCCATTTCAAAGAGAAGGGATAACCTGGTATCTTCCAGTTTGGGGAACCGGATTTTGGATACTTCGGTCTCATCCATGACCAGCGGAATCGCACAGGGCTTGTTATCCAGCGGCTGATACACCCGGCAGCCCAGGGCTTCCGCAAAAATTTCGGTCCCCGTCATCATGCTTAAAAACGGGATCATATTGTCATCCAGCCATTCGGTCTGTTCCATCTGGCGCATGTAGCGTTCATAGGCCCAGTCTACCCGTTTGTCGGCATTTTCCCACCATAAAAGCGGGTTTGGCGGCATGGTTTCCATGCATTCGACTACCAGCAGCCGATTGGTACTACTGGACAGGTCCATAAAATCAATCCAGTTTTGTTTGCGTTTTTCGATTGTATCCATTCAAAAGACTCCTTTCTAATCGTACACCTCCTGCGAAGTGATGGAATTTAAACCATACTCTACTGCAAAATGCCGTTTCATGAGATTATCAAAAATATTGCCGCTGTGTTAGTCTTATTATAGCAAACTTGAATCAGGGCACAAGAGAAAAAACAATGTAAAAAGAGAAAAATATTACGATTTTTAAAATCCGGTCAACAAATTCTTTCCCTGACAAAAGGGATATCCAATATACACAGGATGTTATCACAGGAAAGCATGAAATAACAAACGGAACGGCTGACGACAGGCTGCAACCGAACGGGGTGGAAACCAACGGCTTTTTGGGGGTATAAGCTGAAAATTCATTTTTGAGAAGGTGTTTATATGGGGAATTCATGGGAAGAAATCGACCTGAACGATTATGAAAGTCATATGGGTTTAGCAAGCGTTTATCAACTCCAAGTAATGAACCAAATAATGAAAGAGCAGTTTTATACTGATCCGGTAAAGACCATGATGATTCTTGGAATAGCCGGCGGCAATGGATTGGAACATATAAGCAGGGATGATTTTGAAACGGTCTATGGCGTGGATGTAAATCAGAAATATTTAGACGAGTGTCAAAAAAGATACCCGCAATTATTAGGCATGTTGGAGACAATTTGCATGGATTGATCAGGCAATAACTTGCAGTTGCCCCACGCCGAACGACTGATCGCCAATTTGTTCATTGAATACATTGGGTATGCCTGTTTTCAACGGGTTGTGCAAACTGTAAAACCTCGTCATATATCCGGCATCATACAAATCAACACAGATGCATCCTTTGTATCGAATTCGCCGTACCTGCCTGTCTTTGACGGTTTGGCTGAGGTTCTATCATCCAACAGAAAAGGAGCTTATCCATTGCATGCAAGAGATTGGATATAAACAGGCATTGACGCAGCGAAGAGAATGACCCAATCAAAAGAAATTGGTAAGAATTGACTTCACCGGTTAAAGTACAGGGGATCGGGTGGCTGAATTGAATGGATTCATCCAACGGGATATCCCATCCAAAACTGCATACGCCACACCATAGAGCCGCGGAAATTTTCTGCGGCTTTTTCCCTGCAACCTATTGACGTAGAGGAGCAGATAGAATATAATACGTTTATACTTAGTATTGCTAATTAGTAAAACAAAAGGAGATGCGGATTGGTGGATAGTCGTTATGTGCAACAGTTCAAAAAAGGCTCTCTTGAAATGATTTTACTTTGTTTAATTGCTAAAAAAGAAACCTATGGCTATGAGATTATCACAGAACTCAATAATAGCGGTGCAGCAGTTTTGGGATACGCGAAGGAAGGAACGGTTTACCCCATATTATATCGTCTACAGGAAGCTGAACTGATCAAATGCAGAATGGCTGCCTCTGCTGCAAATGGTGGCTCTAAAAAGTATTATTCCATTACGGAAAAAGGGATGGCCACTTTATCAGAAATGGTGTCGTTTTGGAAGAATTATACCGTATGTGTTGATAACTTTATTAGCGGCTGTGATTTTTCGGAGGTGGCAAGATGAAACAAGACTATATCAGACAAGTAAAAAAAGCCCTTATTGTTTCTGGAAAGAAAAAGAGTGAGATTGTTCGTGATTTGCAGGAAGCCTTTGCTTCTGCTTTAGAACATGGTGAAACGGAACAACAGGTCATTGAACGTTTAGGCAGCCCAAATCATTTTGCCGATAGCATACATGAGCAACTCGGTATCAATTACCTGGAAAAGAAAAAAAGAAAAAAGAGAATGGATGTTGCCATAGCTCTAATGGTAATGGTTATATCTTTTTTGACTGGTATTCTCATACGGATATTCAAAGGTTCTAAAGATGTGATAGGGCAGGGGGATGCCTTGACTTCCATACAAATAAGCGGAACGGCCATTGACATGTCCATCCCCTTTTTACTGCTTGGCTGCGTATCCCTGATTGTAGCTGTCATTCTTATTGTGCGATATATTCGTCATCCTAAAAATTAAAAATAAGGAGAAGAATATCAATGAAATATCTTAGATATATTTATCTGCCGTTTATTTTCCTGTTTGCCTGCACGGTATGTACCGGGTGTTCGGAGAATGTTGTTTTAGAGAATGAAAGCCATACGGCCTGGAATGCTGCTGACGCACAACCAGTCTATGTAACGGAATGGCCGGACAATGAATATACCACACAAATTGTTAAACCCGAATACGGAGAGATGGATTACATAGTGGATTACTCTGCATCCGGGCGATATGCCGTCAATTTGAAGAATATATCGGAAGAAGAATCCGCTGCATATGTGGAAGAATTAAAGGAATCCGGCTATTCCGAAATTTTTTCTGAGGGAAATGATGCATCTGTCGGAACAATGCTGAAAAAGGATGATGTGACTTTGAGTATAGCCTATTCTGGAACAGATTTTGGCCTCATCATAATGATGGACAGCGATACATAAAACAGAACGGAAAATTTCCCGCTGTTCTGCCAAAAGAATAAATAAGAGCCCTTCATCCTTCGAGGATAACGGGATGGCAATGTGATGGTTGGAACAGGCTGTTATGACGAGAATCATAGCACAGGGGTATATGTTGCCCTGCTGTCAGAAACAGGGCTATAGTTCGCAGATTATGGATTGTTTGGAAGCAGGAATCATAAAAAGTTATCATGTGGCTGTTTTAGATACTTCACTTTTGGCGGTATGCTTATATGAGCATAAAGGTTAAAAGACCGTGGGGCATGGCGTTTGTGCATTAGAAAACGATCTGAAACTGATTGATGAGATGATGGAGACGAAACTGAGAGTTGATGAACGCTTAGTTTTGTAGTGAATTGTATTTTTATTAGCTTTTCGCTAGGAAAAACATAATTGCAACTGCCAGTTGATACATTTCCATATCCGGGTGGTGGCTATGCAACTGATGATATTGTTATGATTGAGCTATCCAAAGAAAGGAGTGCTGGCAATGAATATGGCAGACAGAATTCAATATTTAAGAAAATCACAAGGAATATCTCAAAAGGAGTTTGCAGATCAAGTGGGTGTTTCAAGGCAGGCTGTTTCTAAATGGGAAAGCGGACAAAGCACATCAGACTTAGAAAAAGTGATGATCATGAGCGACTTTTTTGTGTGACAACAGACTACATCCTGAAGGGGATTGAACCTGCAGAGGATAAAGAACAAAAAAGTAAAGAGCTTACAGGCAGGGTGTTTTATATAGTTTCAACAGCCTTTATTTTCATCGGATTATTTTGCGCTTTTGGCAGTTGGTATGAAGAACAGACAATGGAATCTGTGTGGGATTCAATGATGATTCGGGCAGTCGGAGTTGTCGGCTATTTTATTGGTCGATTGCTATCTGCAGAAAAGGCTCCATTTTATGTTCATTGGCTCAATATATGACATTGCTTTTATGCCGATCTATGATCACTGGATATGTTTCAATACTTATTTTTAAGCAAGGATGGATTGCACCTTATCCGACGGGAAGATTTCATACCATAATTTTTGGTATTGTATTCGTTATCGTGATAATTGTGAGTTTTATTCTTATGAGAATGGAAAAAAGAAAAAAATGAATATATCATTTTGCATCCAATGAAAGCAAAACGTCTAAACGGAATTGGTTAATATCTGTTTTGTTTTTGGGAGGATTGTCTGGGAAATCCGACATCGGATTTGTCGGCAAAGCGAGAGGTCTGTCTGGGAAATCCGACATCGGATTTGTCGGCAAAGC
>CAJFUK010000025.1 GCA_904420125.1 Candidatus Falkowella caecavicola | reverse complement strand
TCGATCATCTATCCCAGAACCACGGTCTGCCCCTTTGTTTTCCTCACCACTCGATCATCTATCCCAGAACCACGGTCTGCCCCTTTTGTTTCCTCACCACTCGATGACCTATCCCAGAACCATGGTTTGCTCCTTTATTTCTTCTAAACCCTGATTTTGAGGGGCAGAACTTTTTGACCTGTTATTCATTGAAAAGATTACACCAAAACCTTATTTCCAGTATAATGTTTAGGAAGGGAGGATGCACAGATGCAGCGATTAACAATCGGACAAATGGCGAAATTAAACCATGTATCGGAACAAACTTTGCGGCTGTACGACAGGATCGGTCTGTTTTCCCCAAACGGTCGAGGAGAAAATGGATATCGTTACTATGATATTCAGCAGAGCGCCTTGCTGGATATCATACAATATATGAAAAGTCTCGGCATTTCGCTCAAAGAGATCAAATACCAATTAGAGCAAAAGGATTTATCACAGATAGAATCTGCCCTGCGGGAAAAACAGCATCAGACGGAAGAAGAGATCCGGTTACTGAAATGCCAGCGCCGCGCTTTAGAGCGAACAATAGAGAGCTTTTCCAGATATCGTTCTGCTCCTCCGGACGGGACTTTACAAATGGAATATATCGGGTCGCGTCAAATGTATGTGGTAGATACCGGTGTCAATTTTTATGACTACGATGTAGAGCGTTACGAAAACTCCCTTCGGAATTTACAGGACAACCTGGTCAAAGACAAATTGCCGCAAATTTATTTTTGTAATGCCGGAACGATTTTAAGCAAAGAGAACTTTTTGTCATTGCACCTCTATTCTACCAAGGTTTTCGTATTTGTCGATCGGGAGTTTGTGCCGGAAGAACTGATTACGATCATCCCGGCTGGAAACTATGCCTGCATTTACTGCGACGATTTTTATAAGGAGAAGGAGTACATCTCGCGGCTGCTGAAATATATTCAGGAAATAGGTTATCAAGTATGCGGGGATTACCTGTGCGAATCCATCGCAGATATTCCGGTGACAAAAGCAAATTCCCGCGGACTCTACCTGCGTTTGCAGGTTCCTGTCAGGTTCCGTTAAAAAATATCAAAAAACTCTTGACCTTATACCTGTGACAGCCTTTATAATTTATTCATGGATAATAATTCCGATTCAATCCATACAAATGAAAGGTAGGTAGTTTTTATGATCAATCTTGAAAAAATTCGCGTTGTACAGTACGGCTGCGGAAAGATGAGCAAGTATATTCTTCGCTATCTATACGAAAAAGGTGCGGAAATCGTAGGAGCTATCGACACAAACCCAGAAATTGTGGGAATGGATGTCGGTGATTACGCAGGCTTGGGTGTGAAACTAAATGTGCCTATCCGCTCTGATGCTGACGCTGTGTTAGACGAATGCGACGCAGATATTGCTGTTGTGACGCTGTTCAGCTTTATGAGTGATGTATTGCCTCATTTTGAGCGTTGCCTTTCCCGCGGTATCAATGTAGTGACTACCTGTGAGGAAGCAATTTATCCCTGGACGACTGCGGCTTCCATTACCAACCGTCTGGACAGGCTGGCCAAAGAAAACAATTGTACCATTACCGGTACCGGCATGCAGGATATTTACTGGGTAAATATGATTGGCACAGTCGCCGGCGGTGTACATAACATCCAAAAGATTGAGGGCGCTGTCAGCTATAACGTAGAAGACTATGGCCTGGCACTGGCCAAAGCGCATGGTGTGGGCCTGACGCCGGAGGAATTTGAAGCGCAGCTTGCTCATCCTGAAACGGTTGAGCCTGCTTATGTTTGGAATTCCAACGAGGCGCTGGCCAACAAATTGGGACTTACGATTAAATCCATCAGCCAGAAATGCGTACCGTATTTCTATGACACCGATTTGTGGTGCGGAACAACAGGTGAAACCATTAAAAAAGGGAATTGCATTGGCATGAGCGCTGTAGTGACCACTGAAACCTTCCAGGGAATTGTGATCGAAACCCAGTGTATCGGAAAAGTTTACGGTCCGGATGATGGCGACATGTGCGACTGGAAAATTATCGGGGAGCCCAATACGGAATTTCATGTTGTAAAACCCGCCACCCCTGAACACACCTGTGCGACACTGGTCAACCGGATTCCCACCATTTTAAATGCCCCGGCAGGATATATTACTGCTGAAAAGCTGGACGATGTGGAATACCTGACCTGGCCTATGCATATGTATTTGAAATAAAACCATCTTTATGGTATATTCGTTGTTTCAGATTATATCAAAACCGGCAAGAAATCCTCTTTAGGATTTCTTGCCGGTCTTTTTATCATAAATAATCCTGGCCCTGCAATTGATCATTTCTGTATGAGCCTGGGTCATAACCATACGGCTTAAGCCGTCATCAATTTTATCCCCCGCTTTACCAGAATTTAATCTCCCTGCTGTTTGACATAAAACAGGATTTTGGTGATGTACTCATTTTCATCATAGGTAGTGATATAGTCGTTGATACAAAATTCATAAGAATCTGATACAATTTCGAGAGAATTGGATTTACAATACTCCAAAAGTTTTTGATAGGAACGGCCGATGGACAAATAATCTCCAATGTGGTAAATGCTGGCACACTTTCCTGCGGGAAGCTGCCTGATATTGCTGACCTTGTCTGTTTTTTCAATGGGAAGGAATGCTGCGGTGGCTTCCGTATAACGACCTTCTTTAATATGCCGGAGAGGTACGATTACGCCGCATTGGAAAAATATCGGTAATTCCTTCTGAAAAGAATCGGCAAAACATTTTTTAGTCGCAATGCTGATTTCTCGTAAACGATATGGCTTTTCCACCTCTCGAAACAGGATATATTGGGGATCTAAATTTTCTAATACAACTGTATTTTCTTTTTCCTTATATATTTTAGCGCTTTCCATCTGCGCACAGCGATGCAGCAATCGGCTTCGAATCAAACGCAGTTCCTGAATCTGGCGATCAATGACAGTGAGCTGTTTCCTCAAAACGACCAGACTGCTGTCGATATTGTAATGCTGCATATGATCCCGGATTTCATGCAGGGAGAATCCGATTTTTTTCATAATCAGGATGGTATCCAGATAATCAATCTGATTGGAACTATAATAACGGTAACCGTTTTTGGGATCAACATAGGCAGGACAAAACAATCCGATTTTATCGTAAAAAATCAGAGTCTGTTTGGATATATTCTGATATCTTGACACCTCTCCGATAGAAAAGAAATTATCCATACTATCCCCTTGACACTATAGTTACTATATCCTTTATTATACCTTCTATAGGGGTAAAATACAAGGGAGGATTTCTCATGTCGAAAAATTGGTTTTCTGTTTCTATGGGTAGGATTACAAATGGACTATCTTGGAAGAGGATTATTTTTATTATGATTGGCGCCGCAATCTGCTCTTTTGGAATCCATAATATCCATCAGCAAACCGGTATTACCGAGGGTGGAGTGATTGGTATGATGCTTTTGATCGAGCATTGGCTGGGCATTTCACCTGCCGTCATTACTGCGGTATTGGATGTTTCCTGCTATCTGCTCGCTTTCAAATACTTAGGCAGCAGATTTATCAAAATATCGGTCATATCAACTTTGAGCGTTTCATTATTCTATGAGTTTTGGGAAATGTTTCCTCCAATGTTGCCGGATCTATCTGCTTATCCTTTATTGGCCGCCGTTAGCGGTGGTGTTTTTGTCGGAATTGGCGTTGGGATGATTGTACGACAGGGAGGCTCAAGCGGCGGAGATGATGCGCTGGCGCTTACCATTTCCCGTCTAACTCACTGGCGTTTGTCCCGTGCTTATCTTTTTACTGATTTTTTGGTACTGGGACTTTCCCTAACCTATATCCCTTTTTCCCGTATTGTGTTTTCAGTGATCACAGTTACAATTTCCTCTTTCCTGATTGATCGTATACAAAATCTGAAGTTCCGAAGAACAGCAGAATTCAAAAACAACTGACAGAAATCCTTTGCTATAAACCGCGTCATATAACCAAATATGGTGGTCATATCGGACAAATCATGAGATTGGAACGAAAAGAGCAGAATTTCTATCCTTTGGATGAATTCAGGGTTTTCTGAAGCGATATCCTGTATTGGAAAAGCAGTTATAATCTTTTAGCAGGCAGGTATGAATCCCCACTTTCAAATGCGATCATGAAAATGGCAATGATGGTAAAATCCCATGCGGGAATCACCGTCGCTCCCTGCAAACATTCCAAAAGAGGATAAGAATGGAATTTTCCAGGAAACATGACCTTCGATTGACTGAGGGAGCTTGCCGGCAAATTTCCCGAAACTTCTATAATTTTAAGAATGTGGGATATCTAAACGGCCGGCCTTTGGCTCCTGAACAGCGATGGTTACCGAAGCCTGATGGATCTGTCAGGAAATCTTGAAGCCCTACTGAATAAGCAGTACCGAACAAAGCGGTAAAGCAGCAGGATGGCGTTGCAACCAAAAGGTTGCAACGCCATCCTGCTGCTTTACCAGTTACTACATCTCAGCATAAGCCGGTCGCTTTCTTTTTTCTTCTACTCCGCAGTCGCGCCGCCCAGATCCCGCATCACCTGTACAGCTCCTTCGGTTGCCTCTATCCTGCCATCCGAAAAAATCCAGATTGCGTCGGCTCCATTTTCCTCCACCAGCCGCCTGCTTTCGGGATACGGCAAAATAAAAGCCGCCGTAGAAAGCAGATCAGAGATTCCCGAATATTCTCCCAAAATCGTCACGGAATGATATTCTTCTGCCGGCATGCGGGTCGTCGGATCAATAATATGCCCATATATTTTCCCATCCGCTACATAATACCGCTGATAATCTCCGGACGTGACCACCGCACAATCCGTAACATACAGAACATCGGCATACTGTCCGGCCGTTTCCGCAAACGGCTGTTGAATGCCGACCGCCCATTTAGAGCGGCGGCCATCACACGGCGCACCGGATGCAATAATATTCCCCCCCGCGCTGATCAGATAGGAAAACACGCCCTCCTTGCTGCTTTCTTCTGCAGCCAGCTGGGCCGCATATCCTTTTGCCGCAGCCCCCACATCCAGACGCATACCTGGATGTTTTAAGTACAGGGTGGAAGCTTCCGGATCAATCTCCAAACCAGAAAACACGCAAAGCTGCGCTGCCGCTTCCAGCTCTTCCTCAGAAGGAACCCGTCCCTGGGACGGATCCGATTGATAGGCTTCCCGATAGTCATGCCAAACAGCCAGCAACGGTCCTAAAGTAGGATCGACCGCGCCCCCTGTTTTCGTATACCATTCGCTGTATAAAGACAACAGGTCAATGGCTTCTTCCGCCACCTGGACTGGTTTTTTCCCTGCCTGATCGTTGACCGTTTTCAGGTTATTCATTCCGTCATACGTGTGATAAATATCAAACAGCTGATGCAGTTCTCGCATTCTCGTCTCAACAGACTCTGCAAACCGCTGAAAGCTTTCCTGATTTTCTGCATAAGCCTGAATTTCGACTACCGTATCAAACACGCCATAAAAATGGGTGCTGTACTTTTCCGCTGTTCCGCCGCCGGTACACCCGGTAAAAAGGACCAGGGGTACAAGCCATCCAGTCAGCCATCCCAAAACATTCCTTTTCCTGTTTCGCATTGGATTATCCTCTACTGTATACAGTCCATATACCCTGTGCTGGGATATATGGACTGCTTCCTGCAATCTATTGTTTTTTAGCCCAGGAATCTTTCAGCGCAACAGTACGGTTAATCACTACATGCCCCGGAACTGTATCCGAATCAATGCAGAAATACCCCTGCCGCATAAACTGAAAGGTTGTTCCTACTGGTGCTGCCGCCACATCAGGTTCAATTTTACAACCGTTGAGTATCACCAGAGAATCTGGATTCAAATGATCATAGAAGGCCTGTCCCTCGCCTTCCGAAGGATTCTCCACTGTAAACAGCCGGTCATATAAACGGACTTCTGCGTCCACCGCATTTTCTGCGCTTACCCAATGAATGGTTCCCTTCACCTTCCGGCCGTCCGGCGCATTGCCCCCTTTGGTCTCCGGATCATAGGTGCAGTGAACAGCTGTCACATGACCGTCTGCGTCAGTTTCCCAGGAAGTACAGGTTACAAAATAAGCACCTTTCAAACGGACTTCCCGACCCGGAGACAGGCGGAAATAACCTTTGACCGGTTCTATCATAAAATCGTCCTGCTCAATATAAAGCTCACGGGAAAAAACCGTTTTCCGTTTTCCCTTTTCCGGCTGATTGGGATTGACTTCCACTTCGATTTCTTCAGTCTGTCCCTCCGGATAATTATCGATCACAACCCGCAAGGGCCGTAGAACTGCCATAGCCCGCTCCGCGTTCCAATTCAGATTATCCCGGACACAAGCCTCCAGCATGGCATAATCCACAACACTGTAAGCTTTCGACACCCCGATTTTTTCGCAGAAATCGCGCAGAGCCGCTGCCGGATACCCACGGCGGCGCATCCCGCAGATCGTTGCCATCCGCGGATCATCCCATCCGGAGACCAGCTTTTCATTGACCAACTTTAAACAGCGGCGTTTACTGGTCAGGGTATAGTTGACATTCATTCTTGCAAATTCAATCTGTCTGGAAGGATTTTCAAACCCCAGTTCTTTCAAAAACCAATCATATAACGGACGGTGGTCTTCAAATTCAAGCGTACATAAAGAATGGGTAACTTTTTCATAGGTATCGGAAAGGGGGTGTGCAAAGTCATACATCGGATAAACGCACCACTTGTCTCCGGTGCGATGGTGGCTGGCCTTTAATATGCGGTAAATAATCGGATCCCGCATATTCATATTGGGGGAAGCCATATCAATTTTAGCGCGGAGAACACGCGCGCCATTTTCAAATTCCCCAGCCGTCATTCGTTTAAAAAGATCCAGATTTTCTTCTACAGAACGGTTTCTGTAAGGACTTTCCCTCCCCGGCTGCGTCAACGTGCCCCGGTATTCCCGCATTTCTTCCGCAGTCAGGTCACAAACATAGGCCTTTCCCATCTGAATGAGCCGAATGGCGCATTCATAGATAAAGTCAAAATAATCGGATGCAAAATAGACATGATCCCAGTTGAACCCAAGCCACTGAATATCTTCCTTGATCGCATCCACATATTCAACATCTTCCTTCGTTGGATTTGTATCATCCAACCGCAAATTACAGGTACCTCCATATTTTTCCGCGGTCCCAAAATCAATGCAGATCGCTTTCACATGTCCGATATGCAGATACCCATTGGGCTCCGGAGGAAAACGGGTCTGCACCCGGTCATAAACACCCTCTGCTAAATCTTTATCAATCAGTTCATGGATAAAATTCCCGGCTTCTTTCACTGTATCGTCTGGCAGAACCTTATTCATCTCTTCCATTTAATTCACTCCGTTTTATCATTTTGATCAAAATTATATCAGGACCTATTGGTTTTTCCAAATTTCTGCCGCTTTCTGCAACCGTGCGACGGATCTTTCTTTTCCAAGCACTTTCATGATTTCGCAAAGATCCGGACTGTTGGTCCGCCCGGTAATCGCCACCCGCACCATGGTGCCAATATCGCCGACATGTCCCTTATACGCAGATGGATCCGCTTTATAGGCTTTGACTTCCGAGGCATAGCCAATCTGCGGGCTCACCTGTTTTAACTTTTCAAACCATTCGTTCTGATCATCCTGCTCACTATACAGCGGGATATAGGCTTCCATAGCCGCCGCCGCATCCGCAGGGCAGATGTTTTCCGGCAGTGCATAAGTGTTGACAAACAGCTCATCATAGAAATAAGCGGCATACTCTTTGGCGTCGCTCCATTTCGCAATATCCTTACGCGGCTTTTTCCCGCCGCGGTCAATCGAAAAGACAGCCTGGGTATACGCCGGATCCCGTTGCAGCAGCGCATAAAACGCCGGATCATATTCCTCCGCCCATTTTAAAAGCTGCGCGCATACTGTCTCTGCCGGCATCCGGGAAATGGTGTTTTTGCTGACATCATTGAGTTTTACAAGGTCAAACAACGCGCCGGAAACACTCATCTTCTTAAAGTTGACTTTAAATGCCGTATTGGGTGCATCAAGATTCATGCGGCGCCAGTCTTCAAAATCCGAATTCATCAGCGTCAGCAGATATTCAATCACGCTGTCCGCCGGATATCCCTGTTCAGCATAATAATGAACCGCAGCCTCCGGATCCTTTCTTTTAGAGAGTTTTCTTTTCCCACCGTTTTCTTCTTTCATGATGGGAGAAATATGCGCATATTTCGGGACTTTAAAACCCAAAAGTTTAAAAAGCTGCAAATGGATCGGTGTTGACGCAATCCATTCGTCTCCGCGGATCACATGAGTTGTCCGCATCAAATGATCGTCTACAGCATGGGCAAAGTGATAAGTAGGGATCCCGTCGGTTTTCAAAAGAACGATATCCTGATCATTTTCCGGCATCTCAATTTTGCCTTTAATCATATCGTCAAAAACAATCCGGTTGTTCTCACTGCCAGGTGATTTGAGCCGGACAACAAAGGGCTGTCCAGCTTCTATTTTTTCTTTCGCTTCCGCATAGGAAATATCCCGGCATTTGGCCCATTTTCCATAATATCCTGTACGCAGTTTCTGGGCATCCTGTTCTTCACGAACGGCTGCAAGCTCTTCTGCCGTACAGAAACAGGGATATGCCAGTCCCTTTTTCATCAGATCTTTCACATAACACCGGTAGATGTCCCTGCGCTGACTCTGCTGGTAGGAACCATAGAGTCCTTCCTGCCGGTCTGGCGCAGTAAAACCTTCGTCAATTTTCAGTCCAAAATTAACGAATCCTTGGATAATATCCGCCAAACCGCCTTCCACTTCCCGCTTTTTATCCGTGTCTTCGATCCGGACATAAAATACGCCGTCCGAACCATGTGCAATCCGCTCGTCCACAAGTGCGGAAAACAATACGCCCAGATGCAGATATCCAGTCGGACTCGGCGCAATCCGAGTGACCCGTGCGCCTTCCTTCAAATTGCGCTCCGGATAGATTGCCTCGTAATCTGCCGGCGTCCGGTCAATGTCGCCGAATATAAGGTCTGCAAGTTTATCGTAATTTTCCAAATCAAACGCTCCTTTGCTGCGCCGTTTCCGGCCCACGGCCGGCAAACCATTCTGTGTTCCCTATAGTATAGCATTTTCCGCATTTTTATACAATAGCCTTCCAGCGAAAAATTGGTTTAAAAAACGTAATATCGCTGATTTCTGAATCACACGGTCTTATATTTCCTGCATTTTGCAGGCAGAAATCAACAGCATCATCGGACGGCGCAGTTCATCGGCCATACCTGGGATGGATAACATCTCTGACGGCGGTTCCGGTTCTACAATATCTGTGACCGTCAATCCATTTTGTACCAATCCGTTCCAATAGGTCGTCAGCGTCCTGTGATATTTTCGGATAGGTTCTCCCAGAAATATGGCTTCCCGCTCCCCCTCATCAAAGTAGCGGTCTACCGGCCAGCAGCAAATACGGCCGTCCGGATCATAGAGCCATTGCTGCGGTCCTTGTGCGGTAAAAACAGGATGCTCCACCGAAAAAACAAAGATACCGCCCCGTGTCAGTGTGCCCGCAACCTTCTGACAAATCTCGTCAAACGACTCCACGTAATGCAGCGCCAGGGAACTGATCACGATATCAAAGGCCTGTTTGGGATAGGTATATTCTTCCATCATCGTCTGGATATACCGGATTACGGGTGCCGCGTTGCATTTTGCAGCCCGTTCCAGCATCTTTTGGGACGGATCCAGGCCAATGACCTCTTTGGCGCCGTGCTCCGCCGCGTATCGACAGTGCCACCCAAAACCACATCCTAAATCCAGCACTCGTTTTCCCGTAAAATCCGGCAACATTTTTTTGAGTGCATGCCATTCACCGGCCCCTTCCAGTCCCTTAACAGAACGTTCCATTTGACTGTACTTTTCAAAAAATATATCCTGATCGTATGCATTCTGTTTCATCTTCTTGCCTCCCGCCACAAACGACCCAGCCATTACGGTCAAAGCAGGCGCTGTACCTGGCTGAATCTGGCTGAATCTGTTTTCATATCTGCTGATGAAAAAACAAAAGGTATATATCCCCCGGGGACATATACCCTGCTGCCCGCTATCCAAGGCCGCCTGCCGACAGCTGACGTTACCCTTCCCAGATCACGGTTCCGGTAAACACTTCTTCTGCCGGTCCCCGCATCCGTACGCTTCCGTCCTCCAGCCAGGTAATCAGCAAATCGCCGCCCAGCAGATGAACCGTAACCTCCCGATCCCGCGGGCAGAATCCATTTAGCACCGCAGCAACCAGGCTGGCGCAGGCGCCAGTCCCGCAGGCAAGCGTTTCTCCACTGCCCCGCTCCCATACGCGCATCTCAATCTCTGCCGGTCCCAGCACGCGCACAAATTCTGTATTAACCCGTTGCGGAAAGAGCGGGGAATGTTCAAAGAGCGGACCGATTTCCGCCAGAGGAATCGTGCGCACATCCTCTTCAACAAAGGTAACGCAATGAGGATTGCCCATGGAAACGCAGGTAATCCGATAAGAGCGTCCTCCAAAATCTGCCGGTCGGTTGACAATCCGATCTCCGGGCAGGCATACCGGAATCTCTGTGGGATCTAAAATCGCCTGCCCCATATCTACAGACACCCAGCGTATTTTCCCGTTCTCCGGAGTCATCTCCAGATATTTAATGCCGCTTTTGGTTTCAATGGAGATTCGCGTCTGATGGGTCAGTCCACGGTCATATACATATTTTCCGACACACCGAATCGCATTGCCGCACATATTGCCTTCACTGCCGTCTGCATTAAACATCCGCATCCGAAAATCAGCGGATGTGCTCGGACAGATCAGAACCAATCCGTCCCCACCGATCCCAAAATGCCGGTCACTCCATGTGACAGCCGCCTGTTCCGGATTTTCCAACAGCTCTTTGGTACAGTCTATATAAATATAATCATTTCCCGCGCCCTGCATCTTAGTAAATGTCAACTGCATCGTATTCTCCCCACATCCTGTATCCATCCACTTTAAAAAACAGACTGTAAGAAAGACCCTTCTTTCCATCTCTGTTTTGATCCTTCGGCCTGTTGAACCGTTCTTATGATTCTCTGGCCTTACTTTTCTGATTTTTGTAAAAAACTGTGTGAGCCAATCAGCCCAAAATCATTCTGTCATTGTCAAATTCTTTTTTGCTCTTCTCCCGGAACAATGTCAGGATATCCTCCACGGTTTTATTTTTTCGTTCTTCTCCGGCAAGGTCCAGAATAATATTCCCGTCTTCCATCATGATTGTGCGGTTTCCGCATTCCAGGGCCGACGTAATGTTGTGCGTAATCATAATGGTCGTTATTTTATTTTCTGCGACAATCCGTTTGGTCAGATTCAGCACCTTATCCGCCGTACCAGGATCCAGCGCCGCTGTATGCTCATCCAGAAGCAGCAGTTTAGGCGTTGCAATCGTTGCCATTAAAAGCGTGATCGCCTGCCTTTGCCCACCCGAAAGAAGACCCACTTTGGATTTCAGACGATTTTCCAGTCCCAAATCCAGTGTAGACAAAATCTCTTTAAAAAATGCCTCATTTTTCTTGGACAGGCCCCAGGAAAGTCCCCTGGAACGCCCTCTCAAATAAGCCAGAGACAGGTTTTCCTCAATCGTCATGGATGGCGCGGTACCTTTAAGCGGATCCTGAAACAGCCGGCCGATTTTAAATGCCCGCTTATATTCCGGCAGATAGGTAATATCCTGTCCATCCAGCAGGATCTGCCCGCTATCTACCATCAAAGAGCCGGCAATCAGGTTAAACAGCGTTGATTTACCAGCACCGTTTCCCCCGATGACCGTGACAAAATCCCCTTCCGGTAAAGAAAGGCTTAGATCCCGTATCGCCACACGCTCGTTCACCGTTTTGGGATAAAAGGTTTTACTGATATTCCGGATTTCAAGCACGGTCATCCCCGCCTTTCGTCAGTTTTCTTTTTTGCCGCATGAGCATAATTTTTTCTTTCAGCACAGGGTAAGAAATGGCCACCGCTACAATAACGGCAGACAAAAGTTTGAGATCGGAAGCCGCCACATTGCGGGCCAGCACGAAAGCGATAATAATCCGATAAAGAATCGAACCGACAATCATGGCCAGCGCCCCCCGCAGAACGCCGCCGTGCCCCAAAATCACTTCACCGATAATCAGAGAGGCCAGCCCGATGACCACCATACCGATTCCCATACTTGCGTCTGCAAAACGCTGGGACTGCGCCAGCACTGCACCTGCAAGCCCTACCGAACCGTTTGCGATGGCAAGCCCGATTAATTTGGTCACATCCGAGTTAATGGAAGAAGAACGCACCATGTTCTCATTGTCACCAGTGGCCCGCACTGCAAAACCAATCTGTGTCTTTAAAAATAGAACAACCAATACAACGGCCAGCGATGTAAAAAGGAAGGATACGACCAGATCTTCCCAGCCCTTGCCGGCCGGACTTCTCCACCCCATCGCATCAAAAAATGTTTTAAACGGTGTGTAAATGGTATCTTTGCCGATCAGATTCACATTCGGCTTTCCGTCCATCACCCAGATATTAATCGAATACAGGGCTGTCATGGTAAGAATACCAGCCAAAATTGGTTGAACCCTGAGTTTTGTCTGGAGTAGGCCGGTCACAATCCCCGCGCACATACCTGCCAGCACAGCCAGCAGAATGCCAAGCCAGGGATGCCCGTTAAACGCCATCATGACAGATACAGCTGCACCCAATGTAAAGCTGCCGTCCACTGTCAGGTCCGCGACATTCAAAATCCGGTAAGACACAAAAAGCCCCAGTGCAACCAGGCCATACATCAGCCCCTGCTCAATTGCACCCTGAAACGCCAATAAATTCATAAGTCCGCCTCTTTATATAAAAATTTTAAGAAAGATAAACGCTGCCGGCGAAAGAGCCGCGTCTCCGCATCCGGATTTCGGCGGTTCTTCTGTCCCGGCAGCGTCTCTGCTGTCCGATTAGATTCTATTATAATGGATTTCTATTCAAAAGTCACGGCATTTTCTAAAATTTCAGCGGGAATTTCCAATTCAATTTTTTCTGCCACAGTTGTATTGATGAATTTGGAAAAATCTTCGAAATACTGAACCGGTACTTCAGACACTTCTGCTCCCTTTAAAAGCTGATCTGCCATTCTGGCCGTATTCCGTCCTAATTCGGTATATTCAATTCCAACTGCCGCCAGGCCACCGTCTTTGACCATGGAATCTGCGCCGACGTAACAAGGGATTTTGGCATCGATGCACACCTGGGACAGCACAGCCATGGCAGAAGCGATAGAGTTGTCAATCGGGGTGAAGACCGCATCTACGTTGCCGACCAGCGCCTGCGCCGCCTGCTGCAGTTCGCTGATATTGGTCAGCGCTTTTTCTTCATATTTCAAATTGTTCGCATCACAGAAAGCTTTCGCCTCTTCAATAACCGAGATGGAGTTTGCCTCTCCGGCGTTATAAAGAAGGCCGATGGTTTCCAGTTCCGGATCGATCTGCCTTGCCAGTTCCAGCGTGCTGTCCACCGGGATTAAATCCGATGTACCTGTAGCGTGCCCTTCCGGAGCCTCCGGGTTCTGAATCCCCACGTCTGCCGGATTTGTCACCGCACTGAATACAACCGGAATATCCGTTCCTTCTGTTACAGAAATGGCAGTCTGGGCAGCGGGGGTGGCAATCGCAATAATCAGATCCACATCATCCCCGACAAATTTTTGGCAGATACTCAACAGGTTTGTCTGTTCTCCCAATCCATTCTGGTAATCAACCGTCAGGGTTTCATCCGTATATCCTAATTGCTTAAATTCATCCAGAACCGCCTCCCGGATCGTATTAAGCGACGTGTGCTCCATCAACTGTACCAGACCGACTTTAAACGCCTTACCTTCTTCTGCAGAAGAATCTGTGCTCGAACCAGTGTCCTGTTGCTCGGCACATCCAGTCAACAGACTCGTGCACACTGCTGCAGAAAGCAGAAAAGCCAGAAATTTTCTCATTTTACAAACATCCTTTCCCATAGAGCCCCGCCAGAAGACGGTTTAAATTCCCTCTATTCCCTCTATTCCCTCTATGCCCTCTATTTTACTCGGAAATTTTAGTGCTGTCAAGGAATAAATCGCTAAAATATTTGCAGTGATTCCATGAATATTTTTCATTTTGATCCGGCATGCCTGGACGCAACCATTGCTTTAGGAGGCATTTTGTGATATCAGGATAACGCCGCGGTCCGGAACAGAAATATGAGAAAAGCTCCATTCTCTTTTTAGAATGGAGCTTTGATTGTTACTGCATTTTTTGTTTGAGATAGTTCAGCCGGCCGCCCGCCAGGATAATGTCACGATTCTGCCCGCCCAAATCACATGCTAAAGGAATTTTCCGACCGGTCGTCTTGTTGTACAGGATGATCGGCGTACCGTTTTCCACCGCACTGCGGATATCTGCCAGTACCAGGGTATCTCCCTGCGAAATCGCATCATAATCGTCCGGGTTCTGGAAGGTCAGCGGCAAAATGCCGGTATTAATCAGATTTGCCTGATGAATTCTGGCGAAGCTTTTGGTGATAACCGCCTGGATTCCGAGATAAAGGGGTACCAGTGCCGCATGTTCGCGGGAGGATCCCTGTCCGTAATTGGCGCCACCGACAATAAAGCCCTTTCCTGCCGCCTTAGCGCGTGCCGGGAATTCCGGATCGCACACCTCAAAGCAGTACTGGGAAAGATACGGGATATTGGACCGGTATGGAAGGATTTTGGAACCGGCCGGCATAATATGGTCGGTCGTGATATTGTCCTCGACCTTCAGCAGCACATCTGCCTCTATGCTTTCCTGCAACGGCTCGGCAACCGGGAAAGGCTTGATATTCGGGCCCTTGACCACCTCTACCTGAGCAGCTTCTTCCGGAGAAGCCGGCGGCTCAATCATATTATCGTTGATGATAAAATGAGACGGCATCGCAATCTGGGGCATTGTACCCATCTCGGTCGGATCGGAAAGCACACCGGTTATTGCAGAATAAGCTGCGGTTTCCGGACTCAGCAGATAAACCTGTCCGTCCGCTGTACCGCTGCGGCCCAGGAAGTTCCGGTTAAAAGTACGCAGGGAAACCCCGGCCGATTTGGGAGACTGTCCCATACCGATACAGGGACCACACGCGCTCTCCAGAATGCGTGCGCCGGCTGCGATCATATCTGCCAGCGCGCCGTTTTCTGCCAGCATGGTCAACACCTGCTTGGAACCGGGCGCAATCGCAAGGCTCACGTTGGGATGCACAGATTTTCCCTTCAGGATATGCGCCACCTTCATCATATCAAGGTAAGAAGAATTGGTGCAGGAACCGATACATACCTGATCAATCTCAATATTTCCTGCTTCCCGAACTGTTTTTACGTTGTCCGGGCTGTGCGGACAGGCGACCATCGGCACCAGTTCGCTCAGATTGATGTCATATTCTTCGTCATAAACCGCATCTGCATCCGGCGCCAGTGCAATCCAGTCTTCGCCGCGTCCCTGTGCTTCCAGAAAAGCGCGGGTGATTTCGTCAGAAGGGAAAATAGAAGTGGTCGTGCCCAATTCTGCGCCCATATTAGTAATGGTAGCCCGCTCCGGAACCGACAGGGTCTTCACTCCTTCTCCCGCATACTCGATTACTTTCCCAACGCCGCCCTTCACCGTGAGCATCTGCAACACTTTCAGAATCACGTCTTTGGCAGAAACCCAGTCGCGGAGTTTTCCCGTCAGATTGATTTTTACTGTCTTAGGCATCATGATATTGTATGCGCCGCCCGCCATGGCAACGGCCACATCAAATCCACCCGCACCGCAGGCAAACATGCCGATACCGCCGCCGGTAGGCGTATGGCTGTCCGAGCCGATCAACGTCTTACCGGGTTTTCCGAACCGTTCGAGATGCACCTGATGGCAAACGCCGTTTCCAGGCCGTGAAAAATAGATGCCGTGTTTCTTGGCCACTGTCCCAATATACTTATGGTCATCCGCATTCATAAATCCGGACTGCAAGGTATTGTGATCAATATAAGCAACGCTGCGCTCGGTCTTCACCTGGTCCACGCCCAGCGCCTCCATCTGCAAATATGCCATGGTACCGGTTGCATCCTGTGTCAGCGTCTGGTCAATTCTGATCGCAATCGGTTGTCCTTTGACCATTTCACCGGAAACAATGTGTTCTTTGATAATCTTTTCCGCTAAAGTGTATCCCATCGTCCTCATTCCCTTTCCAAGATTTTCAGATTGGGTCATCTATGACGGCCCGCCCTTTTCCTCTTTATTTTAAATGAAAATAAAGCCACTGTCAAGTAAACCGGCCGTTCCTTCCGTTTACCTTTTGTATTGCAAAATACCCGTCCCACCCATTCTCCACTCACATGTCCCAAAGGAAATCCGATCACCAGCGGGTCAACGGATTTTTATAATCAAAAATCACCAGTCCGCATTCTTTGCAAATAAATCCGCTGAAATCGGTTGCCGTAAATGCTTTTTGGACAATCATGGTATCTTCCGGCTCCCTGGGTTTCAAAGACAGTTTGTGCCGCTGTTTATTGAAGGCCAGTATATTTCCAGCCTGCAGGAAACCTTTTTGCATTTCTTTTCCACAGTTTGGGCAGTCCATCCACAACATCCTCTATTTAAATAGATACCGCCTGTCATATAATTGACATCGCGTAAAGTTCAGGGGCGGCCGCATCCCCTGCCGGGGCAGAATACCAATAGCTCCAAAGAATCAACAGACGATCACTTCGGCTAAATCACCTGTTTGGTTTTCCATTTTCCCCTCTTATAACGAATCATAAAGCAACATGCACGGACGCACCAGTCCAAAATCATGGCCACCCATACGCCGAACACACCCATTTGCAGCCCCTGTCCCAACAAATAGCTGAAAACAATCCGGCAGATCCACATAGACGTAACCGACACAATCATGCTGAAACGCACATCTCCTGCCGAACGGAGTGTTCCCGGCAGAGTAAAAGCGATCGGCCAGATCACCGCAGCGCAGAGACCATGCAGCAGCATAATCCGGGAAGCCGTCTGCGCCGTCACATCAGACAGCTGATAAGCCCACAGGATCAGGGGCATCGCCGCAAGAATGATGGCGATTGTCACCCACATACAAAGATATGTAATCTTATGAAGCTTGCGGGTATAATACTCCACCTGCTCATATTCCCCGGCGCCGATACAGCGGGAGATCACTGTAGTCACAGCCAGGGACATTGCCACACCCGGGAGCGTCTGGAAAGAGGCCACCACATTGCTGACAGCGTTTGCCGCAATCGCATAAGTTCCAAATGTGGATACCAGGCTTAAAACAATAATTTTCCCCAGCTGGAACATGCTGTTTTCCATTCCATTGGGGACGCCAATATATAAAATGCGCCGCACCAGAGCCCAGTCAGGTTTATACCGAAATGTTTTCTCCATGTGCAGCACCAGTTCCTGGTTACAAAGCAAAATGACCATCAGCACAGCCGCAACGATTCTGGAGACCAGAGTCGGAATCGCCACCCCAGCCGTTCCCATATGAAATACATAAATCAGAAGTGCATTACCACCGATATTGATGATATTCATAATGATAGAAACCTGCATGGAAATTTTGGAATTTCCCATGGAACGGAAAATAGCCGCCCCGGCATTATACAGCGCAATAAATGGAATCGATGCGGCAACAATTGTCAGATAGGTATCGGCATGCGCCATCACATCGGGCTCAATCTGTCCGAATACAATATGCAGGATAAAATATTTTCCGGCATATACCAATGCCATGATCACAATTGAAATCAGCGTCACAAACCATACCAGCTGGTTGGAAGCCTCACAGGCCTTTTTCGGATCATGGCGGCCCAGATACTGTCCGGCTACAACAGCACCACCGGTTGCCAACGCTGTAAAAATGTTAATCAACAGCAGCATGATGCTGTCCACAAGCGAAACGCCGGATACAGCCGCTTCGCCTACACTGGCCACCATAATAGAATCCGCAAGGCCCACAATAGTTGCTAAAAGCTGTTCTGCAATTAAAGGAGCAATTAATATAAATAAAGTATGATTGTCAAATAAATAATCCCCTGTCCTGGTTTTTTCTTTGGTGTTCATGACTCTTCATCTCCCAGGTGTCTATTATACAGAGAAACGGCAAAATTTGCAAGATAAAACTGATTTTCTGTCAGCATGCCGTCATATTTTGTCTGATTTTATTTTTCGTTAAAAAGCCGCGGTCTGTCCGCAGAGCTGTCATATTGCGGACAGCTCCTGAATATAGATACAATAAACCAGGCTTGCGGATCAAGGTTCCTGCGCGGGTCTTGGACATTAAAGAAAAGGAGCGTATATTATGGAACTCAATCTGACGCATCATCCCATTTGTATAAATGAAACCGTATATGACGGCGTGCTGGAACAGTCCGTAGAGCTTGACTACATGCTTCCAGACTATTATCCTGGGATTTTCAAGGTGCTGAAATGCAAAATGACGCCGAAACTCCATGCCCAGCGCGTCAATGGGAATAAGCTGATCCTTGAGGGCGTGGCGCTGGCTCATCTCCTGTATCTGAGCGAGGGGGACAACACGCTGCATATGCTGACACAGAAACTCCCCTTTTCCAAAACAACAGAGCTGAAAGTATCCTGTGAAAATCCGATCCTTTCCGTCCGGTCCAAACCGGGATTTGTGAACTGCCGTGTTGTCAATCCGCGCAGACTGGATCTTCGGGGCGCAGTCAGCTATGATGTCCAGGTGTTAGAGCAGCGGGACGAGGACGTGATATCGGACGCAGAAGGAAACGGCGTCCAGTTAAGAAAGCGCAGTTTCTCGGTCTGCGGGAAACGCAAAACCGCCTCTAAACAGTTTACCTTGCGGGAAGAACTGGCCGTTGCTGCAGATAAGCCCGCGCCGGAAACAATTCTTTCTGCGCGGTCTGCCGTTTCCATCGGGGACTTTAAAATCATTGCCAATAAAGTCGTGCTAAAAGGTGAACTGATTCTGCATACCCTGTATGCCGACGCAGACGGCGTTCCCCATCAGATGGAGCATTCGGTACCGGTCAGCCAGATTATTGACATGCCGGGGGTGGACGAGGAAGACACCTGTGTCATCCGTACCGATGTAATTGCAGCTGAACTCGAGCCTATGCAAACCGATACAGGCAGTATTCTGAACATGGAAATGACGGTTTGTGCAGAATGTGAAGCATTTCGAAATGAAACGGTCCAACTGGCCGACGACGCCTATTCCACCAGTTTTGAAACCGAGTCCGTGATGAAAACGATGAAAGCAGAACACCTGATTGCCTGCATCAATCAGACGGGACTGGTTCAAAGTTCGATTGCCCTGTCCGAAGGAGAAGCAGAAGAAATCTACGATATTCTTTGCGATGCCGTTTCAGTGAATCCACGTTTTACTGATGGATACCTTATGCTCTGCGGAGATATTTCCGCTTTTATTCTGATCCGCAATAACGAAGGGATGCCGCAGGTGGTCGAACGGACTTTTCCGTTTGAAATCCGTACAGAATACCAGGAAGAGGATGCCGGCAATATGATCGCAGATGTCTGTGCAGCAGTTCTTTCCAGCCAGTATACCCTTTCCGGCGGGCGAGTGGATATTAAGGCTGAAATCAAACTGTCAGGCTCTATCCGCAGCACTCTGCGGCTGAACGCAGTAACCGACCTTACGTTGGATACGCAGCGTCCAAAAGAGCGGGCGCATGCCGCCATTACCATTTATTTTGCGGATAAGGGCGAAGCGGTTTGGGAAATTGCCAAACGGTACGGCACAGCTGTTTCCGCTATTTTGGAAGAAAACAGTTTGGACAGCGAAATTCTGCCGGAGCGCGCTATGCTTCTGGTTCCGCTGACGGACTAAATATACTGCAGATCAAAAGGAGGAGGCTGTTTACAGATGGACGGTCAAAACATTTATCATGATATTGCAAAGCGCACCGACGGCGATATTTATATCGGGGTTGTCGGACCGGTGCGCACCGGAAAATCCACTTTTATTAAAAAGTTTATGGAAACTCTGGTGATCCCCAACATAGAAAGCGAGTTCCGGAAAGAACGGGCCACCGATGAACTCCCCCAGTCCGCGGCCGGAAAAACCATTATGACGACGGAACCCAAATTCATTCCGGAAGAAGCGGTCCAGGTCAAACTGGACGGAACGGCGACCATGAATGTCCGGATGATCGATTGTGTCGGATATATTGTCCCCAGTTCTCTGGGCTATTTTGAAAATGAAGCGCCCAGAATGGTGATGACCCCCTGGTTTGAAAACGAAGTCCCCTTTAATATGGCGGCTGAAGTAGGCACCCAGAAAGTCATCACGGAACATTCGACCATCGGCCTTGTGGTGACAACCGACGGCAGCATCAGCGATATTCCTCGTGAGGAATATGAAGAAGCAGAAGAACGGGTGATTCATGAACTCAAAGAAATCAACAAGCCCTTTATTGTTCTGCTAAACTGTACCCGGCCGCAATCGGAGTCGGCACGGGAGTTAGCGGACTATATGAGTGAAAAATACGGCGTAGCCGTTCTTCCTGTCAACTGTATGGAACTCGACGAAGCCGATATCCGCGAAATCCTGACACAGGTACTGTTTGAATTCCCCTTAAAAGAGATTCAGGTAGATATCCCGCGCTGGATCGTAGCCCTGCAGAAGGATCATTGGCTCAAGTCCGCACTGTTTGCTGCGGTCAAGGAAGCGTCCTCCGGTATCCAGCATATCTGGGAAGTTAAATCCGTATCCGAACAGATGACCACATGCACGTATGTCACCAAAACCTGGGTGGACAGCATTGACCTGGGATGCGGCAGCGCAAAAATCTGTGTCCAGATCCAGCCGGATCTCTTCTACAAAGTTCTTGGAGAAACAACCGGTCTGGAGATTGATGGAGAAGCAGGACTGATGCCCTGTATGATCGAACTGGCCCAGATTAAAAAGGAATACGAAAAAATCTGCGGCGCTCTGGAAGAGGTCAACGCTACCGGATACGGTATCGTCCTGCCCACATTGGATGAACTGACGCTGGAAGAACCAGAGATCATGAAGCAGGGCGGGAAATATGGCGTTCGACTACGCGCCTCTGCTCCCTCCATCCATATGATGCGGGCAGATATCACCACAGAGGTCAGCCCGATTGTCGGCAGCGAAAAACAGTCGGAAGAACTGGTGAATTACCTGCTGCAGGAATTTGAAGAAAACCCCCAGAAAATCTGGGAATCCAATATCTTTGGAAAGTCTCTGCATGAGCTGGTCAATGAGGGGCTTCACAACAAACTCTACCGAATGCCGGCAGATGCACGCTTAAAAATGCAGGAAACCATTGAAAGGATTATCAATGAAGGCTGCAACGGGCTGATCTGTATCATTCTGTAGATGCAGCACAAAGCTCCTCCTATTTTCATAAAGACAAAAAACCTGGGATCCCCCAGGTTTTTTTGTCTTTACGCCGGTAATGGTCCGACTCAACCCGCTTTTTGCAAAAACAGGTTTAATCGCCTAACTGACAATTTTATAATAAGATCGAGCTGTAATCAAGTAAACCGCTGCATATAACCCGGCAAACACCAGAAAACTCCCCAGTGTACAAATTCCGAACAGCAGAATATTGGTCATATCAAACAGGGCCAGCATACGGGCGATAAAGGGGAACGCAAACGCCATATGAATCCCCGCCGTAATCAGCGGCAGGAAAAATACCGTTAAAACCTGCGCATGGATGGATTTACGGATCTCCCCTTTTCCAAGGCCGACTTTCTGCATGATCTCAAAGCGTTGCCGGTCATCGTATCCCTCGGAAATCTGCTTATAATAGATTAACAGAATCGTTGCCAGCAGGAACAGCCCGCCTAAAAAGACGCCCAGAAAGAACAGTCCGCCGAACAGGGAACGTTCGTTTGCTTCCGCCCATGTCCGGGTGTCCAGATGCAGCGTCGGCATGGATGTTTTCCGAATTTCCAGCAGGTCGTCGCAGATTTTCTCCTGCGTGTCCGGATCCGTATCCAGGTCAAACCCATAGGTATACCGGATTTCAGACGCATAGTTCTCATAGGCTTCCTGATTTTTCAGTTCTAGCTGTTCAAGCGCGGCAAAGTCCGGAACGACAATAAAATATGTGTCAGCCAGATACGCCTCAGAAACGGCGTGTGTGATAAAACTCTCCAGATGTCTCCGGACGGTCCAGCGATCGCCAAACACCTGTAATGTGGAAGAAGAAAAGGGCTGACTCGGCGCATAGAGCAGAATTTCACCTTGTTCCAGTTGCTCCGGTTCCGGCGCCATGGCGTTGTAATCTTCCAGCGGTATAAAAATCAGAATCGCTGTATCCTGGTGCATCTCGTCCACCCCCTCAGTGCGGAAAGAATCCCCCTGACGGATTGTGGTACAGCATAAAGTACGCTGAAAGAAAGCGTTTTCCGGATGTAAGCCGTATGCGGATGTAACGTCGGATACCAGATCGCGGACGTCTGTCGTATCCGCCGCTCCCTCTTCTGTGCCGCCGTAGGCTGAAACCAGAATTTCTCTGGGAAACCGCTTTTGTAAACTATCCTCCAGCCCCAGATAGAGAGAAAGCGTAGAAGAGATCATTACCAGAACCATCGTAGAGAGAATGCAGATATTCGCCAGCCCCACGGCATTTTGCTTCATCCGGTAGAGCATGCCGGAAACCGAAATAAAATGCTGGGTTTTGTAATAATATTTTTTATTTTTCCGCAAAAGTTTGAGCAAGGCAACACTGCCGGCTATAAACAGGCAGTAGGTTCCGATAATCACCAGGATGACGGCAACAAAGAACATGGAAACAGCCAACAGAGGATTCTGGGTATATAGCGCGATGACATATCCGGCGGATAGAGATAATACGCCCATGATCGCCATCAGCCATCTGGTCTTGGGCTCTTTTTCTCCCACCTGACCACCCTTTAACAGTTCGGCAGGATTGGTAAAATACACCTGTCGGAAACTGTTTAGAACAATCAGCAGATCAATGCATAAAAACAGAACACAGGCCTGTCCGATCGCCGTGCCGGAAATATGAAATCCCAGCGGGATTGCCGCGTCAAACAGCCGTAAGAGCAGCACAAACATCAGTTTATCCAGCAAAATTCCTGTCAGGATTCCGACCGACAGGCTGATCCCGGCTATATAGACTGTTTCCCACAAAATCATCTTTGCCAGATGCTTTTTTTCCATGCCCAGAACTGCATATAAACCGAACTCTTTTTTACGCCGTTTCAGAAGGAAACTGTTGGTATAGAATAAAAAAATAACAGCGAAAATACCGGTCACCCAACTGCCGAGCATTAGAATTTCCTGCACAACATTACCATAAATGACCTGACCGACGCCCGGATTGCCGGCCAAAGACACGATCATGTAAAACATGGCGATCGTGAGAATACAGGTCAGAATATATGGCGTATAGGTCTGGCTGTTTTTCCTGAGATTATCTGCCGCCAGTTTCGGATAAAAAAACTTACTCATGGCGTACACCGCCCGTCGCAATCACAGTCAGCGTATCGGCAATCTCCTGATAGAGTTCTTCCGGCGTCCGGCCGCCGCGATACAGCTGATGGAACACTTCCCCGTCTTTGATAAACAGAACACGCTTGGCGCTGCTGGCCGCTTTGGTGCTGTGTGTCACCATTAAAACAGTCTGCCCGCCCTGATTAATCTGTCCGAATAAATGCAGCAGATCGTCGGCCGCATGGGAATCCAGTGCGCCGGTCGGTTCATCCGCTAAAAGGATCTGAGGCTCTGTAATCAGCGCACGGGCAACCGCTGTCCGCTGTTTCTGTCCGCCGGACAGCTCATAAGGATATTGATCCAACAGCTCGCTGATGCCCAGATATTCCACGAGTGGGTGCAGCCGGTTTTCCATCTCCTGATATCTTTTTCCGGAAAGCACCATAGGAAGGAAAATATTATCACGGACTGAAAAGGTGTCCAGAAGATTAAAATCCTGAAAGACAAACCCTAAATTTTCCCTCCGGAAAGAGGATAGCTCCTGATCCCGGATCGAACTGAGACTTTTACCGTTTAAGAGCACCTCCCCGCTGGTTGGCCTGTCGAGCGCTGCCAGGATATTCAGCAGTGTGGTTTTTCCGGAACCGGATTCCCCCATAATCGCTACATATTCTCCGGCCTCGACTGAAAACGACACATTGGACAGCGCCTGAACCGGTTTTCCTCCCAATCGGGTTGTATAGACTTTTTTTAAATTACTGACCTCTAAAACCGCCATATGATTGGCCTCCTTATCTGATTTCCGTTCCCAGTATAGCAAAACGGAGAAATGCCTGCCATTTTTTTGGCTTACATTTTCCCCGTTTTTTCTTACATTTCTGTAAGGCTTTTATTCCGCCGTAAGGTGGACACTGGACAGATTCAGGATCACTTTGGTTCCTTTTCCGATTTCGGATTCGAGGGTGATGGTATGGGACAGGCGCTGCAAAATCTTTTTACAGAGATATAATCCAAGCCCTGTCGCTTTTTTGTCGGTTCGTCCATTATACCCGGTAAACCCTTTCTCGCAGACTCTGGGCAGATCTTCCGGTGCAATGCCGATCCCAGTGTCTGAGATGACCAGCCGATCCGCGTCCGCCATATAAATAGAGATTTTTCCGGCAGCCGTATACTTGAGCGCATTGGATAAAATCTGTTCAATAACAAAACAAAGCCATTTTTCATCAGTCAACACCTGTATGGGCAGGGGGGAAATCTCCAATGCGATCCGTTTCCGAACAAATAAAGGAGCGTACTTATGGACTGCCTGCCGTACGATCGGCTCCAAATCATGCCGGCGAATGACAAAATCTGTGGTATCACTGCCCAGGCGCAAATAAGAAAGCGCCATTTCGACATACTGTTCAATCTTAAAAAGCTCTGCGGAAAGATCCTTATTTCCCTCTGTATCCTCCGCCTGGAGGAGCAGATGCATCGCCGCAATCGGGGTCTTGATCTGATGCGCCCATAAGGTATAATAATCGGATAAATCTGTTTTTTCGCGGTCCATCGCAGAAACCAGACGTGTTTTTTCCTGGTACACCACTTCCAGCAGATCGGTATAATCCCTTTGCTCCAATGTTTCAGCCGCCGGCATCCCCTCCAGCCCGTACTGGATTTTCTCTTTCATCCCCTGGAGCTGCCGATGCCGGCGCACATAGCGCAGAAAACGGACGACTCCCCATACGCTCCCTACTGCTATACAGAGTAGCACCGCGTAAAAAACAGCTTCCGCTTCCAGTGCATATAGCGAGAATACACTATAAAAGATGCCTCCGTATAAACAAAATAACAAGATCCCCGCCCGGTGCTGCCGGAGGAATCCCCCGAAAATCTTAAAAAACTCCATATACGATGCCCTCATTCCACAATATAACCGATCCCCTTACGGGTTATAATAAAATCCTCCAGCCCAGCGGCCTCCAGCTTTTTACGAAGGCGGGTTATATTGACGGTCAGGGTGTTTTCATCAACATAGTTATCCGTCTGCCACAATCTGGTCATCAGGGTATCCCGGCTGACCGTTTTCCCTTTATTCTCCATCAGCGTCAGTAAAATCCGGTAATCATTTTTGGTCAGTTCAATTTTCTGTCCCTGATACATCAATACTGCCTCTTCCCTGTTCAACAGCGCACCGCGATGCTCAATAATCTGCGCTTTTCCGCCGAAATCATAGGCGCGCCGCAGCACCGCCTGCACCTTTGCAGTCAACACGTCCAGGTCAAAAGGTTTGGCAATGAAATCGTCTCCCCCCATCTGAACAGCCATGACAATATTCATATTTTCCGCCGCAGAAGAAATAAAAATCACCGGCACTTTGGAAATTTTCCGAATTTCTCTGCACCAATGGTACTCGTTAAAAAACGGCAGCGTGATGTCCAACAGCACCAGCTGCGGATCGACTTGTCCAAACTCTGTCAAAACGTTTTGAAAATCCGATACACAGTATGGCGTATATCCCCAGGCCGCCGTCTGTTTGGCAATCGCGGATGCAATCACCGCGTCATCTTCCACGATCAAAATTTTATACATAGCCATGCCTCTTTCTTCAGAATCGGTTGCATTTTTCCGGCATACAGCGCCGAATCAATGCCGCTGAAGATATTATAACATATTCTGTGTCAGGAGTCATCCCGCCTGCCGCGGCACCTGATCTAAAAAAGTTCAGATGTTTTTCATTTGTTTGTAAGAGGTTTGTAAGAATCAGCTGATAAAATACAGACAATTCATCGAATCCAGACTGTTCTTAAATCATTTGGTCAATCCCCGTCGCTTTTTTGTTGGATTCCGCCAGAATTACTTTCAAAATATTAACAAAACGCTTGCTGTTCTTGACTTTGTCAGGAACCAAGATATAATTAAAGTATGAGAAAAGCGTCACATAATCTTCACATTTGGATACTATTTTGCAGATAAAGGAGGATGTCAAATGCGATATACAATTAATATGCTTTCCGGCGCGCATAAAGTCAAGGGACAAGGCGTCTCCTCTGCATATGATGAGCAGGTAGCGCTGGCCCGTCAGTTGGATGAAAAATTTGATGTTTCAGAAAACAAGCTGGCGATGGCGGATATTACACATTATCATACAATTAATCCACAATATATTCTGACTTTCCCGTTGGCGGGGCTGCGTGGAGCGCGGGTCGGATACGTACATTTTCTTCCGGAAACGGTGGATGGAAGCTTACATTTGTGGAAACCCTTTCAGAAAGCTTTTTATTGGTATCTGCTTCGTTTTTATAAAAGCATGGACTATCTGGTCACGGTGAATCCGGATTTTATCAGCCATTTGGCTGCTTATGGAATTGATCCGCAAAAGGTCACATATATTCCGAATTATGTCAGCAGCGAACGGTTTCACCCCCTGCCCCAGGATCAGATTTCTGCACTTCGGCAGCAATTTGGACTGGAACCGGATCGGTTCACCGTCTGCTGCGCCGGTCAGTTGCAGACGCGCAAAGGTATCTTTGACTTTATCCGTCTGGCTGAACGGATGCCTTCCTTTCAATTTATATGGGCCGGCGGTTTCTCGTTTGGAAACATTACGGAAGGATATAAAGAAATTAAAGAAAAATTGGAGAATCCGCCTGCAAATCTGCATTTTACCGGAATTTTGGAGCGGGAGCAGATGAATGATTTTTATAATATCGGGGATGTGATGTTCCTTCCCTCATATGACGAGCTGTTCCCCATGACGATTTTGGAAGCTATGTGCTGCGGCAAACCGATTCTGCTGCGGGACATTGATATTTATAAAAATATCCTGTTTGATTTTTATCTGAAGGGGAACGACCTGGACGATTTTGAAAAACAGCTGCGGCGGCTGCAAGAAGACCCTGCTTTTTATCAGCAGGCCTGTCAGATGGCGCAGAAAGGCAATGCGTTTTACAGCAAAGAGCATGTGTTGGAAATGTGGGATCAGTTTTACTCCAGAGTCGCTTCGGACGTGCAGGAAAACCGTGCCCGGCATAAGCAGCATCGTTTAACGAAAGGAACAAATGCATGAAGCTCAAGAAGTGGAACCTGGTCCTGATTGTACTGGCCATCGCGATTTTTCTGATCTGGATGTCTGTCAGTGTAGGAATCGACACTGTCCTGTCGATCATTGGACAGTTAAAAGTCAGCTGGATGCTGGGCGCCGTTTTGTGTATGGTGATCTATTGGGGGCTGGAAGCAGATGCGCTGCACGCCATTGCCAAAAAGTTATGCCCGGGGCAAAAATTTTCTTCTTCTCTCCGCACTTCCATGATCGGACAGTTCTTTAATTGCGTTACCCCCTTTTCCAGCGGCGGACAACCCATGCAGGCGTATTCCATGGTGCGAAGCGGGATGCCGCTGAGCACAGCGACCATTTCCCTTCTAATTAAATTTATTGTTTATCAGTCTGTGTTAACGCTATATTCGGTCGTGACGCTGATCGTTTATTTTTCGTCCTTTGCGCAAAAAATAGACAATTTTATTTATCTGGTCTTAATCGGTTTTCTGGTCAATCTGGCCGTTGTCATCGGGCTGTTCTGCCTGTGTTTTTTGAGCCGCTTCACCCAGTGGATTGCGAACCGTACCATCAACTTGCTGGCGAAACTCCGTCTGCTCAAGCATCCGGAAGAAAAGCGGAAATATATCCAGGCGGAAGTAACCAAATTCCATGCTGGTATCCAGGAAATGCAGAAATATAAAGGCGCTGTCGGCCATACGATCGTGTCAACCATCCTGCAATTGACCGCTTTTTATCTGATCCCCTACTGTATCTATCGAGCTTTGGGACAGGCAGGAGCTTCCGTGTTTGAAATTATTTCTGCGCAGGCTTGTGTTCAGATGATCTCTTCTTTTGTCCCGTCACCCGGTGCGGTCGGTGGGGCAGAGATCAGCTCTCTGGCTATTTTTAATATGTTTTTTCCGCAATCTTTCCTGGAAGTGTCCGTCCTTCTCTGGCGGCTGATTACATTTTATGCGCCGATTCTGTTAGGGCTTTTTACCATGCTTTGTGTTCGGCGAAAAAAGATCGATGCCTGTTCGATATAACCCTTACCCTTTTATATAGACACTTGTTGATACCAAAAAGAATCCCCCTGATTAAGGGGGATTCTTTTTGGTATCAACAATTATGCAAGTGTGAGCGCCATGCTGCAGGCCAATATCACAAAGCCATAGATCACTACGTGAAGGCCAAGCGAAATAGAGGAAATGATCAAGCCCGCCTTAGCCATGCCTCCATTCATGGAATGCATCTGCTTATAACCCAAAACAATACCGATAATGGGCGGAACTAATCCCACCACCGGAATGTAGGCGGCAAATAATATACTGACCAGTCCTAAAATCAATGAAGCAGACGCTGCACCGGAACTTCCGTCATCCTGTACCGGCTGCGTGTAAACCCGCTGCTGCGCAGAACTGGCAGACAGATCAACCGAGGTATAACCCTGCTGCTGATTCCATTCCGACCAGCCCGCGGACTGGTCCTGCACAGAAGCCTCCGGCCGCTGCGCTTCTTCTGAAACTTTTGTACCGCAATTAGGGCAAAAAATCGTATCTTCTTTCAGTTCTGTACCACAATTTTTACAAAACATCTATTTCCCTCCATTAAACCGCATGCCATAGATCTCTCTTTATTAATAATATTGTGCCAGGCTAAGCATCATAATAGCGCCTGCAACAGAATTAATTAATGTAACAACCAAGAATATAGAGGATAAAACAATACCAGCGATGGCCATTCCACGGCTAGTGGAATTTCTGCTGATAATTCCCAAAATCAGACCTACAATTGTAACCGGGAATCCAACCAAAGGAAGAATCCAGGCAAAAACACCTACAAGCCCAAGAATCATCGCAGCAACCGCTTTTCCGTCCGTCTTTCGTACAGGTGGCTGTCCGTACACAACATTCGGCTCAGCCGAATATGTACTGTTTACAGCACTCTCCGGTGCCGGATTGGTCGTAGACTCCGCTTCCATAGATGTCCCACAGACATGGCAAAACAAACTTTCTTCTTTCAGTTCTGCTCCACAATTTTTACAAAACATAAACATTACCCCCTCAGCATTTCAATATACTGCAATTTCAGTGTACCATACTCCACAACAAAAAGCAACCGAATATTCCTAATAAAACCTTTTTTTGCAGGAAGTAATTCTTTCCTTTTACAGATATATCAATATACTGAGGTGCATAGCACAAAAAGGCGGAAAAATTTCCGCCTTTTTGTTATTTTGCTCGATCTTTTTACTGTCCCGCCCGAATTTCGGTCCACAGGTCGCTCATCAGCTGAATGGTTTCCGGAGGCAGATGTACAAAAGCCTCACAGTTACTGATGATCTCTTCATCCGGATAAATCACCGGATTATTTTTGACCTCATCATCCAGCATCTCATAAGCGCCGCTGTTGGGCGAAGAATAACAGATATATTCAATATTCTCTAATGCGATCTCCGGATCACACAGGAAATCAATGAACTTTTCGGCGGCCGGGACATTTTTAGCGTTCTTGGGGATTACGATGGCGTCGACAAAAATATTGGTTCCCTCTTTGGGAATTGCAAACCCAAGATCCGGATTGGTCTCCATCATGTTCACCGCATCTCCGGAGTAATATGTAGCCAGCGCGTCCTCGCCGCTTTCCATTTTTCCGAACACCTCATCCATGACATACGCATCAATCAGGCTGTTCTGCTCACGGAGCAGATCTGCTGCCTCGCGCAGTTCTGCTTCTGATGTGCTGTTGAGAGAATATCCCAGTTTCTTTAAAGCCAGTCCAAAAGCATCCCTCTCATTGCGGAACATCAGAATCTTCCCACTGTAAGTTTCATCCCAAAGGATATCCCAGCTGTCAACCGGTTCCTCTACCATTGTTTTGTTATAAATAATTCCAACCGTCCCCCAGGTATAGGGCACCGAATATTTTCCCGACGGGTCAAAGCCTACATTTTCCCCTTTATAAGCATCCATAATATACTTGTAATTGGGAATATTGTCAAAATTAATCTCCTGCAGCATATCCTCTTCAATCATGCGGGAAATCATATAATCGGACGGAATGATAATGTCATAAGACGCGCTTCCGCTTTTAATTTTGGTATACATTTCCTCATTGCTTTCGAACTGCACATATTCGACGTCAATACCGGTTCGCTCCTCAAATTCGGCAATCACGTCCATTGAGCCATCGGAACCGTCGGCAATATACTCTCCCCAGTTATATACCACCAATTTTTCCTTCCCGCTGTCGCTGCAGGAACCAAACGCGAGTACAGAGCCCGCTGCCAATGCACAGGCAACTATAACGGATATCTTTCTTTTCAATTTACCAAGCCATCCTTTCTCATTTCCCCGTTTTACAGGTTACGTTCTTTTGTTTTTGCCTCCCGAATAGACTTTAGGTTCATCAGCACCAGCAGCACCAGCACCACAACGAAAATCAAAGCAAACAGCGCGTTCAAATAAGGTTTGACCTTTCGTTTGGTCATCGCGTAAATGGCGATCGGCAGGGTCTGGAACGTGCTGCCGCTGGTGAAGTGGCTGATAATAAAGTCATCGAAAGACAATGTAAACGCCATCAGCATACCGGACATAATGCCCGGCATAATTTCCGGCAGAATCACCTTAAAAAAGCTTTGCATCGGTGTACAGCCGAGATCCTGTGCGGCATGGAACAGGCTTGCATCCGCCTGCCGCAGTTTTGGCAACACATTCAGCACAACATAGGGCGTACTGAATGTAATATGCGCAATGGTCACCGACCACATGCCCAGTTCCAGATGGAACAGTCCGGCAATAAACGTAAACAGAAGCATCAGCGCAATACCCGTCACAATTTCCGGGTTAATGATCGGCAGATAGGTAATGTTCATCACTGCTGCCCGCGCGCGCTTTTTCATGTTCACAATGGCCGTTGCACCGATGACTCCGATCACCGTGGCCGCCACTGACGAAATGGCTGCAACCAAAAGCGAATTACCCAGCGCGCGCATGATATCTTTCTTTTCAAACAGCTCCTGATACCATTGCAAAGAAAAGCCCGTAAAAACCGAACGGCTGTTTGCCTCATTAAAAGAGAAGAAGATAAAAACTAAAATCGGCAGGTAAAGAAACAGGAAAATCAGAATAATATAGATGTTGGACACAGATTTTTTCATGTTAAGAATCCCCCATTTTCACCATGCAATATACCGCGTCATCCCGGATGAAAAATCAACCGGTTTAAACCAGCGTCCCCTCAATGGCCTCATTATCAAAATGGTTCATGATTCCCATGACAATAAAAATCAGAATCATCAGTGTCAGGGACATGGCCGAACCGAAATTGAAATTATATACCTGCTTGAATTGCGATTCAATGATATCACCAATCAGGGTAATTTTTCCGCCGCCCAGTTTTTGTGAGATATAAAAGGTGCTGACAGCCGGTACAAAAACCATGGTCACGCCCGAAACAATACCTGGCAGGCTCAAGGGCATAACCACCCGAAACAGGATATGGGCCGAATTTGCCCCTAAATCTTGAGCAGCTTCAATCACGGACCGATCAATCTTAATCATCACCGTATAAAGCGGCATAATCATAAATGGAAGAAAATCATAGATCATGCCGAGTATTACCGCGCCCTCGGTATTGATCATATGAAACGTCGGCAGGTGAAGCGCGCTGAGCAGATTATTGATAATCCCCGTATCCTCCAGCAGCGTCATCCAGGCGTAGGTCTTGAGCAGGAAGCTCATCCACATGGGCAGCATCATCAGCATCATATAGGTAATCCGGCTGCGTTCAGGCTTCCGGGACAGGATATAGGCAAAAGGATAAGCCAGAAGCAAAGAGACAACTGTAGCAATCAAAGCCAGCTTAAAAGAAAGCAGAAGATTGGGCATAAAGGAAAAAATACGGGTAATACCGGCCGTTGTAAACTGCCCCTGATCAAAAAATGCAAAATAAGCGACCATGCCTAACGGAACAACAGTAAATAAAATCATCCAAATTCCATAGGGCAAAAGAAAACGCCTGGAAAGTTTCAACAAATCAACCACACATCCTTTCTTTCGGCAGCGTGTTTACAGGTGTCACTTTTTTTCTGTGCCAGGGATACCGGCTGCTGTGGGCAGTGCCTCTATTTTTATTTGATCAAAATTAAATTTTAGCCCGACATCGGTACCGACCTGTTCATCATTCTGGGTATGGACAAGCAGCTGCATCGGCTCCGGCTTCTCAACATACAGCAACACCTCATTGTAAGCGCCCTTATAAATCAGCGTTTCCAGGTAGGCCACCATATCGCTGTGGTCCTCGCTGACCAGTTGAATATCCACCGGTGAAATTGTCAGCTGGACGCTGCTGCCCGGCGCAAAGCCATGACCGGGACGTTTCATCTCCAGATCCTGCAGAAAAGAAATGGTATCTTCATCCACCACGGTTCCGGTCAACAGATTGGTCGTCCGGGTAAAGAGCTTGTTCATAATATGAATGTCATCCGGATCGAAACGCAGTCCCACCTGTTCCCCAACACGCGCTGCATTGGTGGTATGAATGATCCATTCCAGTCCATTACAGGCGACCGTGATCTCATAATGTACCCCTTTAAAGACGACAGAGAGCACTTCTCCCTTTAAATCCGCTTCTTCAGGTTTAACCAGATCGATATCTTCCGGGCGCACGACAACGTCCACCGGTTGCATGGGCTTAAAGCCTTTATCCACACATGCCTGTTTCTGCCCGCCGAATTCAACCCAAAAATCTTTATGCATGACGCCGTTCATGATGTTACTTTCCCCGATAAAGTCAGCGACAAACGCATTCTGCGGTTCGTTATAAATATCCTGCGGCGTGCCGATCTGCTGTACCTCTCCCTCGTTCATGACCACAATCGTATCCGACATGGTAAGCGCTTCTTCCTGATCGTGGGTCACATAAATAAATGTCGTTTCCAGTTTCTGCTGCATGTTTTTGAGTTCAATCTGCATTTCTTTGCGCAGCTTGAGATCGAGTGCGCCCAACGGCTCGTCGAGCAATAAAACCTTCGGGTAATTGACCAGCGCACGCGCAATGGCAATTCGCTGCTGCTGACCGCCGGAAAGCTGATGGATCCGTCTTTTTTCAAATCCCTCCAGGTTCACCGTCTTGAGCATGGTCATCACCCGGTCATGGATTTCATCTTTGGGAAGATGCTTTACTTTCAGGCCGAAAGCAATATTGTCATAAACATTCAGATGCGGGAACAGGGCATATTTCTGGAATACGGTGTTTACCTCCCGCAGATGCGGCGGCACATCGTTAATCTTCTTACCGTTAAACAGTAGATCCCCCGAATCCGGGTACAGAAAACCGCCGATAATCCGGAGAGTGGTGGTTTTTCCGCAGCCGGAAGGGCCCAAAAACGTTACGAATTCTTTATCTTTAATAGATAGGTTGATGCGGTCAAGAATTGTCTCTCCATCAAAACGGACGACAATATCTTTAAGCTGGATAATCGTTTTATTTTCCATCGATCGATCCCCTTTCCAACAAATGCGGAGAACAAGCGGGCGGTAACAGAAGAAAATCGTCCATGTGCATGGGAAAGGGAATGGTTCTCCCTATGTAACCAAAGCTGACACGGACAATTTTTACCGCAATATATCGTTCAAGTATTTATATTAGTGTGTGCCACGCAAATTGTCAATAGTTTTATGAAAAAATGGCGATTTTTCAGGATATTTTCGTCTTTTTCCCGATTTTATTAATAGGAATCCGGGATTTCTTTGTATTTCACGCTTATACTCTGAAATACGCCGGTTTTGTCCGGCGGCTTTCTGTTTTTACTCCGATTGAATCCTGTCTATAGCATAAGGAGATTGGCGCCGGTTTATGCACCAATGTATATCGGCCTCCATGATTCTTCCTTAAAAGGCCTAACGCCTGTCGGCATAATAGGGAAAAGAAAAAAGGTTAAAGAGTTTTGAAACCCTTTAACCTTTTGGATTCTGTCATCTTTTTCTTACCCTGTCAACCGTATCTTTGTCCTTTAACAACGATGCAGTTATGCAGCTATGCAGTCGCTATTTTTTCTTATTTTTATTCTGCAAAACGACCATCACCACAACGCCGGCCACCGCGACAACCAGGATGACTGCCATAACAGGCAGCATAGCCCCGGCAGCATCCCCTGTTTTAGGATTATCCGGCACAGCGTTGGTAGGAACTGCCTCGTCCGAAGATTCTTCCAGGGTCCCTGCGATTTCCATTTCTATTTCCGGCACGGAACTTTCTTCCGGATCCGGATCCGGAAGAAGCATGGTTTCATAAACATCATGGCTCATGGCAATCCAGGTATTTCCACCGTTGAGCACTTCGATCAAGGCCAAAGCCGACCGACTGGTCGCTAAGTCGCTGACCTGCGGAATAACATCAGCAGAAAGGGGCTCTTGTAAGAACCCACCGCTGTCCGCCTGAAAGGAGAGCAGCTTTTCCACCGCCGGCATCCAGCTTTCAGAAAGCATATCTTCCTGTGCCGCGCAGAGTCCGGAAATCGCCAAAGCCTGTTCCTGCGCGCTGACCGGCATTCCCTGCTCCAGGAAACTGCCGTCTTCGCCCAAGCTGTTTTCCAAAAATGCTTTGGCACCCTCTGCCATCTGGATACAAGCTGCATCCTGATACCGGGAAAGAACGGTTAATACCAAAGCGGTTGTTTCTACCTGGCTACCCTGCGTGTCTCCGTTTCCATAGCCGCCATCTTCTTCTCGATATGCTTTTAACGCACTGACTGCTCCTGTCCGGTTATAATCTGCTGCCACGGCATCCAGTGCCAGCATGATCAACGCCTGTTCCTCCGGATAGACCGGTGTCTGAGAAACCCCATCCGTGGTGAAGCTGCCATCCGGCTGCTGACGTCCCGCAAGCTGTATCGCGGCATAAGAAGCGTCCCCACCCTTTAACACGGTGTAAAGAATTGCTTTTGCATATTCAACAGAAATGGTTTTCTCCCCAAAAGAATCCGGATTATAAAATGGATCCAGATAATTAACATTGCCGTCCGTCGTACGTCCGGTATACTGTAAAACCGCATAATGCCAGATGCTTGGAACAATATCTGTCGAACCGCTCAAATACGTCAGCCGTTTTTCAGAATAGTAGGACAGCACCCGCTCCACCGCTGCAGAAATCGTCTCTCTGTCCGTCATTTCTGACACAACAGCGCTTTCCTCGGCTACTGGCTCCGGTTCCGCCGCAGATACCGGCATATATACGCTTCCCAGCAGGATACAAAGGGATCCCACCAGGCTGACATATTGCAAAAATTTTGTTTTCATTTTCATCCTCCATAGATACTGCACGCGTTTAGAAATACAGATTCAGTTTTATTATAGCCCATTTTTCGGTAAAAAGTCAAGACAAAGTTCTACAGCTCCCTTTTCAAGGAAAGTAGTGATTTCAAGGGAAATTGAAAAATTCCGTCAATTCGACGGAAATCCAGACAGCTTATTAAAATTCCTTATGCTGCCGTATTTTCTTCTTGTTTTCCTCAATCTCGGTGGTCGATTCCTCGCGGGTTTTCTCTCTCGGTTT
>CAJFUK010000024.1 GCA_904420125.1 Candidatus Falkowella caecavicola | reverse complement strand
GCTCTTTTTATTTGCAAACCTCCGAAAAATCAAGGTAAAACGTAACTTTTACAATAAAAAAGGAAGGTAGTTTTGACACTACCTTCAACAAAAGAAAGGAAAAGAATATGAATACTAGGATCATCAAACGTATTTTTGCTTTATCTGTCAGCCTTGCGCTGATAGCAGCGGTTTTTGCAGGATGTTCCCGAGGCGGAGAAAACAGCCTTCCGGAACGTTCTCCCATGCAGACGTCCAGCCGTTTGCCGGACGAAGTCTCTTATGGAGAGCCGCAGGTAACCGTAGACAGCGACCTGTTTGGCTGCCCGGATTTTCATGATCTGACATTTGGAATGTCCAAAGAGGAAATGATCGCTGCGGCGGGCGAGCCGGATTACAGCGATGACTCGCTTGGGTATTATGAATATGACCAGGTCGAAGCTTATGACAGAACTGTAACGGTCGCCTGCAGTCTGGAGGACGATCAGCTGGAGTCCGTTGCTTTGATTTTTACATCGGAAAGCAGCGCAAATATTGAAAATTTTGCAAAAGAGATCCGGAATGCAGTTGCTGAAAAGTATGGCAATGCATTACAGGAATTGGAGACGCAATACACTCTGGATTTTATATATCGCTATAGTTGGCGTTTGGGCAATACAGAGATTTTACTCCATACGGCTGCAGAAGGATCACAGGTTTATGTCGAATATCTGCCCTATCAAGAATAGAGAACAGGCAGTCCGATCATCGGACTGCCTGTTTTTTTGTCCAATATACGGGGATCGTTCAGCAAGATGATCGGCAGGACCATATTAGACAACTGTTCTTGAGGGAAAACAAAAAGCACAAGGAGAGAATTCTCCTTGTGCTTTCTGCCAACCTTTGCTATAATAAAAATAAACAAATATTTCCGGGATATCACAGACTGAAATGGGAGCGGATAAAAATGAAAGCCAGAATACAAAAAGAAACTGTATTACTGTATCATCTTTCAGAGGACACGGTCAGAGGGAAAAAGATTCGGGATGGGTTGCGCGAAATGGGAATCGGTATCATAGATCTGTCGGAAGAACAGCTGGGAGAAAAATTGGGCTACTGCGCCGGAATGCATGGATTTTCACCCGCAGCAGAACCATATACTGGAGAGGTGTTTCCTGAGGAAGTGATGATCATGAAAGATTTGAGCCAGAGTCGGTTGGGACGGATGTTTCAGAAGCTCCAAGCAGACGGCGTAGAACTTCCAGGATTAAAGGCCATGGTGACCCAGTATAACAAGGATTGGCCACTGTATCAGCTTTTTGCCGAGCTAAGCAGAGAGCATGCTGCTTTTGTAGAACAGGAGGCTCAAAGAGCACAGGCGAAAACCAGTGATGAAACAGAACATTGACAAAATTTTGCTGTATACAGATTTTCAAAGCTTTTTGGGGGAAACTGAGGTGTTTTGAAGGGCTGACAAACAACAGAACAGGAGGTAGAGCATGAAACGAGTCGTAGCATATCTGGCGTCTTGGCCGATTACAGAAGGACGGGTATCTGTACAGGACATCAATCCGCAGCTGTTAACCCATATTAATTATTCCTTTGCCAACCTGAAACCGGATGGAGAGATCATCACAGATTTCGGTGCGCCGGAAGAAGAAATTTATCGCCAATTATCCTGCATGCGCCGGGAGAATCCGCATCTGCGGGTTCTGCTGTCTGTTGGGGGATGGGGATGGTCCGGTTCCTTTTCCGATGCAGCGGCTTATGCGGAAAGCCGGGAACGTTTTGCAGAAACGGCGCTTCGTTTTTTGCTCCGCTGGGAGTTTGACGGACTGGACATTGATTGGGAATTTCCAGTGGCCGGGGGAGATGGGATCCGTCATCGGCCGGAAGACCGTGAAAATTTCACCAGGCTGCTTCAAGCCGTCCGCCAAAAATTTGATGAACAGGAGCAAAAGGATGGTAAACATTATCTGCTCAGCATGGCGGCCGGGATCGGAAAGCAGGCTGTACAAAATTTAGAGCTGACAAAAATAGAACCGCTTTTGGATTTCATCAATGTCATGACCTATGATTTTGCCGGAAGCTGGTCTAAACAGACCGCTCATCCTTCCCCGCTCTATCCGGAGGGTCCGGGTCAGGGCTGTGCGGACTCTTCTATCCGCCTATATCTCCAGGGCGGCATTCCGGCAGAAAAGCTCAATCTGGGCTTGAACTTTTCTGGACGCGGCTGGCATAAGGTGCCTGCAGGCGACCGGCATGGACTCCATCAGCCCTGTGCTCCGGGCGGTTGGAAAGGAGAACCTTTGGGATTTTGTCATATAACGGGAACATTGATCAAGCAAAAAAACTTTGTTCGTTATTTTGATGAACAGGCGCGGGTACCGTATTTATACAATGGGACGGATTTTATCTCCTATGAGGATGAGGAATCTATTGCAGAAAAAGTACAGTATGCGCAGAAAATGGGCTTAGGTGGCATTATGTTTTGGGAGTTTTCCGGAGACCGGGAAACGGTGCTCCAACAGCGCATTGCAGAGATATTACGGTAAGTGCTGTGCCCAATATTGGGGTAGAATATATTCCCGCAAATTGATCAGTACCTGTCTCCCTATTGGAGGCTGGATGAAGCCGATCTTCAATAAAAAATACCGCTGTAGGGAGCTCCTCCTGATAGCGGTATTTTTTATTTTAAAAAGCAAAAACCTCAAAGTGTACATGTTTAAATCAACCATAATTTGGATATATTATTTCAGAAAGCTGTCATTTCCCAGCAGATTCTTGAAGCCTTACAAAAAATCTGGTATAATCAATATAAATCCTGGAGACAGCATCAATCAAAAGGATCAGGCACATGGACAGTAGAAATAATCCACCCGCAGAAGTGCTGGAAATTAAATCCTTCTGTATCTGGTGGGGAAAGGAACTAGACCCTCTGAAAAGTAAAAGCGAAATCCAAATCGGTATATAGCTTTTAACGGGGTGGGGTGACAGGATGCAAAACTTTAAAGATAAGCGAATCGTACACAATGACGGCCAAAGTAATGAAACCCTGCCGTCAAATAACCGCAAGGATATCTATAAATTTGTCGCTTTGGCAGTATTATTTCTACTGATGCTGGCAGTCACCGCTATTTTTGTCCCCAAACTTGCAGAGCTGGCGGACGAAACCAAGCAGGCACAATTTAAAGAATATGTCACTGGACTGGGCATTAAAGGCTGGTTTTTGTTTTTGGGCATCCAAGTTGCGCAGGTGGTATTTGCGTTTATTCCGGGAGAATTGGTAGAGGTAGTCTCCGGGTATATTTATGGATCACTGGGCGGTTTGTTTATTTGTCTGGCTGGGGTATTGATTGGAACTGTGCTCATTTATTATACTGTACGGACTTTAGGCGCCCGCTTTGTTGAAAAGATCGTTTCTGCGAAGAAATACCAGAAGCTGCTGTTTTTGCATGAGACCAACAAGTTGGAACTGATTATTTTTATTCTGTTTTTTATTCCGGGCACACCCAAGGATATTTTAACTTACTTTGTTCCGTTGACCCCGATTAAAGCCGGACGTTTTTTTCTGCTTTCGACTATAGCACGAATCCCGTCGATCATTTCTTCAACCTATGCGGGACATTCTATTTCTCAGGGAAATTTCTGGATCTCTTTGCTGATGTTTGCCGTCACAGGCGTCATCGGAATTCTGGGAATTGTATATAATAACCGGATCATGGATAAGCTTCGTCCCAAACAAAGGATCCATAAATTAAAAGAAGATCTAAAGGGATATGGGAGGCATAAAAAATAGTATTTAACTGTCGTAAAGTATATAATGGTCTGCTGCATCTGCCCATTTTGCCTATATTCTGTATAGGCAAAATGGGCAGATGCAGCTATCTAATATACTGATGTTGCTGTGAGAAACGGGGCAGCAAAACATCAATACAAGTCTGTCGGCTTCACTGAAACTGAACTCATTGAGGATAGATAATAGACAAGAGATGAGATATATCTGCGAAAAGGTATGTAATGTGGATGGATAAATATTCATTGATGAACGGGTTTGGGATATCCCAAACCCTTGGTAACTGGTATTGGCTCATCTAATCTTGGCTTTCACATGGCCGACAAAATTCAATAATATGCAGATAATCTGCAATACCATTTTCTGATACGTCTATTTCTTTTAAATACTGATCGGCCAGCCAACGGTCGAACTGTTTTATCAGGAAATATGTTCTGGCTATATCATACAGAGCGGGGCCATAACATACATTCATAAAATCAATGATAACGGGAGTTTCATCTGACATGACTATATTATTGGGATGAAAATCTCCGTGCAAAAGGCAATCGTCTTCAGGCAATGCTTTGATCGTATTTAAAATTGTTTGATTATTTATTTTTTTATTTTTTAGCATAGCAATGAGGGATTCCTTATATGGCGGTACATTTTTTGAATAGTGTGCAAGAATGTCGAGCTGCAGATTAACAAACATATTTAAAAATTTCTCTAAAGGTGTTTTCCCTTCAATCATACCATTTAATCATGTTTTGCCCTCAATCCTTTCATAGATCATCCCTCTACGATTTTCTATCGTAACTACTTGAAAAGGCTTAGGAATTCTGATTTTATTTTTATACATTTCTTTTGCATTTTGAAACTCCAGTTCTACATATTCATGCAGGTAACCTTCCAGGAAAAATTTATAAAATTTTCTATTCTTCGCATTCAAAAACTTCTGCTGTATTCCCTTTACCTATTATTTCCTGCCTATTTGCCTCTCTACAACTGTAAATTTGTCAACATCTTCAACCTTCAAATTATATGACCCGGATATAAATTTTCTGATTATTTTCCTGTTTTTTCATATGCAGCCAGATAAGAGGGCGAAAGCATTCGTTGCTTTCGCCCTCTTGATTCCCCTGATGAGCAAGGGCAGACACCCCCGTCAATGGCAGGCGTAGCCTGTTCAGTTTACCATCAACAAGGTCGCCAGGTTATGCTGTCCGGTTGTGGCAGGGCACCCCATAGAAGAGTTATAATTTTCTTCTCATTCTTATACATTTCATTTCCTTGCCACAGTGATATATTTTACTTGCACCATCTGGGGTAAACCCACAATTCTCATAAAATTTGATGGCATTTGTATTTTCCGCAAATACCCATAAAATGATATGGCTCTTTCCAGCACATCGGGCTTTATCAAAAGCAAAATGCATGGCAACTTTACCGATACCTTGACGGTAAACATCGGGATGTAAATAGATGCCGTGTACCTCATAGAAGCTGTCATCAATGCCGCTGTCATGTACAATCTGAACATCCGCCTCTTCCTGGGGAGGTGCGACGCACATCACACCAATTGTTTTTCCGTCAGCTTGAATGACATATTGCCTGTCATTTTCATCGGTAATGATTCGCTTAAACAGCGCATGGCGTGTAGCATTTTTTTCTTTTATGTAATTTATAGGAATGATATCCCGATAAGCCGCTTCCCAGGAGCGAGAGAGTATCTCTGCCATATCTCGTGCATCGTCAGGTTTGGCCAGCCGGATGACTATATCCATCGTTACTCTCCTTTCTCATACAATAAAAATGTATTGCGGCTTTCAACGACCTGATTGTGCCATGTTATTCCCGATTCTTCTACGTTATTCTGTGCGCTAACCAGAAATTATACGCAGCGGAAAGGCCTCTTTTTTATCATTACTTCCTCCTATCTGGTATGAGGAGGCAGTGGTTCTCCAGGGAATATTCCGGTTCATGCTCCCTTTTGCCTCTTTTCATATAGGCCATCGGAGAACAATGAATGTTTTTTTCAAAATTTTTATAAAAATGACTTAGTGAATGAAAGCCGCACATTTCGCTGATATCTGCAATACTATATTGATCTTGCATAATAAGTTCGGAGGCGTACTCTATGCGTTTCATGTTAATAAATTCAGTAGGCGTAAGCTGAAGATACTTTTTAAATTCCCTGTTCAAATGCTCTTGAGATACATTGGCCAGATTCAGCATTTGGGGTAAGCCGGCTGTAAAGTTTTCGGGATTTTGCATGAGGGAAATCACATTACTTAACCATTGCGGAATAAATAAAAAATAGGGAAAAGTCCGTGTTATGCGGGTTTTTTTAAAATTTGTTACTAATATGTTATTAATTCAATGTTCAAGCGCAGTTCATCTATATTTTTATGGGTGTACACCCTTTCTCCTGTGTCGGTTGATTTATGCCCCATAAGTCTGTCGATACAAACTTTATTTGCCCCGGCGGAATCAAGATTCGAGCGGAAGGTATGGCGGCACTCATGCGGCGTATGGTTCATATTTAGCTTTTTCATATGATCGGCCCAAGCCTCTCTATATTTGAATTGTTTAATCTTTTCCCCTTCATACTCAAAGAGATACCCGCTTTTAGTCGTTTCGACACGCTTTCTTACAATTTCCTGAATTTTGGTATGTATGGGAACCAACCTGTTCTTTCCGGCTTCCGTTTTCACACCACCGCGTATAATCCACTCTTGAAGATCAACAGCATTTGTTTGCAGGGAAAGCATTTCAGAAATTCTGAATCCAGTATAAAGGAGAAACAGGATAGAATCGATCCATGGAAGGTTTTTGTTCTCCCAAATACGAGCGATTTCCTCTTGCGTAAAAATTTTTTTCGTTGTGTCTGGTATTGGGGCGGAAGTTAAAAGATCGGAATATCGTTTGGAAATGATATCCAGCTCCATAGCGAAGCGGTCAAGATGCCCCCATAGGTTTTTAATTGCGCCCTGGGTGGAATAACCCCTGCCGCAGTTGTCAATACAGTCCTGCATTTGATAGGCTTTGATCTGTGCGTAAGGTGTCCCTCCCAATTTGATGCAGTGCTTGTATGCCGATTTCAGATTTGCCTGATTTGCTTTGCCCAGCTTAACACATCTTTTTTCCAGCCATACTTCATACAGTTCCTGCAGCGTAATTTTATGCGCATCAATATCCCAAGGGGTGTTGTTGTACTGGGCGAGCAGGATTAATCCTTCTTCCTTTGTAGCAGCATAACCTATAGCCCTTTGTCTACCGGACAGGCCTTCTTTTACAACCCACGGCCTGCGCCTGTTTCCTGAAAGTTTGGTTACTGTTCCGTATCTGTTGGGATTTTTCATAGTTTTCATCCTTTCCTATTGCAAAGAAGAGGATGAAGTGATATAATGAATATGTACCTGTCAGAAAAAAATCACTTCATCCTGATTTTTTAATGGTACGACATACCCCGTCAGTGTTGCTGCGCTGGCGGGGCTTTTTTATTTGTGCGGGGGCATTTTCTGCTTATTATTTGCTGCTAATAAGCAGAGAAAATAACGCGCTTTGATTATCCTAAATGAAGACGTTCCTTTAAAGCGTCCTGCAATACTTGGGAAAAATTGATGTTCTGAGCTAACGCAGCAGTATTCAGCCAAGCGGGAATCGTAAGAGTTTTTTTAACCGATTTTTCGAAATGCACTTTAGCGTATTCGGAAACATCTACAGTAACAATATTTATAAAGGCTGCATCTGGAGACGCTTCCACCTCTGCGGTAATTTCAGCCAGATTGATTGTATCAATAGGGGAGGCCGCAGGCGGTGTTTCTCCATCTTTCTGGAGCCAGTATAAATACCCGGCCAGACAATCCACCGCCATAGTAAAGGCTTCGTCCAGTGTATCCCCGCAAGTAGCTAAATTATTTAAATCTGGGAAAATAACGGAATATCCGTCTTCTTCTTTGATAAAGCATGCTGGATAAGCAGATAACATAATCATAACCTCCTAAATAAATTATTTCCTGAAGCGACGGGGATTATTTCAGCCCTGCCTGCTTCAAGATTGAAAGTTCAGTACCCTTTTTGATGTCCTTGCCATGAAAGGGTATTGTAACTTTGCCGGGCTTTGTTGGGTGTGTATAATGCCTGTGTGATCCTTCTTGTGATGTGAATATCCATCCGTCCGCAAGGACAATTTTTTCCATTTCTTTTGGCTTCTTTGGCATTTTATATGAACCTCCCCTGCAATATTATTATAGCATAAAATACGTATAATGTCAACACGTGTTTTGAATCGTATGTATAAAGTTATCGAAAGAGTATGCCTTTCTGTGTGCAAAGTTTCTTGACATTGTACTAATAGTGCGATATACTCGTATTTACAAATAGAAAACAAAAAGAAAGGTCTTGGATCAAAGAATTTTGTGCGAGGAGAGACAGTATGAGTATATTCGACATATTTAGATCTAAAAAGAAGCCTGGCAATACAGAGATCATAACTATAACAGAGACGACAAATATAGAAGAAACGGCTAAGAATAAAGAAACGGAATATGCAGACGCCTCTTCTATTGATCCGGATGAAAAATCTTACTATCAGCCAGATGAGTATTATACATTTGTAAGCTTTCCGGATACTCCTTTTGAATCTAAGGTCATAACCCTAGAAGAGAGAAAAGCAACAACATACCCATCCAAAAATGGGTTATATGTTGGAGAGATATTACTCCTTGACTATTGCAGCCTTGGAACCTATCCTAAGCCTAAGAACGGGTACCCCGGCTTTTGGTGGTTTGAATACGGTATTCGGGATGTTGGACATGCTTTAGAATCACTTGCGTCCAGAGGCTTTATAACATGGGCTCCTAAAGATCTTATGTTAGAAAAATTAAAGGTTCCGCAATTAAAAAATATTTTGATATCATCTGGCTTACCCACCACCGGGAAAAAAGCAGATCTGCTTGAACGTATCAGACAAAATGTTCCGGAAGAGAACTGGCCAGATATGAGCAGCATGAAAAAATATATACTAACAGACAAAGGAATCAGTGAACTGGAGGATAATGCCTATATCCCATACATGCATCAACACAGGCACGCAACTACAGAGAAAGGACCAATTGGCGAAACTTTTAATGTATGGGATATGAATCGATTAATTGCTAAAGATGGTCGGCAATCTGAGTGGAAATCTATCATTGGTGCCATTGAAGAGAAACGCTTTGGTGTTAATATGGCTTCTTATTATCCCAAAAGCGCAAGCACATCACCTGTAGAAGAAGATAGTACGGCGCAAAGAGATAGTATGCGGGCGTTTTTGAAAGCAAAAAGACCTGAAATTTTAGAAGCGGCTAAAACACACGGCGATGGCTACGATGAAGAGTCTAGGGGTATTGATTATCGCTCCATAGGTAAAGACAAAGAAGCTTTAGTGCAATTCTACATATCCATTGAAAAGAAATTTGATGCCCCAGCCCTTTATTGGGAAGCAGCATACCTATTAAGGAAATACGGACTGTACGAAGAGGAATTGGAAGTTTTACAAAAAGCTATGAGTGCTGTACCTGACGGAAATCATCATAAAGAGGGCCTAGTGGAACGAAAAGAAGAGGTTCAAGCAATTATCCGAGCGGAAAATATACATTGACAACACAATAAAATTGGGTTCTTATACCGTGTTCATTTAGAACACGGTATTTTTTATTTTTTCTGGAAAGATTTACTTGTAAAAATATGTTCCTTTATGTCGTATAATGTGACATGAAGGGGTGAACATATGAATTACCAAAAATATCAAAACGCAAGGAACATAAGCTGGAAGCTGCTGCTGGATTTAAAAATAAATAGCCTGCCTGTAAAAATCACCGCCATTTTAAAAGCTTTAGAAATACCGATCTACAAGTACGGAGATAGTCAGACACTGATACAAAATAGACGGCTGGATGGCCTGACACAAACAAGCGACGGTTTTACGATAGCAGAAGGAAACCGCTGCTTTATTTTTTACAATGAAAAGCAGACTGCACAACGCTTACGATTCACGCTGGCGCATGAGCTGGGCCATATTCTATGCGGTCATCTGGGTAAAACAGAAGGCTTTGCTGTGACAATCAAGAATAGGGAACCTTCTGCGAATGATGGCCCGGAAGAACAGGAAGCAAATGTGTTCGCAAGCCGTTTGTTGGCTCCGGCCTGTGTGCTGCATGAATTAGGTCTATTTACTGCAAAAGAAATTGCAGAACATTGTCAGATCAGTATACAAAGCGCTACATTTCGGTTGGAACAACTACTGGAATTAGAACGTCGACAGCAGGAGTTTTTACAAACCAAAGGGCACGGATGCTTTTATCTGCACCCTCTGGAAAGGGAGGTCTATAACCAATTCAAGGATTACATAGATAAAAACAAATTATAGATCTTCTTCATCAGACGGAACCAGCGATTCAAGTTCCTTTTTGCTGATTACAATGTTCCGTCTCTCTCCGGAGCGGGCGACTAAGGGGGCAACAAAGAGATCGTCATCATCCTGCTGTTGGTCTGTACATCTTGTGTACTCCGCATCTAAAACTAAATCCACTACTTTTGTACCGTGTTCGTCCAGAGCACGGTATTTTTTTATCACCTCTTTTTCTTGTTGGCTATATCCAGTATTATCTACAATATTATGGCTTTCTTTTTCAATCGTTGCTTCACCAGCACCCATCAACCAAGGAATCGAGACTTTTAACGCAGTGGCTATTTTATCAAGGTTTCTTTGAGACGCTTTATAGGCTCCTTTTCTATATTGACTGATAGCCCCCTCTCCTATACCAGTCGCTTTGGATAATTCAGCCGGGGTCATGTCGCGCATCTGTAAAGCCTCTTCTAAACGTTCCTTAAATGTCGACATAAATATTCACCTACCTTATTTACTACAATCATAGCATAAAACTTTAGAAAAATCAAGAATTTCTTTAGAAAACTATTGACTTTAGAAATCAAAAGTGATATTATACAAATAAAGGAGGTGATCTACATGACAAACTATGATTATTCCAGACTGTTAGGTCTGCTTAGAGAAAGGGGATTTACACAAGAAATTTTCGCTAAAAAGATTGGAGTTAGCGCTTGTTCTCTTAATTTAACATTAAATAATAAAAGAGACTTTCGCCAAGATGAAATATTGCGAGCCTGTGATGTTTTGCATATATCTGGTGACCAAATAAGTGAATATTTTTTTACTCGAGAACTTTAGAAATCTAAATAAAAGCGAGGATAAAGCGGTAAATCCATAAAGAAAAATAGGACGCAACTGCGTCCTATTGTGAAGAAATTAGAATGTCAGATTGTACAAACAGTTAAAGTCTTATTTCAGGATACCGCAGCTTCACGCATCTTTTGAGAAACTCGGTATTGTTCAGCGCTTGCAGTTTCAATAAACTCAGCTGTTTTGTCGTGATTTTCCATTACGACTGCTTTGACCTCATCCAAAGTGACGTTGAAAAATTCCCGACGAGTATTGACCATATTAAGTTTACGGTTTTCGAAAGCTTTATGTAAAGCAGCTTCCAGTTTTGGAGCATCTTCGGAAAAAATCATTGCGTGAACGTCAAAGTCGAAAGGAACAGAGGCGTCTCCGAGTTCATCTATACGCTCCATCGGATCCAAACGGCGGGTCATTCCGATTTTATAAATGTTTTCGCCGAAAGATCCAATGTTGGAAATGATATACACATATCCGGCCTTTTGATTCGCTTCACGGTAATCAATGTCTTTTATGGACTGGGCAATGGACGACAGCTTGTCCTCGATTTCTTTTTTCTTCAGCAAAAGTTCGTCAGACTCTCCGGAGTTGCTGATTTGTGTTAACAGCTTTGACAATGCGTTTTGATAATGTGACTGTTCTTTTTCAATTTTGTGCCTGGCTTCTTCAATTTCCCGACGCATTTTAGCTTCTTCTCTCATCTGAGCACGTATCTCTTTTTGCTCTTCTTTTTCTTTTTGTTTTACTTGTTGGTATTCAAAAGCTAAGGTCAATTCTGCTATTTTAAGCTGATAATACTTCTGCGCGATTGAAATACCCATAATTGAGCCGAGCTTTGAAATGGCATTTTGAGAAGAATCAATTCGCCTGAGAGAAGCATCAAAATTGCTGTAAGTTACATGCTCTACAATATCGTCGCATTCGCTGTTAAATGCACGCAGTAAAAGCTTTTGCATATCTGCTATCATCTTTTTACCTTGTGCCTGGCTGTTATTGACTTGCCAGTTAGTATTGCCGATTACAGCGGTATGGTTTTTGATCATTTCCTTTTGTTCGGAACGGATGCTGTCAAGCTTTAATTTATACTGCTCAGAATTAGTCATTTTGTATCTGGGTTCATAAAGACCAAATTCTTGCAACATGATAGTTTCGTCTAATTGAACAACAGCCTGTTTTCTAGAAAGCATTAAAGCATCAAGCCTTGTTATCTCTTGCTGCAACGCAGTTATTTCATTATTTTTGACTTTTTGAAGCTCTGTCAGTTTTTGCAGCTGTTCTTCAATGTTCATGGCTTGATATTGTTCGGAAGTAATCTTGTCGGCAATGGTTTTAAATCTCACCAGCTCTTGCTGAGAGCAGTCAAAGCACATTCCATAAGGATCTACCTTTAGCATAAATCCTCTTTTACCGCATTTAGAACATATGGCCATACTTTTCAACCTCCATAATACAAAAGGAATTAATCCAATACTGCCAACAATCAGCGATGCTATAAAAGATCCAATTTCAAAGCCCGCAGTGATACAATCATCTACAATAGTAGAGACATTTAGAATAATCCATGCAACACCCACGCTCTTTAATAAGAAATATTTCAAACTTTTCGTACGTTTTTTTATAAAATTCCATACAAAAGGAAGTAGTCCAACGCTGCCGATAATCAATGTACTTATGACTGTCACAAAATCAAAATTTGTAGAAGAAAACTTATCCCAAAGAACAGAAATACTTAGAGCGATCCATATAGCACCAATGATTTTGAAAAAGATTGAGAAAAATTTTTTAGAAACCGAGTTGTTTTCACGAAAGCTGTTCATTTTTCTGTCCTTCTTTCTACCGATTCACTTCGGGATTATCCGTCCTACCCAGCAAATAGTCTACGGAGCAGTCGAGATAGTCGGCGATACGGGCGAGGGAAAAAGATGATAGCCCTTTTTTGTCTGAGATTTGGCTGATTGCATTGATGCTTAAATCGCAGGCCGACAGCATATCACGGATAAGCACATTTTTCTGTTTTGCCCGATTTTTGATGCGCTGTACAAGCTTTTGTGCATTATACATAAAAAACTGACCTCCTTTTGGACAATAACACAAAATCAATAAAATTCGTGATTATCTATTGAAAATCAAGAAATTCCGTGATATAATATAACTAAAGTTAAGGAAACACCTTAACTATAACACAAAAAGGAGGTAAAAACAATGGGCAAGAAAAAGAAAAGCGGCCGCAAGAAGCACACACTCGAAAAAGTTCTTCTTGCAACCGCCACTCTGCAACTCATTCAGTCACTAATCGATTTGATTAGAAAACTGATTGAGTGAAGCGAGGGGGTAAAACCCCTCACTTCCAAGGATACCTTTTTTCAAACCCATTGTCAATATAAATCGATGAAAAGAGGGGAGGATTACAGTGGAGCGGATCAGCATTTTAATAGACGTCTTCACAATTGTCGCAGATATCATTCTGATTGCCGTCATTTTAAGGAGGTGGAAAAAATGAGTATAGGATCATCTATCCGGCATATCCGGGAAAACAGGGGAATGTCACAGGTGGAACTAGCGGAGAAGGTGAACATTACCCAATCTATGCTATGCCAGATTGAGAGAGGGACAAAATCGCCATCCTTGCCGTTAAGTACAGAGATAGCGGCCGCATTGGGCTGTACGCTTAACGACATTGTAGAAGGTGCCTAGGAGGTGATAGAGATGGAAGAAGTAAACGTGCAAATAAACACATCCGGTTCAGTTTCATCTGTTTTAATAAACGGACGAGATATCTCCATGGAAGCCTCGGAAGTGGTTTATCGGCACAAAGCCGGAGAAGCACCCACGCTCACAGTTAAATATTACGTTGATAATGTCGATGTGCAGGCTGTTGGATGCGCAATGCGCAAAAAAACGTGATGCTGGGGGTAACAGGAAAATTTTAAATGGAAGAACCGGAAGAAAAAGGATGAAGTGATTGGGATATGGGGGCGCGGCAACGTCCCAACGTGAAAAAACTAAAAAAGGGAAGGATGAAGTGGTTATGTCGAGTGGAACGATTAGCTTGCGGGAAGCTGCCAAAATGCTGGAAATCACAGTGGGTTCGTTAAAAACTGAATTGAATAAGTCAGACTGCCCTTATGGCTTCTGTATCAAGTATGAAGGGAAAATTTGCTATTTCGTTTCAAGGGAACACTTGGAGCAGTGGGTAAATGACAATCCTCAAAAATATCACAACCATCCGGATTATATTTCTAGCGTTTGGACTTCCTCTTCCTTAAAGTGTTTCTCAACAGATGAGCTTTTAGAGGAATTGAAAGCAAGGTGCGTGACATGACGTTTGCAAGTAAATTAGACAAGCTCATGAGAGAATTGAGCCTGTCACAAGCCCGACTGTCGGATTTAACAGGCATCGGGAGATCTTCCATCAGTCAGTATTTAGCAGGCAAGAATGAGCCATCCAGAGAGAGAAAGAAGAAGATAGCTATTTCTCTGGGCGTCCAGGAAAACTATTTTGAAGTCTTTGAAACCGCAGCAACGGTTCAGGAAAATTCAGCAATTAAAATGCAGCCTGCTCTGGCGGCTAAACTGATGGGGGCATCTAAAGGGTTCGTAGAAGAAGGGCTACAGCAGGGAAGGTTCCCATGGGGATATGCAGTAAAAAGGCGGAAATGGAGCTATTGGATCAATGCGAAGAAATTTGCCAGATGTGAAGAAATCAGCCTTCCATGGAACCAGACAGACGAAGGAAAGGACGAAGAAAATGAACGGGATGGAAGTTATAGCAGTACATAGAAGAATGAAAAAACAGACGGGTATCAAACGAAAGGTTAAAGTACTGATAGGATACCTGATCCTGTTTGGGATGAAAGTCATACCGGCTGTCTGTGCGGGTTGGCTAGTATCCCTCTGGGCGATTCCAGCGGCATATCAACAGAGAGGATATGAAGCCATAGGAGGGGAATGGGCATTGATCCTGTTTGTTTCCGGGATGGTATATTGGGGCGTGTCGGCCTGTCTGGATCATAAATTAGCTGATATGAGCCAAAAGGAGAAATAGTGATGAAGAGGATAGGAAATTATTGGGTAGATGAGCGACATAACGCGTGGGATGTTGACAGGTACACCGAACAGGAAGCAGAAGAGTTAAGTAAGACATTGGTTGATTGCTATGACTGCTATGATTGCCGTAGTTGCTATGATTGCTGTAATTGTTATGGCTGCCATAATTGCTATGATTGCAGTAAATGCCTTGACTGCCGATATTGCAATGACTGCCGATATTGCAGGTTTTGCTGGTATTGCAATGATTGCTGTAATTGCCATAATAGCTGGCGTTGTGAGGGGTGTAGGGATTGCAGGGACTGCAGTGGTTGCATTGATTGCCAGTATTGCAGTGGTTGCAGTTATTGCAGTGGTTGTCAGTATTGCATTAGTTGTCGCAGTTATACCCGTAGCCCCCAGCGGTATACGACAAAGCAAATTGGCAGCAGACACGACAACACCACTTTCTATTATGCAGATGGTGATCTACAGGTTGTATGCGGGTGTTTCCGGGGGAATTTGGAAGAATTCGAAGCTGCTGTTAACGCTACCCATAAAAACAATGCTACATATCGGGAGCAATATCTGAGAGAAATCAATAAGGTAAAAGTTTTATTTGACTTGGAGAATACAGGGGAGGAAGTGTGATGAAGTACACGGCTATACTGACAGCTGTACAAGTAGGGCAGGCCGTAAGAAGCCTTCTGCTGCTGGGAGAGCAGAAAATAACTATTGAAGAAACGGAAAAAGGCCGTTTTGTTGTCACTACAACAACCAAAACAGCCCAATCCAAATATTCCATAAATAGTATACCGCAAAAAAGAGCCAAAAGCAATAGTTAAATTAATTTTTTTGATATGGATGCTGTAAGGGAGTTTGGAAAAAATGTGTGAATTGTGCGGTCATGTTCCATGTCATCCCAGATGTCCAAATGCAATACATCTACATGGAATTTACCGGTGTACGGCTTGCAAGGAAAACATTGTAGATGGTGATGAATTTGTATATATAGACGACAGCTATTATCATCTGGAATGTCTGGAAGCGATGAGGACGAAACAAGTACTGAAAATCTGCGGATATGAGACCAGAGAAGCGGTCGGACAGGGATATTGAGAGAAAGGAAGGTAGGGTATGACAGGCGAGGTCAACGAAATCATTGTAGTTAAGCAGCTGCCTGTAATCGAAGAACAATTAAAATCAATCAAAGCACAAATACAGGACAAAATCAGTAAGGCACTGGTAATGGAATGTACAGAGGATAATGTCAAGCAGATCAAGGCAATGCGTGCAGATCTTTCAAAGGATTTTAATTTTCTGGAATCAAGGAGGAAAGAAGTAAAGAACAGGATTCTAGCCCCATATGAACAGTTTGAGAGAGTATATAAATCCTGCGTAACTGATCTGTTTAAGGAAGCGGATCAACAGCTTTCCAATAAAATATCGTCCGTCGAAAACCATATTAAAATTCAGAAAACAGACGAGATAAAGACATACTTTAAAGAGTATGCAGCAAATTTAGACATTGATTTTATTACATTCGAGGATATGGGATTGACAGTGAACCTGTCAACCAGCGTTAAAAGTCTGAAAGAACAGGCGAAAGCGTTTGTTGATGGGGTGTACGAATCGCTTTGTCTGATAAAATCTCAACCAGAAGAAACACAGGCAGAAATACTGGTTGAATACAAAAAGACAAAGGATATTGCACAGGCGATATATGCTGTGTCAAGTCGGCACAAGGCCATAGAATCAGAACGTAAAAAAGCCGAAGAAAGCAAAGCGTTTGATATAAAAAGATCAGAAGCAGAAGCAAGAATAGACGCGGTTATTTCGGAAAATAAAGTCCAACCGGCAGAAGAAGTAAATGCAGATAACACAACGATGTATGAGGTGGAATTCAGGGTAAGGGGGTCATTGGAAAAGCTGAGAAAATTAAAACATTACCTTGTAGAAGGAGGATATGATTATGAACAAATCTAATTTAACTCAGGCACAACAAAAACCAAAATTTTCGACCGCAGTAAATACGCCGAGCTATCAAAAATTGATTTATAGTACACTGGGAGATCCGGATCGTGCCAAACGCTTTATTGCAACAATTACTTCATCTGTTGCGGTGAATCCTGCGCTGCAGGAGTGTGATGCAGGCACTATTCTTGCAGCGGCACTTTTAGGCGAAAGTTTGAATCTTTCACCGTCTCCTCAGTTAGGGCAATTTTATCTGGTTCCATTTAAGTCAAAAGCAAAGTATGACAGGCAGGGGAATATGATTGAGCCGGAGACAGTAAAGGCACAGTTTGTGCTGGGGTACAAGGGGTATATCCAGCTGGCAATCCGCAGCGGCCAATATAAAAAATTAAATGTGCTGGAAATCAAACAGGGAGAACTGAATTACTTTGATCCGCTGAATGAAGAAATCAGCTGCAATCTTATTGAAGATTACGAAAAGAGGTTTGCGGCCCCTACTATCGGATATTATGCCATGTTTGAATATATTAATGGCTTCCGAAAGGCTATCTATTGGAGCAAAGATAAAATGTTAAGCCATGCAGACAGATACAGCGCGGCGTTTTCAACAGAAGCATATCAGAAGATCGAAAATGGAGAAATAGCCGATAAAGATATGTGGAAATATTCTTCCTTCTGGTATAAAGATTTTGATGATATGGCCAAAAAAACCATGCTGCGGCATCTTATCAGCCGATGGGGTGTTATGTCAACGGAAATGCAGCAGGCATTTGAAAAAGACAGCTCTATAAACGAACCTGAAATAGACCAAAATGCAGCAGGCATTCCAGAAGAGAATCCACTGCAAGCCGCAGAAGAACAAAACATTCAAAAGGTAGATATGGATGCCCTGTAATATCAGATATAATATTCTATCTACTGGATCACATGGAAATGCGGTCATTCTCAATGATCAGGTGATGGTGGACTGCGGTGTTCCTTTTAAAAGGATAAAGCCGTTTTATCAAAAGATCAGTCTTGTCTTATTAACGCATATCCACGCCGACCATTTTAATAAAATAACAGTCAGGATATTGGCAAGGGAACGTCCGGCATTGCGGTTTGCCTGCTGTAAATGGTTGGTGAAGGATGTCGCAGAATGTGGCGTAGATAAACGTAATATTGATATGCTGAAGCCGGACAGGGAATACCGGTACGGTATATGTAATGTGATTCCCATCCGGCTTGTACATAATGTTCCAAACTATGGCTATAAAATTCATTTTCCGGTTGGAAAAGTAATCTATGCAACAGACACCAATAATCTGAATGGCATTACAGCCAAAGACTACGATTTATACCTGATCGAGGCCAATTATGAGGATGAGGCTATTCAGGAAAAAATCAGGATCAAAAAAGCGGCAGGGGAATATGCCTATGAAACGCAGGTCGTTAAAAATCATCTATCAAAATCAAAGTGTGATGATTTTATATACAAAAACATTGGGACGGGCGGAACATATGTATATATGCACTGCCATCAGGAAAAAGCAACAGAGAACGAGGTGAAATAAAAATGAATAAAGTTTTTTTAATCGGCAGGCTTACGGCAGACCCGGTACTCAAATCTACGCCCGGAGGGATAGTCGTTAGCTCTTTTAACATTGCAGTTGGGCGGGATTTTAAGGACGAATCCAGCGAATACAAAGCAGATTTTATCTCCGTTGTTGCATGGAGAAATACGGCAGAATTTATCTGCAAGTATTTTTCTAAAGGAAAACCGATTTTGATAGAAGGCAGAATACAAACCAGATCGTACGAAGACAAAGACAGCGGGAATAAAAGGTATGTAACGGAAGTTATTGCCGAAAATGTTCGCTTTTTGCCGACCGATTCTAAAAATGTTTTAAGCACACACAATGAATCTGTATTGGATATAGAAGATTTTGAAGAGATAACAGATACAGATATGGCACTTCCGTTTTAGACAGGAGGATATGAAATGGCTCGTCCGCTAAAGGACGGGGTTGACTACTTTCCGAAAGATACGGATTTTTATCATGACGATAAAGTCCGTATGCTAAGAGCGGAATTCGGGGCAAAGGGGATGTACATGCTTGATTACCTCCTTTGCGAGATATATGGCAAAAATGGATACTTCATCAAATGGGACAATAGCAGGTGCTTCTTGGCGTCTGATGGTGCGGGTTGTGGTTGCAGTCCCGAATACATAAGCGAGTTCATTTCCGGGTGCATAAGATGTTCGTTTTTTGACAAACGGGTGTTTGACGTGTTTGGAGTGCTAACTTCCGCGGGTATCCAGCGGCGCTATATCAGGATGTTTAATAGCCGTGACGAAATACAGATAATCAAGGAATACTGGTTGCTTAATGAGGACAATAAAAAAGACGTCCCTGCCAGTGTTCTTAATAAAGTTATCTTTAAAACGGTTAAAAGTACCGGAAACCCCGATAAAAGTACTGGAAACCCCGATAAAAGTACCGGAAACGTACAAAGTAAAGTAAATAAAAGTAAAATAAATAAAAATAAAATAAATATAGTTTTATCTGTTCCGGAAGAAATCAAAGAAGAATGGGACGCCTATGTACAGATGCGGACAAAGATAAAAAAGCCTTTGACCGATTATGCTGCGTCACTGGCATTAAAAGAACTGGAACGGCTTGCCCCAAATAACCCGGAGCAACAGAAGAAAATATTAAATCAGTCAACTTTTAAGTGCTGGCAAGGCCTGTTTCCTCTAAAAGCGGAGGACATAGGCAATTCCTCACCTGTAACAAAAGAACCATGGGCAAAAAATTATGATGACGACGAAGATTTTTTGAAAGGACGGTGATCATCATGGAAACAATCGGAGACGTTTTAGCAGGTATGGTACGAAAAAGCTTGCAGAATCAGGAACCGGGAGATTATTTCGATTCTGAAGGGTTCCTGTGTTGCGGCAAGTGTCGTGACCGCAAACAAATAGACGTCAAGTTACCGGTAACCCTTTCTGCCGGTCAGAATGAAAAGAAAATCCGCGTTGGATGTTTGTGCAAATGTGGAAAGGAAAAAATTGACCAAAAGAAAGGGGAGATTAAACGCGTTGAGCGTGAGATGCATATGCAGCGGCTTCGCCGGGATGGGATTACAGATCCAACATATTTGCAATACACTTTTGCCCAGGATGATCAGAGAAATCCGAGAATCAGTGAAGTCTGTCAAAAATATGTTGAAAATTGGCCGGAAATGAAAGCGCAGAACATCGGCATTTTGTTTTACGGCGATGTGGGCACGGGAAAATCTTTTATGGCCTGTGCGATTGCAAATGCTCTTTTAGAAAAAATGGTCAGTGTCAGTGTGTCTAATTTTCCTCGAATTCTGAATAGTCTGCAAGGAACTTTTGATGATGAACGCCAACAGCGGATTGAGCGTCTTCAACGATACGCATTGCTGGTCATTGATGATTTGGGAGTAGAACGGGACACGTCCTATTCCGTGGAGCAAATTTACAACATAGTGGATACCAGGGCAAGATCCGGTCAACCGGTAATCATCACAACCAATCTGTCTGTGAAGGATCTGGAAAGCCCACCGTCTTTAGCATATAAGCGTATTTATGACCGTATTTTGGAAATGTGCCCGATTCGGCTGAAACTGGCTGGACCATCCCGCCGTGCCAGTAATGCGAATGACCGGCAAGAAGCTGCCAGACGTATTCTGGGTATATGATGTGCAAGGATATATAGCTCATGAAAAAGTACAAACTGACAATTCCCGGCCTGTTGCCGGGCCTCAATGAATATATCAATGTCGAACGCACTTACAAAGGGAAATATAAAGCAGCATCCATGAAACGGCAAGTACAGCATATGATTGGTTACATGATTAAGATACAGCTTAAAAACATACGCTTCACCAATCCGGTATGGATGCATTACATTTGGGTAGAACCGAACCGCCGCAGAGATAAAGATAATATCGCATTCGCAAAAAAGTTTATACAGGATGCCCTGGTAGAAGCAGGCGTTATTCGAAATGATGGTTGGTCAGAAATCGAAGGATTTTCGGACGACTTCGTCCTGGACCCGAAGAACCCCCGCGTCGAAGTGACGATCGAAGAATGCAAAAGAGGAAAGTAAATGACCTCCCTGATTGGGAAAGAAAAACATTGTATGGAGAGTGGGTAAAAATGCCGATATTAAATTACACAACAAAGGTTGACATCTATACAACCCTGGGAGCGATACAAGGACAATTGGTAAAGCACGGTGCTAAAAAGATTATGCAGGAGTACGATAACGATGGACATATATCGGCGGTATCATTTATGATCGAGACTCCTTATGGCACTAGAGGAATTCGTTTACCGGCCAATGTAGACGCAGTACACTCGGTTTTGACAAAACAAAAAGTGAAATGTGATAGAGAGCAGGCGGAAAGGGTTGCGTGGAGAATTATCAAGGACTGGGTAGAAGCACAAATGGCAATTTTAGAATCGGAGATGGTACAAATGGACGAAATATTTTTGCCATATATGATCAACAATTCAGGACAAACGCTGTTTGAAGCTTATCAGAATAACCAACTGATGCTGGAAGGATAGCAGAGAAGCTATAACCTGTCTGATGTATACCGGTAAAAGGAGTTGTACGCAATGAAAGCAAAAGAATATTTGCAACAGTTAAAGCGGATGGACACAGCGATCACACTGAAAATCAAAGAGGCAGATACTTTACGCACCAGATCGGAAAGTATGGGAGGGCGTGACTATTCCAAAGAGCGTGTACAGTCAAGCCCTTCCACCGATGCGCCGTATGTAAAGACGCTGGCAAGAGTAATTGATCTGGAACAGGAGATTGATCAGGAAATTGACAGGTTATCAGCCAAGAGGCATGAGATCATTGCACAAATTCAGGGTTTGAAAAACAGCAAGCACATTGAACTTTTGTATAAACGATACGTCGAATTCAAACGCTTTGATTTGATTGCGAAGGAAATGCGTTATACATACTCCTATATCCGGGCATTACACCGTCACTCTTTGCAAGAATTTGAAAGAGCATACAAAATAGCACAAAATAGCACAAAATAACACTTGATAATCTTGTCAAGTGTGATATAATGGTATTGTGAAAAGATAGCGAAAAAAAAGAGCAGGGAAAAAACCTGCTCTTTTTTATTTAGTCAATGTGCAGCTGTTGCTTTAATGCAGATTGCAGGACACTTGAAAAATTAATGTGCTGTTCCTCTGCCAGGGTATTCAGCCAGGATGGAATTGTAAGGGTTTTCTTGACCGATTTCAGATTGTGTTTCTTCTGATAGGCAAGCCAGTCTAATGTAATTAACGCAACAAAATCGTTTTCGCCATACTTCAAACTATTCGGATTAGAGGGAGAAGGAAGCTCTTTGTTCTGTTCGATTATTTCCTCCAAACATAGACCGATCGCATCAGACGCCATCTCGATTGCTTCTTCAATCGTCTCTCCCTGTGAATAGCAGCCATCAATATCCGGAACAAAGACAGAATATCCGGTGGCTTCTGGATGGAAAACAGCGGGATAGAATATTTTTTGCATATACAGCCTCCATTCTACTACAATATATTTATGGTTAATATCCCTTACAGCCAGTAAGGAATTATCCATCTTGTTGCTTAAGCTGTATAATGATGGAGC